>JAPPQJ010000086.1 GCA_028817015.1 Gammaproteobacteria bacterium
GCGCGTGCCGACTTGCAGCATCACGCCGGTCGGGTGGCCGGCTTCGCGCAGCGCATGGTTGATCTCGTCGATGTGGTTGTCGTGGGTGATCTCCATGGCGATGACCTTGATGCCGTATTTGCCCGCCAATTCAAAAACCCACGGCAGACACTTGGCGCCGTGGCCCTGGAATGAATAGGGGCTGGTGCGCGGTTTGTAGGCGCCCATGCGCGTGCACCGGCAGCCGACTTGCGCCACCGCCTTCATCATTTCTTCGACATGCCCGGGTGTGTCCACCGCGCACAGCCCGGCGAAAATGTGGAGGCTGTCCTGGTCGAAGGTGACGCCGTTGTAGTCGAATCCATAGGAGCGCGAATCGCCGGCGTGGCGGCCCAGTACGGCGTAGGCGCGCGACACCTTGACCACGCGGCTGACCCCGGACAGGGCCTCGATTTCGGCGCGGTCGAGGATCGAGGTGTCGCCCACCAGGTAGATTTCCGTGAGCACTTGCCGGGCGCCGGTCACCTGGTGAATCTTCGGGGTGATGCCGGGAGCGGCGCGCAGATAGTCGAGAATGGCCGCGGTCTCGGGCGAGTTGCCGCTCAGTTGCGGGTCGAGGATGACGATCATGGCGGCGGTCTATTCGATGGGCAGGCGCGGGTCGTTGCCCCATTGTGACCACGAGCCGGGGTATCCGCGGATTTTATCAAAACCCAGATGCCGCAACATGACAAAACTGTGCGAAGAGCGGTGGTGGGTCTGGCAGTAGGTGATGATTTCCTTGTCGCGCGACAGGCCGCGCTGCGCTAACATCGTCTCCAACACCGCGGCCGGCTTGAAGCGCAGGTGGTTGCCGCGGTCGATGGTGTCCAGCCAGTTGAGGTGGACCGCGCCGGGGATGCGGCCGCTGCGCAGGGACGGCGATTTAAGCCCGTTGTATTCGTCCGCTGTTCGGGCATCGAGCAGCATAACCCGCGCATCATCGAGGGAGGCGAGCACCTGGTCCTGGTCGGCGACCACCGATGAATTGATTTGCACGGTGAAGTCGCCCGGCGCAGCGCGGTTGGGTGCCTGCTCGGTTGCGCAGCCGGCGCCGACCCAGGCCGGCAGCCCCCCGTTCAGCAACGATAACCCGGCGTGCCCGACCGCTTCCAGTGTCCACAGCAGCCGGCTGGCCCGGCCGTTGCCCTGGTCATCGTAGGCGACAACCCGTTTCCCCGCGCTCAGGCCGATGGTGCGCAACGCGGTTTCGAGTTGCTGCGGTGGCGGCAGCAACCCGGGTGCCGGCGGCCGCCCGAGGGTCAGCGCCGCGTAGTCGAGATGAACAGCGCCGGGCACATGCGCGTTGCGGTAAGTCTCCGGGGCGCCGACATCGACGATGATCAACCCGTCATCCGGCAGTTGCGACTCGAGTTCAACCGCTTCGATGATGTATGGAGGGGCGGGCGGGGTATCATTGTCCATCGCGTTACAATTATAACCCGGTCGCCGCCGGTATGCGGATGCAGCAAATGGGACCATTCATCGAAACCTTGACCCACCGTTGGCGCAGCAGCGGATCGCTGTTGTGCGTCGGCCTCGACCCCGATGCCGACAAACTGCCGCCGTCGCTGCGCACGCAACGCGCGCCGCTGCTGGCCTTTAACCGGGCGATCATCGACGCCACCGCGCAATGGGCGTGCGCCTTCAAGGTGCAAATCGCCCACTACGCGGCCATCGGCGCCGAGCGCCAACTGGAGCGGACCATCGCCTATATTAAGCGGCGCTACGCGGACACGCCGGTGATCCTGGACGCCAAACGCGGCGACATCGGCGCCACCGCGCGAATGTATGCGCGCGAGGCTTTCGAGCGCTACCAGGCGGATGCGGTAACGGTCAACCCTTACCTCGGCGGCGATGCGCTGGCGCCGTTTTTGGAATACGCCGACAACGGCGTGTTTGTGTTGTGCCGAACATCCAACCCCGGCAGCGGCGAATTCCAGCGGTTGAGCAGCGGCGGGCGCACGGTCGCGCAGCATGTCGCGGCGCGCGCGGCCGGCGAATGGAACGGCAACCGCAACGTCGGCCTGGTGGTGGGCGCGACCTGGCCGCGGGAAATCGGAGCGATACGCCGGTTGGCCGGCGACCTGCCGCTGCTGATTCCCGGCATCGGCACCCAGGGCGGCGACCTGGAAGCGGTATTGAAAAACGGTTTGGTGGCCGGAGGCGCCGGGCTGATCATCAACATCTCCCGGGGGATTATCTACGCCGGGGCGCAAGATGAAGACTTCGCCGGGGCTGCGGGCCGGGCGGCGCAAGCCTGGTGCGGCGAAATTAACCGGCATCGGGGCGAAGCGGAAGCGGGGCGGTGAACGGCGCTTGCCGGCGCGCCGGATGAGGGCCGGCGGCGGGCGCGGAGTGTCGCTTAACGGGGGTTACCCGGATGAGGCAATCAGCCAGCCGCGGTCCATCGCCGTGAAAGATGCGCATCCCACTTGCTTCAAGGTGCGGCTGATTTCATCGCGGAAAATCTCCACCACCTGGTCGGCGCCGGCCCGGCCCATCGCGCCCATGCCCCAGAAGAACGAGCGCCCGGAAAAGGCCATGCGCGCGCCCAGCGCCCCGGCCCGCACCACATCCAGGCCGGTGCGAATGCCGCTGTCCGCCATAATCGTCATGCGCTGGTGCACTTCGGCGGGCACGCCGCGCAGGGTGTGGGCCGCGGCCGGCGCCGCATCCAGTTGGCGGCCGCCGTGGTTGGAGATGATGAGACCGTCGACGCCCAGGTCGGCGGCGTCGCGCATATCCTGTTCGTACTGCACGCCCTTGAGCACCAGCGGGCCGTCCCACAGGTCGCGTATCAGGCTTAAGCGCTCGCGGGTCACTCCGTGCATGTTGAAATGGGTGATGAACTGCGACAACCCGCGGTTCGGGTCTTCCCGGTATGCGGCGATGTTGACGAAGTCGGGGCGGCCGTGGCGCAGCGTGCGCAGCGACCAGTTGGGATGCGTTGCGCACTGCCACACGATGCCCGGTGTCCAGCTGAACGGCAGTTTAAGGCCGCAGCGCAGTTCGCGGTTGCGCTTGGCGCCGACCGGGATGTCGAGGGTGACTACCAGCACCCGGTAGTTGGCGCGCGCCACCCGCTTTAGCAGGTGCTTCATCACTTCGGCGCTTTTCGGCACATACAGCTGGAACCAGCACACATCCGGCGCCAGGGCGGCGATTTCATCCAGATCGGTGGTGCTGAAGGTGCTGAGAATATAGGGGATGTTGGCGCGCTGGGCGGCCCTCGCCAGGGCCGCTTCGGCGCCCGGCCACATCATGTTGCCAAGGCCCACCGGCGGCACCCCCAGCGGCAGCGAGTAGGCGTGCCCGAACACCGGGGCGCTCAGGTCGGCGCGCGACACATCGCGCAGATAGCGGGGGGTGAGGACCATGTCGTGCCAGGCCTCGCGGTTGCGGCGCTTGCCGTGTTCCTGGTCGATGCCGCCGTCCACATACTCGAAAGCAAAACCGGGCATGCGCTTTTTGGCGCGCGCTTTAAGGTCGGCGACCGACGGAAATCGGGTATCATAGTTCATCTGTTATCCTGTCAATTAACCCTGCCGCAATTATCGCAATTACCGAGGAGGTATTGAAATGACCATTCAGATTGGAGACCGCATACCGAACATCACTCTGGCCGTGATGACCCCGGACGGCCCGGCGGAACGAACCACCGATGAAATTTTCGCCGGCAAAAAGGTGGTGCTGTTTGCGCTGCCCGGAGCCTACACGCCCACTTGCTCCCAGGCGCATCTGCCCGGCTATGTGGTCCACCACGATGCGATTGTAGCAAAAGGCGTCGACACCATCGCCTGTTTGTCGGTCAACGATGCGTTCGTGATGGGGGCGTGGGGCGAAGCGCAGAATGCCGGAGACAACATCCTGATGCTGGCGGACGGCAGCGGCGCTTTTACCGAGGCGGTGGGTCTGGAACTGGACCTGACCGACCACCATATGGGGGTGCGCTCGCAGCGCTATGCGATGGTCGTCGATGACGGCGTAGTGACCCACCTGAAAGTCGAGGAGGGAGGCGGTTTCAAGGTCAGCGATGCCGAGACCGTGCTTGGCCTGCTGTAACGCCGGCGCCGTCATAATAGCGCTTGGCTATTGAGTTGTTTATAACAATCAATTAGACTAATGGCTGGATTTGTTTTACATTGCCCCCATGTCCCGATACACGGGGCACACAACCCTTAACCCTTGACCCTTGACCCTTGACGAGGAACACGACCATGAAATTGAGCGACTCAAAAACCCAGCAAAACCTGAAAGACGCTTTCGCCGGGGAATCTCAGGCCAACCGCCGTTACTTGTATTTTGCCCAGAAGGCCGATATCGAAGGGCATAACGATGTGGCTGCGGTGTTTCGGTCCACCGCCGAAGGCGAAACCGGGCACGCCCACGGCCACCTGGAATATCTCGAGGAAGTCGGCGACCCGGCCACCGGCCTGCCCATCGGCGGCACCCCCGACAACCTCAAGGCGGCCATCGCCGGCGAAACCCATGAATACACCGACATGTATCCGGGCATGGCCAAAACCGCCAGGGAGGAGGGTTTTGATGAGATCGCCGACTGGTTCGAGACCCTCGGCAAGGCCGAACGATCTCACGCCAACCGCTTTCAGAAGGCGCTGAACGAAATTTAATTTCACGGCAACAAACTGCGGTTGCCGACAAGCCGCCGGGCGCCTTCCCCGGCGGCCGCGCTTTTGACCGTTTGAGATGACGCCATGACCCCTCCATCCGCCGGCGAAGGCGGCCTCGAAGCGCCGACCCGCCACCCCATCGACTGGAAAACCCCGAAGTTCTACGACCGGGCGGAATTGCTCGACGAACTCGAGCGCGTGTTTGACCTGTGCCACGGTTGCCGGCGCTGCGTTAGTTTGTGCAACGCTTTTCCGACGCTGTTCGACCTGGTCGATGAGTCGAAAACCATGGAGGTGGACGGAGTCGCGCGAGACGACTACTGGAAGGTGGTTGACCATTGCTATCTGTGCGACCTGTGCTATCAAAGCAAATGCCCGTATATCCCGCCGCATCCGTGGAACATCGATTTTCCCCATCTGATGCTGCGCGCCAAGGCGGTGAAATTCCGCAACGGCGGGGTGCGCGCCGCCGAGAAAATCCTGTCGTCCACCGATGCGGTCAGCAAATTAGCGGGGATTCCCGTGGTGGTGGGCGCGGTTAACGCCGCCAATCGATCCAAACCGGCGCGCCGCCTGCTCAAGCATGCGTTAGGCGTGCATCCGCAAGCGGGCGTGCCGAAGTACCACAAACACAGCGACACCTTGCGCGGCCGCCACCGCGCCCGCGCCGCGGCCGATGCCGCATCCGGGCCGGGCGAACCGCAGCCGGCCGGCCGCACCCGCGGCAAGGTGGCGGTGTTCACCACCTGCTACGGCAACTACAACGAGCCCGGCCTCGGCGACGACCTGATTGCGGTGCTCGAGCACAACGGCATCGCCGTGACCCTGGCCGGCAGGGAGCGGTGTTGCGGCATGCCGAAGATGGAATTGGGCGACCTGGAAGCGGTGGAAAAATCCAAACAGGCCAATATCCCCGGCCTGGCCGAAAAGGTCGAACAAGGCTGGGACATCATCGCCCCGGTGCCTTCCTGCGCGCTCATGCTGCGCCAGGAATGGCCGCTGCTGTTTCCCGATGACGAAGCGGTGCGGCGGGTCGCCGACGCGGTCTTTGACCCGTTTGAATACCTGATGGAGCGCCACCGCGAAGGATTGCTGAACACCGCGTTCAAAGAGTCGTTGGGCAAGGTGGCCTATCACGCCGCCTGCCACCAGCGGGTGCAGAAAATCGGCATGCAGACCCGCCAGTGCCTGCAACTGGTGCCCGGCACCGAGGTCACCGTCATCGAGCGGTGCTCCGGGCATAACGGCACCTACGGAGTCAAGCACAAGTCGTATCCGTCGGCTGTAAAGATCGGCCGCCCGGTGGTCAACAAAATCAAACAGGCCGAAGTGGACCACTACGGCAGCGACTGCCCGATGGCCGGGCGATTCATCGAACACGGCATGGCCGACGGCAGCGCCACCGCGCACCCGGTTTCGCTGCTGCGCCGCGCTTATGCGATTTAGGCGGCCGCCGCGCCCCCTGTGAACACAACACTCGACACCCCCGTTCATGCCATGCAAAAACTGACCCGAACCGACTTGATGAGTCTGGAAACCTACGCCGAACAGCGCTCCGACTACCGCGCCGGGGTCATGGCGCACAAGCAAAACCGGCGCGTGCCGCTTGGCCCCAACGCGACGCTGTATTTCGAGGACCGCGTGACCATGCAATACCAGGTCCAGGAAATTCTGCGCACCGAGAAGATTTTCGAGGCCGCCGGAATCGAGGAGGAACTGGCGGCCTACAACCCGCTGATTCCCGACGGCGCCAACTGGAAGGCCACCTTCATGCTGGAATTTGAAGACCAAGCCGAGCGCCGCCGCGCGCTTGGCCGGCTCATTGGCGTCGAGCGCCGGGTGTGGATTCAAGTCGGCGCTCACGACAAATGCCGCCCGGTGGCCAACGAAGATTTGGTGCGGGAAACCGAGGACAAGACCTCGGCGGTTCATTTCCTGCGCTTTGAGTTGTCGGCGGCGATGGTCGAGGCCGCCAAAGCCGGGGCCGACATCCGCATCGGCGTCGAGCACCGCAACTACACCCACGCGACCGGCCCGCTGCCGGCGGCTGTCGCCCAATCCCTGGTCGGTGACCTGGACGCCCCGGCCTGACCGCCTTCGCTGACCGGAGCCATTGGCGGCCCGGCGATGACCCTGAACGAACTTAAATACATCGTCGCGGTCGCCAGGGAGCGGCATTTCGGGCGCGCCGCGAAATCGTGCTTTGTCAGCCAGCCGACCTTGAGCGTGGCGGTCAAGAAACTGGAAGAGCAACTCGGCGTCGTGCTGTTCGAGCGCGCCCCCAACCAGGTCCTGCCCACCCCGGTCGGCAAGCAGATCGTGGCCCAGGCGCAGCGGGTGCTGGAGGCCGCGCACGAAGTCCGGCGCATCGCCCAGGGCAGCGCCGACCCGCTGGCTGAGCCGTTGCGGGTCGGGGTGATTTACACTATCGGCCCGTATCTGCTGCCTCACTTGATTCCTATCCTGCGCGACCAGGTGCCGGAGATGTCGATCATCGTCGAGGAGGGCTTCACCGCCGACCTGCGCGTTCTGCTTAAACAGGGCAGCCTCGACGCCATCATCCTGTCCAGCCCGTTCAGCGAGCCGGGCGTTGACACCCTGCCGGTCTATCGGGAGCCGTTTGTGGTGGTGTTGCCGTTGTCCCATCCGCTGGCGAGAAACGGAGCCGTGCACAGCGAGAAACTGGCGGATGAGACGGTTCTGCTGCTGGGCCAGGGGCATTGTTTCCGCGACCAGGTGTTGGAAGAATGCCCGTCCTGCCTCAGTTCGGGCCCTCAGGCCGACCTGCAGAAAACCCTGGAAGGCGGCTCCATCGAAACCATTCGCCACATGGTGGCCAGCGGCGTGGGAGTCACGGTGCTGCCGTGCACGGCGGCCGGTGCCGAGGAGTATTCGCGCCGCCTGCTGGCGATTCGGCGGTTTGCCGATAAAACCCCGACCCGCGAAGTCATCATCGCCTGGCGCAAAGGCTATCCCCGGTTGCCGGCCGTGGAAGCGCTGCGCCGCGCCATCTGCGCCTGCCCGATGAGTTGCGCGCAAATGCTAAAGGGCGGGCGCGTGTCCACGGCACCCGCCGCAGCGGCGGCTGAGCGGCCATGACCCCCATTGCGCCGGCACCGGGCGGGCCGTGGCTGCGCCGGGAATCGCGCTGCCCGGATTGATCCCGTTGAGCCGGTTGAAACAACCCCGCCCAACCCCCGGCACGCCCCTGCGCGTGGCGGTGGTCGGCGTCGGCTGCCTGGGGGCGGTGCACGCCGACATCTATCACCGCATGCCCGGCGTGCGCCTGGTGGCGGTGGTCGACACCGACCGCGCGCGCGCCGAGGCCGCCGCCGCCCGCCATGACTGCCAGGCGTTCGACTCGGCCGAGCAGTTGGTCGGCAGGGTGGACGCCGCCAGCATCGTGGTGCCGACCAGCGTGCACCTGCCGGTGGCCGAAATCGTCCTCGGCAACGGCATCCACGCCATGCTGGAAAAACCGGTTGCGCCGAGCGTCGAGGAAAGCCGCGCGATCGTCGAGTTGGCCGCCGCCCGCCGCGTGATTTTGCAGATCGGCCACTTGGAGAGGTTTAACGCCGGGGTGATGAAACTGGCCGAGTGGGCCGACAATCCGCGCTTCATCGAAGTACACCGCCTCGGCGCGTTCGTCGAGCGCGCCACCGATGTCGATGTGGTCGCCGATTTAATGATCCACGACATCGACATCGTGTTGTCGTTAGTGTCCGCCGAACTCAAGGACGTCTTCGCCGCCGGCGCCCGGGTGATCACGGAACACATCGACATCGCCAACGCCCGCCTTGAATTCAGCAACGGCGCGGTCGCCAATGTGACCGCCAGCCGGGTGTCGCGCAACCGCTTCCGCCGCATCCGGGTGTTTTCCCGGCACGGCTACCTCGGCCTGAATTTCACCGACCAGGAGTTGGATCATGTGTTCACCGAACCGGCCACCGGCGGCGCGCGCTTTCCGAAACTGGTCGAGCGGCGCCTTGCAGTGGAACCGCAGTTGCCGTTAAATGCGGAACTTGCGCACTTCGTTGACTGCGTGCGCCTGGGCCGCCGGCCGCTGGTCGCCGGCGAGGACGGCTTAATCGCCGTGCAGGTGGCCCAGCAGGTGCGGCAGAAAATATCCGAATCGATTTCCCAATCCACCGGAGGATGACATGACCATCGAACTGTTCCGGGAAGACGCCTACCTGAAACGCTGCGACGCCACCGTGGTCGCGGTTCACGGCAGCGGCGTGTGCGTTGACCGCACGGTGTTTTATCCGGTGGGCGGCGGGCAGCCCGGCGACACCGGCACGCTGACTCGCGCCGGCGGCGGCCGGTTGGCGGTCATCGACACCCGCAAGGAGCGCCCGTCCGGCGCCCACCTGCACCTGGTCGCCGACGGTTGCGCGCTGCCCGAAGTCGGCGAGCGGGTCGGCCTGGAAATCGACTGGCCGCGCCGCCACCGCCTGATGCGCATGCACAGTTGCATGCACATGCTGTGCGCGGTCATCCCGGCGCCGGTCACCGGCGGCTCCATTCGGGACGGCAGCGGGCGTCTGGATTTCGACCTGCCCGAGGCGCCGGACAAGGCGCGCATCGAGGCTGAGTTAAGCCGCCTAATCGAGGAAGACCACCCCATGCGCCTGCGCTGGATCAGCGATGAGGAAATGGACCGCCAGCCGGAACTGGTTAGAACCATGTCGGTGCAGCCGCCGCGCGGCGGCGGGCGCGTGCGCCTGGTGGAATTCCGGGGCGCCGACTTGCAACCGTGCGGCGGCACCCATGTCGCCTCCAGCGGCGAAATCGGCGCCGTGCGGGTTCACAGCATCAAGAGCAAGGGCAAGCAGAACCGGCGTATCACCATTGAGTTTGCCGATTAGCGGCTAACGGCCGGCGCCCGCCTCACCGCTCAGCGGTTGCGTCCCGGTCCCCGGCAGCACCGACCACACGGTCGATCACCAGTTGCAATTTGGCCCGGCGGTCGCTGCGCACCACCACCGCCGCGCTTTGAAAATCCCCCGGCGAGGCGGCCGGGTCGCCGGAGCGCGACAGCCGCGCCATCACCGCCACCCGCTGGAAGTCGGAGAGGGTGAGGCCGGGCATCATGGCCATGGAATCGTCCAAAACCACCGCAATCGGCCATTGCGAGGCGCGGTGGCGGCTCACCGCCAGCGGCGGCCCGCCGGCTTGCGGCGCTGTGGCGAACACATAGACCACCCGGTCGGCGCCATCACCGGCATCCACTTGCGCGGCCAGCGCCGGGTCGATTTTCACCTCCACGCTCAGCGCCACCGGCACGGCTTTAGACGCCTCCGCTTCCACCGCCGGCGAGTCGCCCCCGGCCGGGGCCTCCAGCCGCCGCATTTTGGCGATGAGGCTTATCACTTCGACGCGCTCCTGCGTCTCCTCTTCGACCAGCGGCAGCAGGCGCTGCAGGTGCGACAGCGCCCGCCGGTAATCGGCGCCGGCTTCGGCGCCCAGGGCGGCCAGCCACAGCGCGTTTTTGTTCTCCGGGGACAACTTCAGCGCCTGCTCGATTCGGGCCAGCGCCGGCTTCGAGAACACGCCGTTATTGGCCATTACCGCCGCGTCCGCCCAGGCGACCAGCACCTCCGGGTCGTCACCGACCAGGCGGTGCAGGGTGCGATAGGCGTGTTCGGCTTGGTCGAAACGGCGCACGGCCATATACGCCCGCCCGGCCAGCGCCCAGTGCCCGGGGTTGTCCGGGTCATCGACTAACGCCTGCTCGAGTTGGCGCATCACCTCGGTCATCGGCGGGGCATCGGGCGCCGCCGGGACCGGGTCGGGCGGCGTCAGCGCGCCGACATTGCCCAGCACCAGATAGATGGCCACGGCGGCGGCCGGAATCGACCCCCCGATAAGCGCCGTGGCCGCCTTGCCGGGGGCTTTGGGCGGCCCGGCATTTTGCGCCGCACCCGACTCCGGGTCAGCGGCCAGGTCGTCCAACAGCGCGCGCTCGATTTCGCCCCGCGATTGCGCACGCGCCGCGTGGTCCTCATCGCCGCATTGCTCGAGTTCTTCCAGGCGCTGGCGCGCGGCTTGAATATTCTGCCGCGCGAGTTGGTCGCGGTTAAGCGGCCGCCGCCCGCGCAGCGCCGGCCAGATGATCGCCATGGCCGCGCCGGCCAGCGCCAGCGCGCACAACATGAACAGGATCACCAATGGCGCTCGTCTTCCAGCAGCGCACGCGCTTGCTGCGACTGCGCGGCGGTGCAGGGCGGCTGCCGGGAGCGGCGTTTGGCCATCGTGAAGATCAGCGCAAAACCCGCCAGCGCCACCGCAAACGGCGCGAACCACAGAAAAGCGGTCGCCGGGGAAAGTCGCGGGCGGTAGAGCACATACTCGCCGTAGCGTTTGACCATGTAGTCGATGATCGCCTCGCGGCTTTGCCCGCCGGCCACCATTTCATACACCCGGGCCCGCAAGTCCGCGGCCAGGTCGGCGTTGGAGTCGGACAGACTCTGGTTGGCGCACACCAGGCAGCGCAATTCGTCGATTAGGTCGCGGTATAAATCTTCCTGCCGCGCGTTTTCAAAGTTCACCGCCTCCACCTGTGCGGCGGCCGGGCCGGGCGCCGCAGTGACCAGCAGGGCCAGCATCACCGGCGCCATCAGGGCCGGGCGGGTCAAGCCGAATCCCCGTTCAATGTCTCGACCAGCGGCAGCAACCGGTGCTGCATGATGTCGGGTGTGAGCGGGCCGATGTGCTTGAAGCGGATGATGCCGTGCCGGTCGATCAGGTAGGTTTCCGGGACGCCATAGACGCCGTATTCGATGCCGACCCGGCCGTGGCGGTCGAACGCAATGTGGGTGTAGGGGTTGCCGAAGCGCTGCAGCCAGGCGTCGGCGTCGGCGGCGTCGTCCTTGTAGTTCAAACCGACGATGCGCAAAGTGCCGGCCCGGGCGAGGCGGTTAAGCAACGGGTGCTCGGTGCGGCACGCCGCGCACCACGACGCCCAGACATTGAGCAGCCACACATCGCCGCGCATCTGCGCGCTGCTAAAGGCCTCCCGGGCCGGCGGCAGGCCCGGCAACTCAAACGCCGGCGCCGGCTTGCCGAGCAGCGGAGACGGCAACTCGCGCGGTTTCAGGGTCAGGCCGACGCCGAGGAAGGCGACCACTACGACAAACGCCAGCAGCGGGATGGCGAAGCGGTTCATCCGGCTGCTGCCTGCCCGGCTGTTTGGGGTGGAACAGCGGTCGCCTCTCCCGCCGCGGAGCGCGCCCGCCGCCGATAGCGTTTGTCGGTGGCCGCCACCAGGCCGCCGCCCGCCATCAGCAGCGCGCCCAACCAGATCCAGCGGATGAACGGTTTGTAGTAGATGCGCACCGACCACACCTGGTCGCCATCCAGCGCCTCGCCCAGGGCGACATACAGGTCGCGGGTCAGGCCGGCGTCTATGGCGGCCTCGGTCATCGGGTTTTTCTGCACCAGGTAGGTGCGCTTTTCCGGGTATAGCGCGATGGTCCGCCGCCCGCCGCCGGCCGATTTGCTGACCACCAATTCGCCGCGTGCCGCGTCGTAGTTGACGCCGCGATGATCCGACACGCCGTTGAAGCGGAACCCGTAGCCGGCCAGGTGGACGGTCTCGCCGCGCGCCATGCGCAGGTCTTTTTCAACGCTGTAGGCGTTGGTGAAGGTAACGCCGATGATGAACACGCCGACGCCAAAATGCGCCAGGGTCATGCCGTATACGGAGCGCGGCGTGTGGGCCAAATTGCGCCACCGCCAACCGCCGCTTCGCTCCCTGAGCCCCAGCAGCGCGCTGACCATCACCCAGCACCCCAGGGCCAGGCCGAGCCCCGCGTTCAGCGAATACGGATGATGGGTCATGGCCAGCGGCCACAGCAGCCCCGCGCCCACGCTGACCAGCGCCGCCGCCGGCAGTTGGCGGCGCAGGCGGGCTATGTGGTCGCGCTTCCAGCGCAACAGCGCGCCGACGCCGATGCACAACGCCAGCGGCGCGCCGATGACCGCGAACAGGAAATTGAAATAGGGCTCGCCGACGGAAATCTTGGCGCCGCTCAAAGCGTCCAGGATCAGCGGATACAGGGTGCCGGTCAGCACGGCGAAACACAATGCCCCGAAAAACACGTTGTTGATCAGCAGCGCCGTTTCCCGCGACAGCGGGGCGAAGCGGATGTGAGCGGCCAGCGCCGGTGCGCGCCAAGCATAAAGCGCCAGCGAGCCGCCGACCACGATGCCGAGGAAAATCAGAATGAACAGGCCGCGTGCCGGGTCGGTGGCGAAGGCGTGCACCGAGGTCAGCACCCCGGAGCGCACCAGAAAAGTGCCCAACAGGGACAGCGAAAACGCGCATACCGCCAGCAGCACGGTCCACGCCTTGAAGGCGCCGCGGCTGGCGGTGGCCGCCAGCGAGTGGAGCAGGGCGGTGCCGGCCAACCACGGCATGAACGAGGCGTTTTCGACCGGGTCCCAGAACCACCAGCCGCCCCAGCCCAGTTCATAATACGCCCACCACGAGCCCAGGGCGATGCCGATGGTCAGGAACATCCACGCGATGTTGGTCCACGGCCGCGCCCACCGTGCCCAGGCCGCATCCAGCCGCCCGCCGAGCAGCGCCGCGACCGCAAACGCGAACGCCACCGAGAAGCCGACATAGCCGGCATACAGCATCGGCGGGTGGATGGCGAGGCCGATGTCCTGCAGCAGCGGGTTGAGGTCGCGCCCCTCCGCCGGCGCCGGGATGAGGCGCGCGAACGGATTGGAGGTGAGCAGCATGAACAGGAAAAAACCGACGCTAATCATCGCCATCACCGACAGGATGCGGGCGGCGATGCGGTCCGGGATGTGGCGGGTGAACGCCGCCACCGCGCCGCTCCACAGCGCTAAAATGAGACTCCACAGCAGCAGCGAGCCTTCGTGCCCGCCCCACACCCCGGAAATGCGATACAGCAGAGGCAGGTGGCTGTTGGAATGATTAGCCACATAAGCCACGGAAAAATCGCCGTGGATGAACGCATACAGCAGGCCGGCGAAGGCCAGCGCGACCAGCAGCAACTGACCGTATGCCGCGGGCCGGGCCACGGCCACCCACGCCGGGATGTTGGCGAACGAGCCGTATAACGGCAGGATCGCCTGCAACAGCGCCATCAGCAGCGCTAAGATGAGCGCGAAATGGCCGAGTTCGGGGATCATGGCAATGACGGCGCGCCGCTGTCACCGCCGCCGTATTTCCCCCGGTTGGCGGCCTGCAACGCCTGGTTAACCTCCGGCGGCATATAATTCTCGTCGTGCTTGGCCAGCACCTGGGTGGCCACGAATACCCCGCCGCGCATCGCCCCTAAGGCCACGATTCCCTGCCCCTCGCGGAACAGGTCGGGCAGGATGCCGGTATACGCCACCGGAATGGTGGCGGCCGTGTCGGTCAGCGCAAAGTTAACCGACAGGTCGGCCTCGCCGCGCGCCACGCTGCCGTCCACGACCATGCCGCCGACCCGGAACACGCCGCCGTCGGGCGCTTCGCCGGCTTGCACCTGGGAGGGGCTGAAAAACAGGTTGATGTTGCGCTCCAGCGCGGTCAGCGACAGCCCCGCGGCGCCGCCGACCGCGGCCACCAGCAGCGCCATCAGGAATAGACGTTGGCGGCGTTGCGGCTTCACGACCGGGCCTCGCCGGCCAGTTCCCGCAGCAGTTTACGCCGGCGAATCAGCGGCGCCGCATATTGATGCACCAGCACCGCGGTGACCGTGGCGTAACTGCCCCAGACATAAAACGCATAGCCGCCCATGGCGAAAAACTCAGCCACGCGCCACCTCCGCCACCCACTGAGTGCGCCGTTCCCGGTCGAGCAATTCGCAACTGACGCGGTTCAGCAGCGCCGCCAGAAAATACAAATTGAAGGCCGCGAACATAATCAGCAGCGGGATCAACATCCGCGTATCCACACTGGGCCGCCCGAACCGGGCAACGCTGGCTCCCTGGTGCAGGGTGTTCCACCATTCCACCGAAAAGTGAATGATCGGCAGGTTCACAACCCCCGCCACGGCCAACACCGCCGCCGCCCGCGACGCCGAACGGCGGTCATCCAGCGCCTCCGACAAAGCCATGCAGCCGACAAACAGAAACAGCAGCACCAGTTCCGAAGTCAGCCGCGCGTCCCACACCCAATACGCGCCCCAGGTCGGCCGCCCCCACAACGATCCGGTCACCAGCGCGCACAGCGTAAATGCCGCGCCCAGCGGCGCACAGGCGCGGGCCACCGCCTCTCCCAGTTTCAGATGCCAGATTAACCCGCTGGCCGCCGCCGCCGCCATCACCGCATAGACGAACATCGACATCCACGCCGCCGGCGCGTGCACATACAGAATGCGGTAACTGTCGCCCATCTGATAATCCGGCGGAGCCAGCACCAGGCCGCCGCAGGCCCCGGCCGCGAACAACAGCAACGCCGACCAGCCCAGGCGCCCCGACCATCGCGCCGCGAAGCGATAGAACCAGGGAGGTGAGATAAAGCGGTGAAACCGGGTCCGGATGGCGGACTGCGGTAGGTCGGGGGCGGGGTCGATGTGCGCGCGCATACCGGGTTCGGGTGACGGCAGGGTGTTTACCGGGAATTATAGCAATGATTGATTTTCGAGGGATTGCGCGAACAGGGCCGGGGCGCGGGATGATTCGGGTGTGGACGGTTTACTAAAAACACAGATGGGGGCTGAACCCGGAAAATGTGAGGGGTCTGACCGGGCAGGAGGCAAAAAAAAAGTTTACCAGAACCAGCCGTCATCCGTCACAGGCCGGGATCACTTGCTTGCAGGAAAACAGATGGCGCCGGTGAGTCAGCCGACACAGACCGAATGCGCCGCACGGGATGGTTTTGCTTGCAGGCGGGCGAAGTTTTGCTTTGCGCCGAAGCGCAAAACGGGCGGTGGCGCGTTGTGCGGGCCAAACGATGGCCGGGGCGCCGCCCCCGCGATGGGCCGGTCAGCGCTAATTCAAACTGGCCCGCAATGCCGCGACGATGGTCGCCGGCGCCAGCGCCAGCGCCAGCAGCAGGAATGCGCCGAGGAGCAGCAACGGTGCGCCCGCATCACCGCCCAGCACCGCCGCGCGCACCGCGCCGGCACCGAAGATGAGAATCGGCACCGACAGCGGCAGCATCAGCAGCGCCAGCAGCACTCCGCCGCCGCGCGCCGCGAGGGTCAGCGCGGCGCCCACCGCCCCCACCAGACTCAGCGCCGGCGTGCCCATCAGCAGGCCGGCCAGCAGCGCCGGCCACGCCTCGCGGGGCAGGCCCAACACTTCCGCGAGAAGCGGCGCGACCACCACCAGCGGCGCTCCGCTGAGCAGCCAGTGGGTCAGCGTCCTGGCCAGCACCAGCAGCGTCGGCGGATGCGGGCTGAGCAGGAGTTGTTCAAGCACGCCGTCCCGGTGGTCGTCGGCGAACACGCGCGGCAGCGCCAGCAGCGTCGCCAGCAGCGCGCCGACCCAGATGACCGCCGGCGCCGCCACCGCCAACAACGCCGGGTCGGGGCCGGCCGCGAACGCAAACAACGCCGAGACGATGACGAAGAACAACAGCGGGTGCAGGATTTCCCCGCGCCGCCGCCAGGCGATAGTCAGGTCGCGGCGCAATAAGGCGGCGCAGGCCGCGGGCGTCGAGGCCGCGGTCACTGGAAATCCGCCAGGTGGAGTTGCCGCACCGGCGCGCCGCCGGCCGCCAGTTCGCGGTGGCTGGTGAACACCACCATGCCGCCGCCCGCGGCCTGCGCCTGTATGATGTCCCCCAGTTGCCGGATGGCGTGCTGGTCGAGCGCCGTGGCCGGCTCATCCAGCAACCAGACTCCGCCGGGGCGCAGCAGCAATCCGGCGATGGCGGCGCGCTGGCGCTGGCCGGCCGACAACGCCCGGCACGGCAGGCGCAGGCAGTCGCCCAGCCCCATGCGCCGTAGCGCTTCGGTGCAGGATATTTCCGCGCCACGGCCCGACAGCGCGCGCGCCGTGCGAAGATTTTCCAGCGCGCTCAAATCGCCGCTCAGCGAGGTGCGGTGGCCGAGATAGGCGGCAGCGCGGTGAAAGTCCGGGCGGTTGCCGGCAAGCGGCGCGCCGTTCCACCGCACTTCGCCGGCCTCGGGCAGACTCAAGCCGCACAGGAGTCTCAGCAGCGAGGTCTTGCCGGCGCCGTTCTCGCCGTGGATTTGCAGCAGGTCGCCGCTTTCCAGTTTGCAGTGCAACCCGGTGAAAAGCCGGCGATGGCCGCGCACGCATTCCAGGCCGGTGGCTTCAAGCATGGGGCGGGAGGCAGGGGCGGCGGCGCTGAGAGCGAACAACGGATTCGGCGGCATCAAACGGCAAAGCGGCGGTGCTCAGCGGCCGGGGAAGGGTGCAGTGTAAGGCGTCGGCCGTGCCGATTCAAGCGGCGGCGCGGACGACAGGCGGCAAGTGACGGTCGCTCTCACTGCAACGAGGCGACAGTCGCAGTTCAGCGACTTTCGTCGGTCCCGCGCCGGTTCAATTAAAGACACGATTGTCATGTTAAATCCGCCGATGGCGGGGCCCCACTGGCCAACCTGTGGTTGGTCAACTGGAGGGGTGGTTGCGGTTCTAATCGCCGCCCGGCGGGTTGATTTTCCGTCCCTCCGGGAGAGGGCGGCGCAGGAAAGAAAAGTCACTGTTGTCATGTCAAACCCCTTGTTCGAGACCGAAGTGGCGGCTAACGCCGCCGCCGCGGTTGACAGCATCGGCGGCGGTGTGCGTAAATCCCGCTTGCGACTATTGACTTGATAACCCGCATTAGCCGGGTTACCTGCCAAATACCACAGCCACTGAACCCGGCGGATTCATGACCGCCGCGCGAATAGGCGGGAACTTCACTTGTTATCGAGTTGATAGTCGCAACGGCCCGGCGCCGCTGCGTCGGCAATTCACCAAACAACGGAGAACTCTCATGCGCAATCAAACCAGGAAAATCATGGCGACCCTGACCGCGGCCCTGCTGTTAGGCGGGTGCGCCACTCTCACCGAGGACACCCATACCCCGGTCACGC
>JAPPQJ010000158.1 GCA_028817015.1 Gammaproteobacteria bacterium
ACGCGTGGTGCACGCGCTGGCGGTCGAGGCCGTTGACCAGCGCCGAGACCACATGCTCCTGGCCGATGACCTGCTCGAAAATTTTTGGCCGCCACTTGCGGGCCAGCGCCTGGTAACTCATCGGTTGTTTGCGGTTGTTTGCGGGGTTGATGCTCGACGGCGGTCGGGGGCGATTCGACGGAAAAACAAATTATAAATTGAGCAAAATGGAAACCGGAACCGCGATATCCCGACATCCCGAAATCCGGGAAATGTCAAAGGTGGCGGGTCCGGCCGACCCGGCCCCGGCGCCCGAGTTGGCTGCTGCGGCTGCTTCCTTCCGGACCTGACCGGGTTCACAACGCATCGCCGCCGGGGGGACCGACCTTCACCGCCATGGGGATGACCGCAGGTGATTATACGACTTTGCGGCGCGCCCTGCACGAAGGCAGACACCGCATTCGCCGCATGCGCCCATTGGCGAAACCGCGCGCGCGCAAACCGGCCTGCCGCTGCCAGGATCAGTCCATCGTTGACGGCAATGTCAGGGTCAGGGCCGGAACGGCGATTAGCAGCGCCAGACGCAGGATATCTGCGACAACGAACGGCACTGCGCCATGCCAGACCGTTCGGATAGGGACATTCCCGGCCAACCCCTTGATTACGAAGAGATTCATGCCAACAGGCGGCGTAATCAGGCCAATCTCCGTCGAACAGACCAGCAGGATACCGAACCAGACCGGATTTATGCCCTGAGCCTCGATTAAGGGGAAGACCACCGGGATGGTCACGAAAATAACCGACAACCCGTCCATGAAACAGCCGAGAAGCAGGTAGAGCGCCATCAGGAGAATGACGACCAGGATGGGCGACAGGCCCAGACCATCCACCAAGGTGATGATGGTGGCGGGCAGATGCGTGCGTTCGATAAATGCGTTGAAAGTTGCGGTTCCGACGATAATCAGGAAGATCATTGCCGTGGTGCCGGCGGCCTCTTCGATAGCCTTCGGCAGAAAACCCAGCGATCGGT
Organism: Gammaproteobacteria bacterium; assembly: GCA_028817015.1. Lineage (GTDB taxonomy): Bacteria > Pseudomonadota > Gammaproteobacteria > Arenicellales > Poriferihabitantaceae > JAHRAW01. The sequence goes on from JAPPQJ010000158.1 coordinate 1,010, forward strand.
TGCGTATTCCGGCCGCCAGCAGGCCGCCGAATGCGCCGATGGCCGCGGCTTCGATGGTCGAGAACCAACCGCCGTAGATCCCCCCAAGGACAATGCCAAAGAGCAGGAAGACGTCCCAAACCCCCGCCAGACGCATAAGCCGTGCGCCCCAGGGCTGACGCGGTTCGGCCGGCCCGGATGCCGGGTCCCGCCACACGACATAGCGCACCGCGGCGAGATAGAAGAGCGTCGCCACAAGGCCCGGGATCAGCCCGGCCACGAACAACTTTCCGACAGATGTTCCGGTCATTACGCCATAAATCAGCAGAATGACCGAGGGCGGGATCAAGATACCCAGCGTGCCGCCTGCAGCAATTGAGCCGGTGGCCAGGCGATCTGAATAGCCTCGCGCCCGCATTTGCGGCAGCGCGACGCGGGTCATCGTGGCGGCTGTCGCCAGCGAAGACCCGCATATCGCGCCAAACATCGCACAAGCCGCAACGGTCGATTGAGCCAGCCCGCCGGGGAGGTGCCCGACCAATGCATGCATCCCGTCATAGAGTTTTCGGGACAAATCCGCATGGGTCACGAACACGCCCATCACAACAAAGAGCGGGATGACCGAGAGCGCGTAGGGAAAGATCGCCTCGAGCGCCCCGGCCGCGAACGTGAGACCTGTCGGCCGCAACCCCGACATAAGGAACCCCCCGATAATGCCGACGCTCGCCATGGCGATTGCGACCGGGACCCGCAGCGAAATCAGCACCAGCAACGCGGCGAATCCGATCGCGCCCCAGGCTTCGAGCGGCAGGAGATCAACCACGGCGCATCAGCAAGTCGCCAACAGCGGTCAAAGCCTGGATAGTGACAATCAGCGAAGAGATTGCCGCCCCCGACAGCACCAGCACCCAGAACGCGATCATCGGGATTTCGGCATTCTGCGAGACGTCGCCGTAGCGCAGGGTACGCATCGCCTGGGTCCAACCATAGGTCAGCAGCAGGATTAACACTGTGCAGGCGAGTGCGGCGCCCAATAGTCGCAATACGGCATCGCTGCGCGGGCCAAGCAAGTGGTCATAAAGCTCAATCGCCACATGCCGCCGCCGCCAAAAGGCGAAGGGCATTCCCAGATAGGCAAAGCCGACGACCGCGAATTGGGTGACATCGACAAGCCCGATATAGCCAGTGGCGAACAGCACCCGTGCGATCACGTCGCCGACAGTCAGCAGAATCGCCAAGAGCAACAGCGCCCCGCCGACCCAAACCAACACGCAGGTCGCCAAGTCGAGAAGTCTATGCATAATTTCCGAGCGCAAAACGGGTGCCGGAAAGCGGCACCTGTTCCGCTATGTGCGGAAAGTTAGTTTGCGGCGAGTTCCCTGACTTTCGCGATCAAGTCCGCGCCCACCGAACACTCTTCGGCCAAACCCGCTTCGAGTTTTGCATTGGTGCCCGCCACCGCGGCCGCCCACGCAGCCCGAAGCGTTGCGTCCGGGGTAATCACTTCGCCGCCGCGGGACGCGACCTGGTCCGCTCCGCCCGCACCCCATGCGCTCCACCACCCGGCAAACTTTGCGACCAGCGCATCCCCCGAGATATCGTCAATCGCGGTGCGCACATCGGCCGGCAACGAGTCGTATTTTTCCTTGTTCATAGCGAAGAAGAAGGGGGTCGTATACGCCCCTATTTCGATCACATTCGTCGCGACCTCGGTGATCTTGAACGCTTTCAGGCCGGCCCAGGGCAGAACCACGCCATCGATGGCCCCGGTCGAGAGGTTCTCATAGACCTGCCCCGGCGGCATGCCGACGGGCACCGCACCCAAGTCTTCGAGCATCGCGGCGATGAACGGCGATGGAACGCGGATGCGCAAGCCTTTCAGATCCTCAGGCTTCTCGACCCGTACGCCTTTCGTGGCAAGAACCCCGGGGTCGTGCGCCATAAGCGCCAGCACCTTTACTTCGTCATGCTCATCTTGCAGGTAGTCGGGGAACACCTCCCACAGGATATCGTTCGCTTCTTCCGCCGAGTCGGTCAGGAACGGCAACTCGATCGCGGGCGTACACTTGAAGCGACCCCGCGGGATGCCATGCAAACCAAAAACGATGTCTGCGATGCCGTCCACCGCCTGATCCCATTGCTTGGTGATCACGCCCAGCGCCGAGCCCGCGGTGTGAATCTCGACAGCCACCTTGCCGCGGGTCTTTGCCTCCAACTCGCGCGCCCACGGCTCCATGAAGTCTTTATGCAGGCCGAGAACCGGCGGCAGATAGTGCGACATGGTCAGTTTGACGTCCGCGGCAAAACCAACCGTCGTCGTCATGCTCAGGACAGTGCCAAGTATCAACCCCTTTTTCCAATGCGACATCTATCGGCCCTCCAGATAAACTAATTGACAAATCAGTGGAATGCTTGATAATACCATGTCAACGCTGAAACAACAACCGCACAAAATCGTTGCAAGCGCCGGAATACAACATCGACTTTTACTCCGATGCGGTGGTGCGGAACCCGTTGCCGCACTACGCGCGGATGCGCGCGCTGGGACCCGTGGTCCGGCTGCCCCGCCATGGTTGCTACGCGCTGACCCGGCATGCCGAAGTCCGGGCCGCGCTGCGCAACCATGCGGACTTCATCAGCGGCAACGGCGTGGCCGGCGACGATTTCGGCTGTACATTTTTGCAGGGGAACACCGTGGCGTCGGACGAGCCGCGCCATTCCTGCCTCCGCCGCGCGATGGCGCCCCCTCTGTTGCCGGGCGCGTTGAGCGAAATCCGGGAAGCCGTCCAGCAGGCGGCGGATGCTCTGGTCGAGGATCTTCTGGCGCGTGACGGCTTCGATGCCGTCGCTGATCTGGCTCGCCACTTGCCGTTGCATATCGTACGGGACATGGTGGGGCTGCCCGCATTCGGCCGGGACAATATGCTGAAATGGGCCGCGGCGGCTTTCGACGTGCTTGGTTGCCAGAACTCGCGTGGTCGGGCGGCTTTGCCGGTAATCCAGGCAATGCGGACGTTCATCGAAAAAAGGGCAACCCGCGAGAACCTGAAGCCCGGCAGTTGGACCCGCCGTATCCATGAACTTGTGGATGCCGGTTTTCTCGACCCCGGGCTCGCGCCTTTTGCCATTCGCGACTACATCAACCCGAGCCTGGACACGACGATTTCGGCGACCGCACAGATGATCTGGCAACTGGCGCGCAACCCGGAGGCCTGGGAGGCGCTGAAGCGGAACCCCGGACTCACCGGCAACGCCGTCAACGAAGCGATACGTCTCGGGACGCCGATCCGGGCCTTTTCGCGCCATACCAGTAAGAGCATCGCGATTGGGGGCACAACCCTGCCCAGGGGGGCCAGGGTCCTGATGGTATTCGCATCGGCCAATCGGGATGAACGCGCATTCCCGAATCCCGACTGGTTCGATCTGTCGCGTAATCCGAAGGATCACCTGGGCTTTGGCAGCGGCATCCACATGTGCGTCGGCATGCATCTGGCACAGTTGGAAATGGAAGCGTTGTTGTATGCGATGCTGCCGCGGGTCGCGCGAATAGAGGTCGGCGAACCGGAGGTGGCGATGAACAATACGATCGCCGCTTTTTCGCGCCTTCCCGCAACGTTCCAAACCGAAACGCGGGGCATTGCCCGGCGCGAAGCGCACGCGACGCCTTATTCTCAGCGGCTACTGCAGGGCCGCGTGACCGCGCGCACCGAAGTGGCGCAGGATATCATGTGTCTGGATATCGAACCGTCTCCAGGCATGATTTTCCCCGATGCCGAGGCTGGCGCGCATATCGATGTATTCATCGCGCCGGGAATGGTTCGCCAGTATTCGCTGACCGGGTTAATTACAACGGGGCGCTACCGCATTGCCATCCAGAAAGATGCCCGCTCGACCGGCGGGTCGGTTGCCGCGTTTCGGAAATACCGGACCGGGTCCACAATCACGATCGGGCGGCCGTGTAATCGCTTCGGGTTGACGCGCCGCCCCGGGCCGGTGCTGCTGTTCGCCGGGGGGATCGGCCTGACGCCGATTTGGGCGATGGCCTGGGAACTGCAGAACGCGGGGCGGGATTTCCATCTGCACATTTCCGTTCGCAGCCCTGAACGCCTGGCCTTTGCCGGCGAGATCGCCGCAGCGCCCTTTGCAGACCGCATCCAAGTCTATTTCGACCAGCCCGACGATGGGGCGCCTGCGGCCGGGCCGCTCAATGCGGAGCGCCTGATTCGTGCAGCCGGGCCTGAGGTGCAGATCTACTTGTGCGGCCCAAGTGGATATATGGACCATGTGCGGGACGCCGCGGTAGCCGTCGGAGTGCCCGCCGAACAGGTTCACACGGAGTATTTCGGTGCCGAGATCGACACGAAAGGCGCCTCTTTCTCCCTGCGCGCCCGGCGCTCCGGGCGCGAGTTCACGGTCGGGCCGGACGAAACCATCCTGGATGTCCTGAGCCGGGCCGGGATTCCGGTCGAGACCTCGTGCCAAAGCGGTGTCTGTGGCAGCTGTCTGACCGGAGTGATTGAAGGCACGCCGGATCATCGCGACATGGTGCAGACCGATGCCGAAAAGGCGTCGAACATGCGGATTGCGGTTTGCTGTTCCCGTTCAAAATCGCGGGTTCTGGTGCTGGATATATAGGGTTTGAATGCGTATTTCTTCGAGCGGTTGTGCCGGCGCAACGATGCGGAACTGGCGGTGTGGGCGGTTGACCCGCGCTCCGGCGAACTGTCATTGGATGATTTGCGGGGTTTGTTGGATGAACGGGTTAAGGTCGTATGCATGACGCATAGTTCAAATATCATCGGCTCGGTCAATCCGGTCGAGGAGGGGGGTCGGCCTTTGCCGCGGCCATGGCGGCCGCGTGTTAATCGACGGTGTCTCTTACGCGCCGCATCAGTGGCCCGACCTCCCGGCCCTGCAACCGGATGCGTATTGTTTCAGCGCCGACAAAACCTATGCCACGCACTTGGGCGTGATGTATAAGGCGCCCGGCTTCGCCGAGACGCTCGAGCCGCAGTGCCACTATTTTTAACCGGGGTCACGCGCACAAACGCTTCGACGCCGCCGGCCCCGACCACGCATCCATCGCCGCGTTGGCCGGCCTCGGCGATTATTTTGCCGCCGGTTACCGCCATCACTTCGGCGATCGGGCGCCCCGCCGCAAGACATGGTTAAAATCGCCGTCCGCTGTGTTAGATTCCGGCGCGCCGTGAGTCGCACAAGTCGCACAATCCGCGAAACCATCGAAACTTGGCGTTGCCTCCCCCCCCCCCCCCCCATGTTAATATGCCGCACAAGTCGCAAAACCCGCGAAACCATCGAAACCGCCAATCGAAACCCGCGCCGCGCGAAACCGCCTGAATTCCGTCCTAACTCCGTCTCCAACCCAAACCCCCGGAGCCATCCCATGAAAAACCTCATCCGT
>JAPPQJ010000134.1:0-5365 GCA_028817015.1 Gammaproteobacteria bacterium
TTTGGAAAAATCGTACCGTTTAATTCCGCGCGAGTTGTCGATTGAATACGCGGCGCTGGAATCCGGCCTCGGGCGTTTTATTAAACTCGACAAGCAGCGCGATTTCCCCGGCAAAAAAGCGCTGCTCGACTGGCGGGCGCGCGGCTTCCAAAATGCGTTCGTCACGCTGCAAGTCCGCGACACCACCGACGCCGATGCGCGCGGCTCGGAGGCGATTTATGCCGGCGGCGAACTGGCCGGCCGCGCCACCTCCGGCGGCTACGGTTTCCGCGTCGACAAATCGCTGGCGCTCGGCTTGGTGCGCGCCGACTTGGCAACGGTCGGCACGGAATTGGAAATCGAAATTTTAGGCCGCCGCCACGCCGCCACGGTCATCGCCGAATCGCCGTTTGATCCGGACAACCGGCGGCTCCGCAGTTGACCCGGCCGGCCATTCGCCGCGCGCGCCGATGCCACGACGCCGGTTGGCGGCTCGGGTGATGTGGGCCGCGGGCGCGCTGGCGGTCGGGGCCGCGGTGTATGCGGCGCTCGGCTTCGGGCTATACGCCAACCAGCGGCGCATGATGTATTTCCCGACCACCGAGACGCCGGATGAGTTGGTCCCCGGCGCGGCGGTTGAACGCCTGCCGGTCGCGGCCACCGAATCCGGCCAATCGACTGATGCCGCCGCGTCCTTGAAAATCTGGCGCATCGGCGCGACCAACGCCGCGCAGGCGCTGTTGTATTTCGGCGGCAACGCCGAGGATGTGGCGTGGAATGTCCCGGCTTTCGCGGCCGCGTTTCCCGACCGCGCGGTGTACTTGCCCAACTACCGCGGCTACGGCGGCAGTTCCGGCGCGCCGAGCGAGGCCGCGCTGTTCGCCGATGCGTTGGCGTTGTATGACCACGCCCGCGCGCGGCATGAAAACATCGCGCTCATCGGCCGCAGCCTCGGCAGCGCGGTGGCCGCGCATGTCGGGGCCGAGCGCGCGGCGGACAAACTGGTCTTAATCACGCCGTTCGACAGCGCGCTCAATGTCGCGCGCGGCATGTTCCCGCTGTTCCCGGTGGCGCTGCTGCTGAAGGACCGCTACAACACCGCCGGCCGGGTGGCCGACATCTCGGCGCCGGTGCGGGTCATCATCGCCGGCCGCGACCGGGTCATCCCGCGCCGCCGCAGCGAGGCGCTGGTGCGCGCCTTCCCCGCCGCCCAGGTCAGCGTGCGGGTGCTGGAGCAGGCCAACCACCACAACATCAGCGAGGCGGCCGGTTATGCCGGGGCGCTGGTGGGGTTTGTGAACGACTCCGAGTGAGCGGCGCGCCCGCCGTCAACGGCAATCACCTCGGCGCCCAGCGCCTCGGCGTCGCGCCGCCGGTGGGTGGTCAGCAGCACGCTAAGCGCGCGCTCGGCCTGCAACTTTAGAAGCAGCGCCAGCATTTCCGCGCGCAAGGCGTCGTCGAGGCCGCTGAACGGCTCGTCCAACAGCAACAGCGGGCGGTTGCGCGCCAGACACCGGGCTAACGCCACGCGCTGTTGCTGGCCGCCGGACAGACTGGGCGGTTTGCGCCCGCCGAATCCCGTCAGCGACACCCATTCCAGCGCTTCATCGACGGCCCGGCGCTGCGCCTCGGAGACGCGCAGACCGGGATGCAGGCCGATGGCCACGTTCTGCCACACGCTCAGATGAGCAAACAGGTTGTCGGCCTGCAGCAGGCAGGTCAACGGGCGCTGCGCCGGTTGAGTCTTAAGCAAACTGCGGCGCTCGAAACGGATGTCGCCGCGCTCGGGATGCAAGAAACCGGCGATGAGGTGGATGAGGGTGGATTTGCCCGCGCCGCTGGCCCCCATCAGCGCCACCGAGCGCCCGGTTTGGATGCTGAAATCGGCGCCAATCACGGCGCCGGTGCCGGGATAGGCGAAGCGAACCTTTTCCACTTCAAGCATATGGGCCGCTTGTTTGCCCGGCGGCGCCCAGCCGCTCGATGGCCCAGAAAAACCCCGCGCACAGCGCGCACAATAACGCCGCCACCACCGCCGCCTGCTCGACCCGGTAGGCGCCCAGCAGGCGATACATCAGCAACGGCAAAGTGCTGAGGTCGTCGGTGCCGAACAGCGCGATGACTCCCATGTCGCCGGCCGACAACGTGGTGGCGATGGCCAGCGCATAGGCGATGGGATGGCGCAGGGCCGGCCACAGCACCCGGTGCCACCGGTTCCAGCCGCTAATCCCCAGCCCCGCGCACAACCGGTCGTAGCGGCTCCGCTGCGCCTGCAGCGCCGGGGTCAGGATGCGAACCGCGAAGGCTAACGCCAGCAGCGCATTCAACACAATGACCATCGCCGGCCCCAACGACAGCGCGTCGGTGAAGCGGCGAAACAACAGGAACAGCCCGGCGCCCAGGGTGATGGGCGGCGCCAGCAGGGTCAGCAGGCCGACCAGTTCCGGAACCACCGCCCACCCGGCCACCCGCCCGGAGCGGCGCAGGGTAACGGTCAGGTTGGCCAGCGACAACGCGCACAGGCAGGACAGCAGCCCCGCGCTCGGCGCGATCAACAGGGTCCAGCGCAACGCCGACCAGAACTCGCCGTCAGCCACAATCGACCAGCCGCCCGGGGCCAGCGCCTTGACCAGCGCCGCCACCAGCGGCGAGAGTAGAAACATCGACGCGGTGGCGATGACCGTGGCGTCGATGATTCGCGGCCAGCGCGCGCCGGCGTCGGGCCGGTCGATGCCCGGATAGTCGCCGGGGCGCAGCGGAAACGGCGCGCCGAACGCAAAAAACCCCGCCGCCAGCAACCCGCACAGCGCGACCTGAATCAGCGACAACGCCACCGCCCGGGACAGGTCGAAGTCGAAACGCACCGCTTGGTAGATGGCCACCTCCAGCGTGGTCGATTGCGGCCCGCCGCCGAGGGTCAGCACGATGGCGAAGGAGGTGAAACACAGCAAAAAGATCATGCCGGCGGCGCCCGGGATCAAACCGCGCAGCAGCGGCCACTCGATGTGCCGGAAAATGTGGCGCGGCCGCATGCCGTATAACGCCGCCAGGTTCCAGGTGTGCTGGGGCAGGGTCAGCAATTGGTTGAGGAAAATGCGCGTCGCCAGCGGCAGGTTAAAGAAGGTGTGGGCGAGCAGGATGCCGGTCAGACCATACAGATAGTCGGCGCGCCCCAGGCCAAGCGCGCTCAGCAGGTGGTTGACCCAGCCGCTGCGGCCGTGCACCGCGACCATGCCGAGCACCGCGACCATGGACGGAATGACCAGGGAAATGCTGCTTAGACGAATCAGCGCGCGGCGCCCGAGGAGACCGCCGCGCCGCGCCAGCGCCCGCGCCAGCGGCACCCCCAAGGCCACGCTGATGAGCGCCGACAGCGCCGCCTGCCACAAGGTGAAACGAATGATGGAGCGGGTCAGCGGTTTGGCCAGTTCGGCCAGCACTTCAACCCGCCCGGCCTCGGCCACCAGGGCGCCGAGCGCGCACAGCACCACCAGCGACACCGCCAGCGCCGTGGCCAGCCCGAACACCGCGCCGCCCGCCCCGCGCCGCCGCTGCCGCCGGCCCGGCGCTAACGGCTAAGCGCGCGGCTGAACTCGTCCACCCACTGCGCCTTGTGCTCGGCGATGCGGCGCGGGTCGAGGGTCAGGCGCGCCGCCGGCTGCACCAGGCCGTCGTAGGCCGGCGGTAACCCGTCGGCGAGGTTGACCACCGGATACATCCACTGGCTGACCGGGATGGCCGACTGAAAGCCTTCGCTAATGATGAAGTTCATGAAGCGCTGGGCCAGTTCCGGGTTGGGGGCGTTTGCCAGTCGCGCGGCCACTTCGATTTGCATGCCGTGGCCCTCGCTAAAGGCGGCGGCCCGGTATTTGTGCTCGCCGTCCACGCTGATGTGATAGGCCGGCGAGGTGGTGTAACTTAACACCATGTCGGCCTCACCGTCGAGAAACAGCCCGTATGCCTCCGACCAGCCGCGGGTAACGGTCACGATTTTGCCGGACAATTTGCGCCACACATCGAAGGCGCGGTCGCCGTATAGCGCCTTGACCCACAGCACCAGCCCGAGGCCCGGTGTGGAACTTCGCGGGTCCTGGATGAGGATTTTCAGCGAATGGTCGGCATCCACCAGTTCCTGAAAACTGGCCGGCGGGTCGGCCAGTCGGTCGCGGTTGTAGATGAAGGAGAAATACCCGTAGTCGAACGGCAGGAACACCGAGTCGTCCCATTCAAACGGCACCTGCAGCCGGGAAAGGGGCACGTTGTGGGGGGCCAGCAGTCCGGTTCTTTTGGCCTCGACAAGGTGATTATTATCGAGGCCAAGCACGATGTCGGCGCGCGACCCGGCGCCCTCCAACTGCACCCGGCTGAGAATGCCGGTGGAGCTGTCGGCCGCCACATAGTTCAACTCGCAGTCGCATTGCGCTTCAAACGCCGCCTTGACTATAGGGCCGGGGCCCCATTCCGATTCAAACGAATCGTAGGTATAGACGTTGAGCACGGGCCGCTGGTCGGCGGCGGCGTGCAAAGGGACGGCCGCCCCCAGCGACAACCACAAAGAAAATCGCAGAAAAGAAAACAGTTTACGCACGGCTAAATCCTCCCCCGCTTGGCGCGGAAAAATGAAAAGCGGTGCGGAGAAGTGAGCCATCAGCCCGGAGCGACTCCCGGGTTTGAGGTGGTCTCAATCCCTCCGCCAGCATGATCTGGATCAGGTTCGACGGGTTGGCCGGTCTAACGCCCCGGCGCCTCTCAGCATTTGCGCCCCGTTGAGACTTGTTGCAATGCAACCGCGCCATTCTACACGCGGTGCGGCGTGAAGATCAAAAGAAAAAATTTTTTTATTTGGTCCAGGCCGGCGGATCAACCGTGAAGCGCAACACGGAAAACCGCGGCGCGCCTGGCCGGCGGTTATGAACGAACGCCCAGCGCCTTGCGCACCATCGACTGAAAATGGTGCACCGAATGCTCGCTGGCGTCGGTGCGGGCGGGGTCGACAATGAGGCGGCCCTGGTGGTAGGCGCGGCTGGCGAGGCCGCGTTGCACGCTTTCGCACAGCGCGACATCCTCGAGGCGCACGGTGCGGTGCAGGTAGTCGATAATTTCGGCCTGTTCCGGCGTCGGTTCACGCTCCGGAAAATACCACTCGACGGTCTGCGTGGATGACTGCGGGCCGCTCGGCAGGCAGTGGAAGATGTTGAGGTTGCCGCCGGGATAGACCTCGATGGCGAGGTTCGGCCAGATGAACCACGAGCCGAACTCGGCGCCGCGCTCGGTGGCGTCGGCGTCGATTTTGTAGTTGCCCGCCTCCGGCGGTTTGCTGCGGCTGGTGTGGGCGTGGTGCGCGGCGTGGGTTTTGATGCGGTACGAATTCATGTCGACCACGCCT
>JAPPQJ010000134.1:5375-6354 GCA_028817015.1 Gammaproteobacteria bacterium
GTTCGGGCAGTGGTAGCACTCGGCGTAGTTTTCCATGATGTTCTTCCAGTTCGCCTTGATTTCATAGCGGCGCGAATCGGTCAGGGTGAGGAAGTCCAACTCCGGCGCGAAACTGCGCAACTCATCCTCGACGCCGCCGAGTTGGCCGTGCAGCGGCGGCGCGTCGGGGTTCAGGTTGACGAAAACCAGGTTGACGAACACCTCCACTTGCGCCGGTTTCAGGCACAACGAGGCGCGGTCGAAACCGGCGACATTCTCGCTGTTGCGCGCGGCCAGGAGTTGGCCTTCCGGCGCGTAAGTCCATGCGTGATACGGGCAGACGATGGCGCCTTGTTCCAATTCGCCCGCGCCTTGCAGCAGTTGGTGGGCGCGGTGCGAGCAAACATTGTAGAACGCGCGCAAGGCCGAGTCGCGGCCGCGGATGATGAGGATGCTCTCGCCGGCGATGTCGCGGGTGAGGTATTGGCCCGGCGCCGCGACTTGCTCGGCGTGGCCGGCGTACTGCCACGAGTCGGCGAAGATCGCCTCCTGCTCGCGCGCGGCGATGTCGGCATCATAGTAATACCACGACGGCAGGGCCCAGGATTGCTCCGGGTCGTCATGGAAACGGTCGGGCAGGTCTTGCTTGCGGGTTGGCGCGGGCATGGCGGTCGGCGGTGTCGAGGGTTTTCAGAATCGATTGGGGTCGGCAAGGGAGCCGGCGGTCAGGCCGCCGTCGATGGTAAAGGTTTGGCCGCTGGCGAACGCCGACTCATCGGACGCCAACCACAGCGCCATGGCAGCGATGTCGCGGGGTTGCCCGAGCCGGCCGGCCGGATGCATGCGGGCAATCGCGGCGCGCGCGGCGTCGGCGTCGACGGCCTGGGAGAAGGTCTGCGCCAGCATGTCGGTGTCGATCCAGCCGGGGCAGATGGCGTTGCATCTTATGCGGTCGCGGCCGTGTTCCACGGCGATGCTGCGGGTCAGGCCCAACACCGCG
>JAPPQJ010000218.1:0-32833 GCA_028817015.1 Gammaproteobacteria bacterium
CCGCGACTTGGGCGTCGACAACGCCGGCGGGGTGAAGATTTTCTCGGTCACCGGCCATGTCGAGCGCCCCGGCAACTACGAGATTGAACTCGGCACGCCGTTCGCCGAGTTGCTGAAAATGGCCGGCGGGGTGTGGAAGGGCCGGCGACTCAAGGCGGTGATTCCGGGCGGCTCATCGGTGCCGGTGCTGCCGGCGGAGATCATCATGCGCGCCAACATGGACTACGACTCGCTGCAACAGCACGGCTCCGCGCTCGGCGCCGGCTCGGTCATCGTCATGGACGAGACCACCGACATGCCGGCGGTGTTGGAGCGCATCTCGCTGTTCTACTTCGAGGAATCCTGCGGCCAGTGCACACCGTGCCGCGAGGGCACCGGCTGGCTGCACCGCATCCTGCGCCGCATCAACGCCGGGCGCGGCGGCCGCGCCGACCTCGACACCCTGCTGGATGTCGCGGGCCGCATCGAGGGGCGCACGATTTGCGCGTTAGGCGACGCCGCGGCGTGGCCGGTGCAGAGTTTTCTGCGCCATTTCCGCCACGAGTTTCAAGCGAAGATCGAGGCCGCGGCCGACACCGTCGCCACCGCGCGCGCCGCCTGATGGCCACGCTGGAAGTGGACGGCCGGCGCATCGAGGCCGAAGTCGGCGAAATGCTGATCGCCGCCACCGACCGCGCCGGCATCTACATTCCGAGATTCTGCTATCACGAGAAACTGTCGGTGGCCGCCAACTGCCGCATGTGCTTAGTTGAAGTGGGGCACGCGCCTGAGCCGTTGCCGCCGCTGACCGGGGCGCAACCGAAACCCCAACCTTGCAAGCGCGACCAACTGCGCCTGGCGCCCAAGCCGCTGCCGGCCTGCGCCACGCCGGTGACCGACAACATGGTGGTGTTCACCCGCTCCAAATTGGCGCGCGAGGCGCAGCAGGGCACGCTGGAATTCCTCCTCATCAACCACCCGCTGGACTGCCCGGTGTGCGACCAGGGCGGCGAATGCCCGCTGCAGGACCAGGCGATGGGCTACGGCAACGACGACTCGCGCTACCGCGAAGTTAAGCGCTCGGTGGCCAGTTACGACATCGGGCCGCTGGTGGCGACCGAAATGACCAGATGCATCCACTGCACCAGATGCGTGCGATTCGGCGAGGAAATCGCCGGGGTCATGGAACTGGGCTTCCCCGGGCGCGGCGAGGCGGCGCACATCGCCACCTTCCTGAACCGCTCGGTGGATTCGGAGGTGTCCGGCAACATCATCGACCTGTGCCCGGTCGGCGCGCTGACCTCCAAGCCCTGCCGCTTCGCCGCGCGCGCCTGGGAGTTGGAAAGCCACCGCGGCATCAGCCCGCACGACTGCGTCGGCGCCAACCTCAACATCCAGACCCTGCGCGGGCGCGTCGAGCGCGTGGTGCCGCGCGACAACCCGCAGGTCAACGAATGCTGGTTAGCCGACCGCGACCGTTACAGTTACGAGGCGGTCAACAGCGACTCGCGGCTGAGCGCGCCGATGGTCAAGGACAACGGCCAGTGGAAGGAAACCGACTGGGAGACGGCGCTGCAGCGCACCGCCGACGGCATTAAGGCGGCCATCGCCGCGGCCGGCGCCGACGGCTTCGGCGCGTTAGCCGGCTACACCTCCACCCTGGAAGAGTATTTCCTCCTGCAAAAATTGGTCCGCGCTTTGGGCGCCAACCACATCGACCACCGCCTGCAGCAAAGCGATTTTCGCGACGATGCGGCGGCGCCGGTTTTCCCGGCCTCGGAGTTGCCCATCGAGCGGTTCAGCGGTGTGCCGGCCGCGTTGTTGGTCGGCTCGAACATCCGCAAGGAGCAGCCGCTGCTGGCGCTTCGGCTGCGCGCGGCGGCCCGCCACGGTGCGCGCATCGGCATCATCAACCCGCTCGACTACGCCCAGAATTTCGACGCCGAAACGCTGGCGCCCGGCGCCGCCGGCCTGGCCGCCGCGGTGGCCGCACTGGCCGTGCAGGTGGCCAAAGCCGGGGGCGCGGCGATGCCCGGCGAGATTAAGCAATGGGCCGACCTGGCGCCCGCTTCGCAACCCGGCGCCGAGTATGACGCCGCGCACCGCCTGGCGGCGCATCTGATTAAAGCCGGCGGCGACGGCGTGGTCATCCTCGGCGTATTAGCCCAGCAGCACCCGCAGGCCAGCGCGATTAAAGCCATCGCGCAGTGGGTGTGCGAGGCGGCCGGCAGCCGCCTGGCGATTCTGCCGCCGGGCAACAGCGCGGCGGCGTGGTGGGCCGGCTGCGTGCCGCATCGCGGGCCCGGCGGACAGGCGGCGGCCGGGCGCCCCGGACGCCATGTGGCGGGGATGCTCGCCGAGCCGCGCCGCGCCTATCTGCTGCTGGATAACGACCCGGTGCTCGACGGCATCGACGGGCGCGCCGCCCTGGAGGCGCTGAACCGCGCCGAGTTCGTCGCCCACATCACCGCCTACCGCAACGGCGCGGCGGCCGAGTGCGCCGATGTGCTGTTGCCGATGGCGGCGTTTACCGAATCGGCCGGCATTTTCCTCAACTGCGAAGGGCGGGTGCAACGCGCCGAGGCCGCGGCTCGGCCGCTCTTTGAGGCGCGCCCGGCGTGGAAAATCCTGCGCGTGTTAGGCAATTTCCTCGACCTGCCGGGGTTCGATTATGTGTCGCTCGACCAGGTGAACGCCGATATTCCGCACTTCGAGGGGCCGCCGACAGCGCGCCTCGGCACGGGCACTATTCCGGCGCGCCCCGACCAACGGGATGCGGACAGCGGCGCCGACCTGTGCCGCCTGCTCGACCTGCCGATATACCGCGGCGATTCCACTGTGCGCAACGCGCCGGCACTGCAGCGGACCGCCGACAACCCGCCGCCGGCGGCGCATGTCAACCACGACTCGGTGGCGCGCCTCGGCCTGGCCGACGGCGACCCGGTGCTGGTTAAGAACGGCGCCGGCAGCGCCCGCCTGCCGCTGCGCGCCGACCCGAGGGTGCCGCCCGGCTGCGTTTATGTGCCGGCCGGCCACGCGCAAACCGCGCCGCTCGGCGGGCACGGGCGGGTGAGCGTGGAGAAAGCGTCATGAGGGAATTGTTCTTTCACTTGACCGGGTGGCTGCCCCAGGCACTTCAGGAGACGTTGTGGATCATGGCCAAGATCACCGCCATCCTGGCGCCGCTGATGGGCTGCGTGGCGTATTTCACCTTCGCCGAGCGCAAGTTGATCGGCTACATGCAGGTGCGGGTCGGGCCGAACCGGGTCGGGCCGCGCGGCTGGCTGCAGCCGATTGCCGATGCGCTTAAACTGATGATGAAGGAAATCGTCATCCCGCGCCGCTCCAACAAGGCGCTGTTCCTGATGGCGCCGGTGTTGTCGCTGGCCCCGGCGCTGGCCGCGTGGGCCGTGATCCCGTTCAGCGACCACCTGGTGCTGGCCGACATAGACGCCAGTTTGCTGTATATCCTGGCGCTGACCTCGATGGGCGTCTATGGCGTCATCGTGGCCGGCTGGGCGTCCAACTCCAAATACGCCTTCCTCGGCGCGATGCGCTCGGCGGCGCAGATCGTGGCCTATGAAATCGCCATGGGGTTCGCGCTGGTGGGCGTTTTGATGGTGGCCGGCAGCCTTAACCTGCGCGACATCGTGCTGGGGCAGTCCGGCAGCCTGCTGCACTGGTATTGGCTGCCGCTTTTGCCGCTGTTCCTGGTTTATTTCATCTCCGGCGTGGCCGAAACCAACCGCGCGCCGTTCGATGTCGCCGAAGGCGAGTCGGAAATCGTCGCCGGCTTCCATGTCGAATACTCCGGCATGGCCTTCGCGGTGTTCTTCCTCGCCGAATACGCCAATATGATTCTCATCGCCGCGCTCACGGTGATCATGTTCCTGGGCGGCTGGCTGCCGCCGCTTGAAATCGCGCCGTTCACCCTGGTTCCGCCGCTCATCTGGTTCGGCGTCAAAACCTCGCTGGTGGCCTTTTTGTTTCTGTGGTTTCGCGCCACCTTTCCCCGATACCGCTACGACCAGATCATGCGCCTGGGCTGGAAGGTGCTGATCCCGGTCACGCTGGTGTGGATCGTGGTGGTCGGCCTGGGGAAATTGTATACGCCGTTCGGCGCCTTCTTTTCATAAGGCCCAACGGCCGCTGTTGGACCGGAGACTGGAGACCGACATGGGCATCGACATCAAACAATGGTATAAAACCTTCACGCTCAAGGAGTTGCGCAAAGGCATGTGGGTTACCGGGCGGCGGCTGTTCAGCCGCAAGATGACCATCATGTACCCGCAGGAAAAGACGCCGAAATCGCCGCGCTTTCGCGGCCTGCATGCGCTGCGGCGCTACCCCAACGGCGAGGAAAGATGCATCGCCTGCAAACTGTGCGAAGCGGTGTGCCCGGCGCTGGCCATCACCATCGACTCCGAAGAGCGCGCCGACGGCACGCGCCGCACCACCCGCTATGACATCGACCTGTTCAAGTGCATCTACTGCGGCTTTTGCGAAGAAGCCTGCCCGGTGGACTCCATCGTCTTGACCGACATCCACGAGTTCCACATGGAGGAAGACCGCGAGAGGTGGATCGGCAAACAGCGCCTGCTGGAAATCGGCGACCAATACGAAGCCGAAATCGCCGCCGCGCGCAAAGCGGATGCGCCGTACCGGTAAGCGCTCCGGCGGAAATGACGAAAATAAAAAACGGAAATGAGAAAACCGCAAACGAGGAGACCGTTTTTAATCGCCGCCGCCCGCGTGTCAGGCGGCGCCGCGCAGGCCGACCGGTATGAGCCGAACACCTGCAAGGTTTATATCCGCGACTGGTGCGACGGACCGTGCATCGTGATTGAGGGCGGCATGAACCGGGGCATCGCCAAAGCGTTTGAAACGGCCGCCGACCGGCATCGGCGCATCAAAAAGGTGTGGCTGTGGAGCAACGGCGGCCGGACAGCAAAATGAAGAAAACCCGCCCGGTCGCCGAAAGAACCCGGTCGCCGCGCAACCGCACTTTGCGCTGCAGCGAACAGGAATCCGCCAAACTCGGTGCCCGTCTCCTTGTGCTCACTTCGCCCGCTCCGGTCAAAAAAATAAAAGACAAAATCATCAATCAGAATATTTTTGACGCGGCGCCCCGCCTGCCTTCCGGGTTCGTTGATTTGCTGATTCTTGACCCGCCGTATAATTTAACCAAAAACTATCACGGCAAGACTTTTCCGGAGACGGAAAAAAACAAATACGCCGCGTGGTTTGAAAAAGTCATCCGCTCAATACGGCACACCCTGAAGCCGGCGGCGTCCGTGTATGTGTGCGCGGACTGGAGGACATCCATTATCGTCGCCCCCATACTGGAAAAATATTTTCAGGTTAAAAACCGAATCACCTGGGAGCGCGAGAAGGGGCGCGGTGCAAAGTTCAACTGGAAAAACAACATTGAGGACATTTGGTTTTGCGTAACGGGCGGGGAGTATTTCTTTAATGTGGATGCGGTTAAACTGAAAAGAAAAGTCATGGCGCCCTATCGTCAAAACGGGCGCCCCAAGGACTGGCGCGAAGAGGCGGGCGGCAATTACCGCCTTACGCATCCGTCCAACGTGTGGACCGACATATCGATTCCATTCTGGTCAATGCCGGAAAACACCGATCACCCGACGCAAAAACCTGAAAAACTGCTGGCCAAACTAATCCTCGCCAGCAGCAGGCCGGGCGACATGATTTTTGACCCGTTTATGGGAAGCGGCACCACCGCGGTAACGGCCAAAAAACTGCGCCGCCGTTTCGTGTGCGTGGAACTGAACAGGGAATACTGCTGCTGGGGCCAAAAACGGCTGCTCCAGGCCGCTTCGGGCGACCCCATTCAAGGGTATGCGGGACATGTGTTCTGGGAAAGGAACACCTTCGGCAATCAACCCAAAGACGGTGACCAAATGCCGGCACAGGAAACATTGCTGTGAAATCGTCTTTTTTTTACGGTGACGCCTGCGGGAAGGTGGCGCAAAAGATAAAAAGCGCCATCAACGCCTCTCCCGATTTCCTTTCCTCGCTGACCGCTTCCAGCCCGCGCGCTGCCGGTGACGCAATTCAATTACTGGTGGAAAAAAAGTTTGAGGCTGCAATCGGCGCCTGGTGCACGGAGTATTCGTCTTCATTCGCGCGGCGGGCAATGGCGGATTTGGCATTCAAGGACAAAGAAGGGTTTTACTGCATAGTCGATGTGAAAACGCACCGGCAGGACACAAAATTCAACATGCCTGCGCTTGTGTCGGTCGAGCGGCTGGCCCGTTTTTATGAAGATGACATGAATATTTTCTCAATCCTTCTCATTAACTATAAAGTTGTCGACACCCGCGTGCAGGTGGCCAAGGTTGTTTTCTGTCCGATAGAGTTTCTGGATTGGAGTTGCCTTACAATCGGGGCGCTCGGTTGGGGGCAGATACAAATTGCCAATTCCAATATCATCCGCCGCAGTCCCGGCCAGTCCAGAAAAAGTTGGATGCTTTCCCTGTGCGGCGCCATGCTGGAATTCTACCCTAAACAGATTTTGAAAATTGAAAGTAGAATAAACCGGTTTAGTGAAATCGAATCACATTGGCAACGCAAGAAGGACGCTTGGATTTGACCGAAACCGGCTCATTGGCACTCGACAGATGACCTTCCTCCAATTCGCCTTCTACTTCTTCAGCGCGACGCTGATTTTCGCCGCCGCGATGGTGGTGACGGTGCGCAACCCGGTCAAGGCGGCGTTGTTTTTAGTGCTGGCGTTTTTCAGCGCGGCTTGTGTGTGGATTACGCTGCAGGCGGAATTCCTCGCCATCGTGCTGGTGCTGGTGTATGTCGGCGCGGTCATGGTGTTGTTTTTGTTTGTGGTCATGATGCTGGACATCGACCTCGCCGAACTGCGCGCCGGGTTTGCCAGATACCTGCCGGTCGGCAGCGTCATCGCGGTGCTGCTGGTGGTTGAAATCGCGCTGGCGCTGGCCGGGTCGTTTTCGCCGCAGCGCTTCGCCAACCCGCCCGCGCAAGCCGCCGGCTACAGCAACACCCGCGAACTTGGCGAGCAACTGTATACCACCTATGTCTATCCGTTTGAAATCGCCGCGTTTATTCTGCTGGTGGCGATTGTCGCCGCCATCGCACTGACCATGCGCGAGCGGCCCGGCGGCAAGCGCATCGACCCGGCCGGTCAGGTGCGCACGCGGCGCGACCAGCGCCTGCGCATCGTCAAGATGAAACCGGCCAACCGGCCGACCGGCCAACCGGCCGACCGGGAGGATCAACCGTCATGATCCCGCTGTCGCATTATTTGGCGTTAGGCGCGGCGCTGTTCGCTTTAAGTGTGGTGGGGATTTTCCTCAACCGCAAGAACGTGGTGATTCTGCTCATGTCCATTGAGTTGCTGCTGCTGGCGGTCAACATCAACTTCGTGGCTTTCTCGCATTTTCTCCAGGATGTCGCCGGCCAGGTGTTCGTGTTTTTCATTCTCACCGTGGCGGCCGCCGAGTCCGCCATCGGCCTGGCCATCCTCATCGTGCTGTTCCGCTCCCGCCGCACCATCAACGTCGAAGAACTGGATTCGCTCAAAGGATGACCGGCATCTACACCGCCATCCCCCTGTCCTGTCTGGCCGCGGCGCTGATTACCGGGCTGTTCGGCAAAATCATCGGCCGCCGCGCCGCGCATTCGGTGGCCATCGCCGGCGTGGCCGTCGCCTTCGCGCTGTCGGTGGTGGTGTATGCCGATGTGCGCGCCGGCAACCTGTTCAACGGCGCCATTTACACCTGGGCGGTGAGCGGCGGCGTGCCGCTGCGCATCGGCTTCATGATAGACGGGTTGAGCGCGGCGATGATGGTCGTGGTCACTTTCGTCTCGCTGATGGTGCACATCTACACCATCGGCTACATGGCCGATGACCCCGGCTACCAGCGTTTCTTCTGCTACATCGCGCTGTTCACCTTCGCCATGCTGATGCTGGTGATGGCCAACAATTTCCTGCAATTGTTCTTCGGCTGGGAGGCGGTCGGCCTGGTGTCGTACCTGCTCATCGGTTTCTGGTATGAGCGAGACAGCGCCATCTTCGCCAACTTGAAGGCCTTTCTGGTCAACCGCGTCGGCGATTTCGGCTTCCTGCTCGGCATCGCCGCGGTGCTGTATCTGTTCGGCTCACTGGACTACGGCGCGGTGTTCGCCGGCGCCGACCGGGTCGCGCAGCAGAGCGTCGCCGGCCCGTTCGGCGAATGGCAGTGGATGACCATCATTTGCCTGCTGCTGTTCGTCGGCGCCATGGGCAAGTCGGCGCAGATACCGCTGCATGTGTGGCTGCCGGATTCCATGGAAGGCCCGACCCCGATTTCGGCGCTGATTCACGCCGCCACCATGGTCACCGCCGGCATCTTCATGGTGGCGCGCATGTCGCCGCTGTTTGAGTTGTCCGAGACGGCGCTGTCGGTGGTGCTGGTGACCGGCGCGACCACCGCGATTCTGATGGCGTTGGTGGGCCTGGTGCAAAACGACATCAAGCGCGTGGTGGCGTATTCCACGCTGTCGCAGTTGGGCTACATGACCGTGGCCCTGGGCGCGTCCGCGTATCAAATCGCGATCTTCCACCTCGGCACCCACGCCTTCTTCAAGGCGCTGCTGTTTTTAGCCGCCGGCTCGGTGATTATCGCCATGCACCACGAGCAGGACATGCGCAAGATGGGCGGGCTGCGCACCATCATGCCGGTCACCTACATCACCGCCGCCGTCGGCTCGCTGGCATTGGCCGGCATCCCGCCGTTCGCGGGGTTCTTCTCCAAAGACGCGATCATCGAATCGGCCCGCCACAGCCAGGTGTGGGGCGCCGGCTACGCCTACACGGCGGTGCTCCTCGGCGTGTTCGTCACCGCGTTTTATTCGTTCCGGCTGCTGTTCATCACCTTCCACGGCAAAAACCGCTCCGACCCGCACATCCGCCGCCACCTGCGCGAATCCCCGTGGGTGGTAACCGGGCCGCTGTTAGCCCTGGCGGTGCCGTCGATCATCGCCGGATTCTTGCTGTTCGAGCCGGTGCTAAGCGGCGAGTTGCTCGGCGGCGCCATCCACATCGACCCGCAGCACGACGCGGTCGCCAAATTAGCCGCCGGCTATGACGGCAAACAGGGTTTCGCGCTGATTCTCGCGGCGCTGGTGCACGGCGTATCGACCGCCCCGTTCTGGCTGGCCGTGGCCGGCATCATCTGCGCCTGGTATGGTTACCGCAAAAAACCCGAGTTGCCGGGAAAAATCGCCGCCGCCTGCGGCCCGTTGTACCGAATCGTGCAAAACAAATACGGTTTCGACGACCTCTACCAGGCGGTGTTCGCCCGGGGCTCGCTGCGCCTCGGCAACCTGCTCTCCCGGCGCATAGACGCCGGCCTGATCGACGACGCCGTAGTCAACAACTCGGCGCGCGTGGTGCGGCGGTGCGCCGGCGTCATGCGCAAGGCGCAAACCGGCTTCACCCATCACTACGCCTTCGCCATGATCATCGGCCTGTTCTGCCTGATCACCCTCTTCGTGTGGCTGTAAGGCGGCGGTGGAACCGAACGCCCATGGAAAATCACCTGCTTAGCCTGCTGATCTGGCTGCCTATCGTGGCCGGCATACTGATTCTGGGCGCCGGAGACCAACGGCGCGCGGCGCTGGCGAGAAAGCTGGCCCTGGGGTTCTCGAGCGCGGTGTTCCTGCTCAGCGTGCCGCTTTATACCCGCTTCGACACCACCACCGCAGCCATGCAGTTCGGCGAACGGGCGAGATGGATCGACGCCTTCAACATCCATTACGCGCTCGGCGTTGACGGCATCTCCATGCCGCTCATCCTGCTGACCACGCTGCTGACCGTGGTCGTGGTCATCGCCGGCTGGACCGCCACACCTAAGCGCGTGGCGCAGTATATGGCCGCGTTCCTGATCATGGAGGGCCTGATGATCGGCGTGTTCGCATCCCTGGACGCGGTGCTGTTCTACCTGTTCTGGGAGGCGATGCTGATTCCCATGTTCCTGATCATCGGCATCTGGGGCGGGCCGAACCGCATCTACGCGACCATTAAGTTCTTCCTGTATACGCTGCTCGGCTCGTTGCTGATGCTGGTCGCGTTGCTGTATCTGTATCACGCCAGCGGCGGCAGTTTCAGCATCCTCGACTACCACCGCCTGCCGCTGGCGCTGGCCCCCCAGGTTCTCATCTTTCTGGCCTTCTTCGCCGCCTTTGCGGTCAAGGTGCCGATGTTCCCGGTGCACACCTGGCTGCCGGACGCGCATGTCGAGGCCCCCACCGGCGGCTCGGTGATTTTAGCCGCGGTGATGCTGAAGATGGGCGGCTACGGGTTCCTGCGCTTCAGCCTGCCGGTCACGCCGGACGCCAGCCACCAACTGGCCTGGCTGATGATCACGCTGTCGCTAATCGCGGTGGTGTATATCGCCTTAGTGGCGCTGGCGCAGCGCGACATGAAGAAGTTGATCGCCTACTCATCCATTTCCCACATGGGTTTCGTGACCCTCGGCCTGTTCATTTTCAACCCCCGGGGCGTCGAAGGGGCGATGGTGCAGATGATCTCGCACGGCTTCATCTCCGGCGCGCTGTTCCTGTGCGTCGGCGTGCTGTATGACCGCCTGCACTCGCGCATGATCGCCGACTACGGCGGCCTGGCCGCGCCGATGCCGGTGTTCGCCGCCTTCATGGTGCTGTTCGCGCTGGCCAATGCCGGGCTGCCGGGCACCTCGGGTTTCGTCGGCGAATTCCTGGTCATTCTCGGCGCCTTCCAGGTCAACGCCTGGTTCGCCGTGGCGGCCGCGCTGACTCTGATTTTCGGCGCCGCCTATACGCTGTGGATGGTCAAGCGGGTGATCTACGGCGCGGTCATCTCCGAGCGGGTCGCCGCGCTGCCCGATGTGAACGGTCGCGAAATGCTGTTTTTGGGCGTGCTCGCCGCACTGGTGCTGTGGGTGGGGGTCTGGCCGAACCCGCTCCTTGAGGTCATGCACGCCACTATCGACAACCTGCTGGAGCACACCGCCGCCTCGAAACTGCCATGAACCTTGCCTCTTTGAGAGTGACCGCCGCGCTGCCGGAAATTTTCATCGCCCTGGCGGCCTGCGCGATTTTGCTGCTTGGCGTAACCGGCAAACCGGGCAAGCCGAACCACCGCGCCGCGCTGGCCTGCCCCCTGGCCATCGCCGCGCTGCTGGTGACCGCGCTGCTGGCCGGGTTGAATTTTCCCGCCGGCGGCGGGGCGGTGGCCGCCTTCAACAACTTGTTCATCGGCGATGCGCTGGCCGGGTTGCTGAAGATCAGCATGTGCCTGCTGTGCGCCGCCGCCTTTTTATACGGCCGCCGTTACAACCGCGACCGCGGCCTGCTGACCTGCGAGTATTATGTGCTGGGCCTGTTCTCGGTCGCCGGCATGATGGTGGTGGCCTCGGCCAGCCACCTGCTGACCCTGTATCTCGGCCTGGAACTGATGTCGCTGTGCCTGTATGCGATGGTCGCCTGCCACCGCGACAGCCGACTGGCCTCAGAGGCGGCGATGAAATACTTCGTGCTCGGCGCGCTGGCCTCCAGCATCCTGCTGTATGGCATGTCGCTGTTGTATGGCCTGACCGGCTCGCTGGAGTTGCCGGTCATCCGCGCCGCCCTGTTTGCTGAAGCCGCCGACCCCGACGACGCCGCGCTGGCCCTGGCGGTGGTGTTCGTGGTCGTGGCGTTGGCCTTCAAACTCGGCGCGGTGCCGTTTCACATGTGGGTTCCCGACGTCTATCACGGCGCGCCGACCTCGACCACCGCGTTCCTCTCGGCCGCGCCCAAGGTCGCCGCGTTCGCCATCGTGTTGCGGCTGCTGGCCGGCGGCCTGGGCGACCTGGCCGGCATCTGGCAGTCGATGCTGGTCATCCTCGCGGTGTTGTCGGTGGCGGCCGGCAACATCATCGCCATCGCCCAGCATAACCTAAAGAGGATGCTGGCTTATTCGGCCGTCTCGCACATGGGGTTTTTCCTGTTCGGCATCGCCGCCGGCAGCGCGCAGGGATACAGCGCATCGCTGTTTTATGTCCTGGTCTATGCGGTGATGAGTTTGGGCGCGTTCGGCGCGGTGCTGTGCCTGGCCCGCGGCGACGCCGAATGCGACCGCCTCGACGACTTGCAGGGCCTGAGCCGGCGCAGCCCGCGCACCGCCTTCCTGATTCTGATTCTAATGCTGTCGATGGCCGGCATCCCGCCGACCGCCGGCTTCTTCGCCAAACTCTCGGTGATTCAAGCGTTAGTCGGCGCCGGCCTGGTGTGGGTGGCGGTGGTGGCGGTGCTTCTCGCGGTGGTCGGCGCGTTCTACTACCTGCGCATCATTAAACTCATGTATTTCGACGACCCCGCGGACGCTTCGCCGGCGACACCGCCCGCCGGCGACCCCCCGGCGCACCTCCTGCTGGCTTTCAACGCGCTCATCATCATCGCCATTTTGCCGTGGATCGGCGCGTTGATTTCGCTGTGCAACGCGGTGATTGCCGGCGCCGTTTAGCCCTGGCCATCGCCGGCGCCGCCATGAAAAAAATCAACCTCGGGCTGCTGTTCGGCGGGCGCTCCTGCGAACACGAGGTGTCGGTGATTTCGGCGCGCTCCATTCTCCAGGCCATCGACCGAAGAAAATACGCGGTCAGCCTCATCGGCATCGACAAGGCCGGCCACTGGCGGCTCGCCGATGGCGATGACTTGGACGCGCTGCTCAGCGGCGGCGAAGTTGCGGCGCGGCCGCCGCCAGGCGGCGGCGACTCGACCGGCGCGGCCGCCGGCCGCCCGGTCACCCTCGACCTGCACCATCACGGCAACCTGTCCGTGGCCGGCCCACCGCCCGCCGCCGGCCGTCACCTGTTGCCGGCCCTTGATGTTGTCTTCCCGGCGTTGCACGGCACCTTCGGCGAAGACGGCACCTTGCAGGGTGTGCTCGAGATGGCCGGGGTCCCATACATCGGTTGCGGCGTGGCCGCCTCGGCGCTGGCCATGGACAAGACTCTGGCCAAAAAGGTCTTCCACGCCGCCGGCATCCCGCAGGCGCCGCACATCGACATTACCGCACCGCAGTGGCGGCGAGCGCCGGCCGACATCATGCGGCGCTGCGAAACGCGCCTGGGCTGGCCGGAGTTTGTCAAGCCGGCCAACTTGGGCTCCAGCGTCGGCGTCAGCAAAGCGCATGACCCGGGCGAGTTGAAGGGCGCCGTTGAATTGGCGTTGCGCTTCGACGCCAAAATCGTCATCGAGCAATCCATGGAGAATTGCCGGGAAGTGGAATGCGCGGTGCTCGGCCATGCCGGCGACGCGCGCGCCTCGGTGGTCGGCGAGATCATCCCCGGCGCCGAGTTCTACGACTACACGACCAAGTATCTGGACGATAAATCCGAGTTGGTGGTGCCGGCAAAAATACCCGGCCCGGTCGCCGAACGGGTGCGCGAGTTATCCGTCAAAGCGTTCAGAGAAATCGGCGGTGACGGCCTGGCGCGCGTCGATTTCCTGGTCGGGCGCGACACTGGCCAGGTGACACTGAACGAAATCAACACCCTGCCCGGCTTCACGCCGATCAGCATGTATCCGCGCCTGTGGGCGGCCAGTGGCGTGCCCTACCCCGAACTCATCGACCGCCTGATTGAACTGGCGCTTCAGACCCACCGCGGCAAGGCGAAGTTGCAGCGCGCGATTGAACCGGGGGACTGGCCCGGGGATTGAGTGGAGCCGCGCCCGCCGCCCGCGCCGTTTAGAATCACCTGCCGCTGTGCGGGTGTGAACATTTTCATCGGCCACATGACTCCCCGGATCGACCGCGAAGAGGCGGCGCTTACCGGGCGTGAATCTGCTCGCGCACCGCTTTGACCACCTCGCCGCAACCGTCGGCGACCCGCCATCGTCGAACCGGCGGCGTTGGTGCAGGCGCCCGCCGTTGCGGCCGGCGGATGAAGTCGGTGGACACTTGGTGGGTGGAGTCCGGGAACATCCCGCACCCTGTGATGACCCTGTGCAAATTATCAGCATGATTTATGCTTGAGTTGTGGATAAACGCCGGCGTTGGAATTACACTCAGTCGTCTCCAGGAAACATCGGTTGGCGGCTTGGCGGTGGTGGATGGAACGGTATTCGGTGGTGAAACGATGTTTGTCGATTAATTTACCGGTATGCCGGGACCCGGGTTTTTATTGCGTGGATTTTGCCGATGTCTGAAACTTGGAATGATTGTGTAGCCCGACTAAAAGCCCAGATTTCGGAGGCCGACATCAGTGCCTGGGTTGCACCGTTGCATCCGGTGCGCCGGGACGACACGCTGAAACTGCTGGCTCCAAACCGCTATGTCCTTGATTATGTAAGAAAAAACCTGTTCCACCTGATCGAAAAGAAGATCCTGGAAATGAATAGCGGCATTCGGCTGGTGCAGGTTGAGATCGGCGGGCATGGCTCCGCCGACGCTGTCCGTTCCGCAGGTTCCGCCCGCCTTGCAGCAGGTAACCGCTCGCCGCAGCCCTATGCGGGCGGCGCAATGAACGATAACTTCACCTTCGAAAAACACGTCGAGGGCAATTCCAACCAACTGGCCCGGGCGGCGGCGCTGCAGGTTGGTAAAAACGCCGGCCGCGCGTATAACCCGCTTTTCATCTATGGCGAGGTAGGCCTTGGCAAGACCCACTTGATGCAGGCTGCAGGCCATCTGATGCAACACACGGACAGGTCCGCCAAAGTGATGTATGTCCGCTCGGAGTTATTCGTCAACGACATGGTGAATGCGTTGAAAAACAACGCCATGCATCACTTCAAGCGCCATTACCGGTCGCTGAGCGCGTTGCTGATCGACGATATTCAGTTTTTCGCCAAGAAAACCCAGTCGCAGGAAGAGTTTTTCCACACCTTCAATTCGCTGTTGGAAGGCCAGCGGCAGATCATCATTACCAGTGACCGTATTCCGAATGCCATCACCAATGTGGATGCGCGGTTAATCTCGCGGTTTAGCAGCGGCCTCACCGTGGGCATTGAACCGCCGGAACTCGAAACGCGGGTGGCCATTTTAGAAAAGAAAGCGCTGGAACGGGGCATTGAGTTGCCGAAAGAAGTTGCTTTTTTTGTCGCCCACGCAATTCGCTCCAATGTGCGCACATTGACCGGCGCGTTGCATCGCATCCTCGCCACCGCCGGTTTTACCGGCCGGCCGCTCGATGTTGATCTTGCCCGGGATGCGTTGAGCGACCTGTTAGCCCACCAGCAGAAACAAATCAGCATCGAGAATATTCAGCAAACCGTGGCCGAGTATTACAAACTGCGGGTCACCGATCTGCTGTCGAAAAAACGCTCCAGAAATATCGCACGACCACGGCAACTGGCGATGTTCCTCGCCAAAGAATACACCAACCTTAGCCTGCCCCAGATCGGCGCTCGTTTTGGCGGCCGGGACCACACTACCGTGCTGTATGCCTGTCGCAGGATCGAGGAATTGATCCAAACCGACCCTGGAATCAAGGAAGACTACCGAAATTTGGAACGCTCGTTTGGTGTATAAGGTGTATAACTTGTCGATTTTCTGTGGATAGACAGCATGAAGTGCTGAGTAGCCCGTGGAAAAATTTTTTACCCACAACCCGCGGTTTCGTTTTACAATACTTTCCAACCGCTTCACTCAAGTTCGGTCGAAATATATGCCCTTGATAAGGAAGCGAAAATACCACTTATCCACAAATCTACAGGCCCTAACTGCTACTGCTACCAAGTAAACAGATGAATATCATTATAGACAAAGAGAAAATTCTCCCCGCTTTGAATTTAGTCAGTAGCGTGGTGGAAGGACGTCAAACATTGCCGATGTTGTCCAATTTATATTTCAGTTTGAATGACGGAGTGCTTGAGATAGTCGGAACAGATATGGAAATGGAGGTTTCCGAAACCGTTAATGAAGTCCAGGGAGACAATGGGTCTTTTACGGTATCCACAAAGAAATTCCTTGATATAGTCCGCATATTGCCCGAAAATTCGTCGATCTCCGTCAAACAGGAAAAAGACAAAGCGGTGGTCACTTCGGCAAGAAGCCGATATTCACTTAAGACATTACCCGCTGATGACTTCCCCAGAATCAAAGTCGAGAACTGGGAGGAGCGGTTAAAAGTGGGTCAGTCGGCATTGAGAGAGTTGCTTGGGAAAACTTCCTTTGCGATGGCTGTCCAGGATGTGCGCTATTACTTGAATGGCGTATTGTTTGAGTTATCAGCGAAACAACTTCGATCCATCGCGACCGATGGCCATCGTCTCGCTCAGTCGGATATGGACACCGATCTGGACCTGAATGAAACCAGGGAGTTAATCATACCGCGCAAGGCCGTCATAGAAATCAACCGGTTTATCGGCGGTGAGGATGCCGACAACGAAGAGGATGTTCATTTGACGGTCGAGATGAACCGTAATCACCTCAAGTTGACTAAGAACAATATGGTACTTACCACTAAACTAATCGATGGAAAATTTCCCGAATATAAGGGGGTTTTAGATAATAAGTTCGATATTTTGGTCAACGTCAATCGGTTGGATTTTATCGGTGCCTTAAGCCGTGTTGCGGTTTTGACTGAGTCACACCAGCACCAGGGAATTAAAGTCAACCTTGAGGAAGGGGGGATACGTGTGACGACGACTAATTTGGATCAGGAAGAGGCGGAGGATTATGTGGATGTCGAGTATAGCGGCAAGCCCATCGAGATCGGATACAATGTGAACTATCTAATCGACGCTGCCCGGGCTGGCCATAGCGAGATGATAGAACTCCATCTACAGGGAAGTGACGGCATCTGCGTCATGAAACAACCCGGTGATGACCGCACGATCTGGCTGATTATGCCTATGCGCATTTAGCGCCTGGTTCAGTGATGTTTCATGTGAAACATCGCTTGGGAGTAAAAATCAGGCGATTCGTTGAGATGTTGCTCGCGGGTTTTGTGAATTTCGTCACTACAATCCATCCCACCAGTTTCAGGTAATCCAATTTGGCTGGGTTGCCACCAAGTTATTTTTAATTCGACTATGTTTCATGTGAAACATAGCGATTCAAAAGAATCATATAACCCGGTCAAGACTCGCTGAGAGATGCCGTTGGCAGGCGATTCGCGTTTTGCCTTGAGCATCCGATATCCGGATTATCGCCTTTCTCTCATCGCTTCCGGCGGTCTGCAAGCGGGTATTCCGAGTCATGCCCAGAAGATTTTAACTGATTGATTTTATTAATAATAAATTCCATAACCAGGGAGGTTTACCGGGCTGGAACATGATAAAATCCCCGCCTCATTGTTATTGGGCTAACTCATGGCGGGCGACTACAACTCCAGTAGCATCAAGGTCCTGAAAGGGCTGGATGCGGTCAGGAAACGGCCGGGGATGTATATCGGCGACACCGATGATGGAACAGGCCTGCACCAGATGGTCTTCGAGGTGGTGGACAACTCCATCGACGAAGCGTTGGCGGGACACTGTAGTAATATAAAAATAACTATTGGATTGGATAAATCGATAGCCGTATTCGATGACGGCCGCGGTATCCCCACCGGTGCCGTGGAAAACGAGGACGGCAAGAGCGCCGCCGAGGTGATTATGACGGTGCTGCACGCCGGCGGGAAATTCGACCAGAATTCCTACAAGGTTTCCGGTGGCCTGCACGGTGTGGGTGTGTCCGTGGTAAACGCGCTGTCCGAGCGCCTGGCCCTGGAAATTCGCCGCGACGGCAAGGTTCACCGCCAGGAATACCGCAACGGCGCGCCGCTGGCGCCGCTGGCTGTGGTCGGTGACAGCGACCAGACCGGCACCACCGTCACCTTCCTGGCCGACCGCAAAACCTTCGGCACGGTTAATTTCCACTATGACATCCTCGCCAAGCGACTCCGGGAACTGTCTTTCCTCAATTCCGGCATTCGCATCGAGTTGTTCGACGAGCGCACCGACCAGCGCGATGTGTTTGAATACCAGGGCGGCATCGCGTCCTTCATCAGTCACCTGAACCGCAATAGAACCGCGCTACACCCTACCGTTTTCCAAATGAGCGATTCCAAGGCCGGCGTCCAGGTGGAACTGGCCATGCAGTGGAACGACTCCTATCAGGAAAACACCTTCTGCTACACCAACAACATCCCCCAAGCCGACGGCGGCTCGCATCTGGCCGGCCTGCGCGGTGCCATGACCCGCACCCTGAACGGCTATATCAACGAACTCGGCCTGGCCAAAAAGGAAAAAGTCGGTCTCAGCGGCGATGACTGCCGCGAGGGGCTGACCGCGGTGCTGTCGGTCAAACTGGCGGATCCCAAATTCTCCTCCCAAACCAAGGACAAACTGGTTTCATCGGAAGTAAAGGGGGTGGTGGAGTCGCTGGTGGCGGAGAACTTGGGCAATTTTCTGATGGAGAGCCCGGCCGAAGCCCGGGCCATCGCCCAGCGCATCGTCGAATCGGCCCGCGCCCGGGAGGCGGCGCGCAAGGCGCGGGACATGACGCGGCGTAAAAACGCGCTGGACCTCGGCGGGTTGCCCGGAAAACTGGCGGATTGCCAGGAAAAGGACCCGGCGTTGTGTGAGATTTACCTGGTCGAGGGCGATTCCGCCGGGGGCAGCGCCAAGCAGGCGCGCGACCGGCGCTTCCAGGCGGTGCTGCCGCTGAAGGGCAAGATTCTCAATGTGGAAAAGGCCCGCTTCGACAAAATGCTGACCTCGGACGAGGTGACCACTTTGATCACAGCCCTCGGCACCGGTATCGGCAAAGACGACTTCGACGCCGGCAAACTGCGCTACCACCGCGTCATTTTAATGACCGACGCCGATGTCGACGGCTCGCATATCCGCACCCTGTTGTTGACTTTCTTTTTCCGGCAAATGCGCGAGTTGTTAGCCAGGGGGCATGTCTATATCGCCCAGCCGCCGCTGTATAAGATGACCGTGAAGAAGAAGGAGCACTATGTCAAAGACACCGCAGCCATGAACGACTATCTGCTGACCCAGGCGGCCGACCGGGGCGCCATCCGGGGGCCCGGCGGCGAGGCCCTGACCGGCAACCCGCTGCGCTCGGCGCTGGTCGATTTCCACGCCGCCGAAGCCACCATCGAGCACCTGGCGCGGCGCTATGACCGGGAGGTGTTGAACGCCCTGTTAGCGGTCGAGCCGGTGGCTGCCGAAGACCTGGCGACGCCGGAATCGGTGCAACGGCTCGCCGCCGACCTCGAGCGCGCCCTTGGCCCCGCCCGTTCCGACACGCTTCGCTATGCGGTGGCGGCCAACGGGCAGGGTGTGGCGGTAACGCGCAACCGCTACGGCCTGCACCAGCACATCCATCTGGGCGAAGGCTTTTTCAGGAGCGCGGAGTACCGTGGCTTAACCGCGTGGTCGGCTCGCTTGCGAGAAATCGGCGCCGGCCCGCTGACCGCCATCTGGGGCGACACGGAAACAGCGTGCGCGGGCTTTCGCGAGGCGGTGGACTCACTGATGGCCCGGGTCAAGAGGGGCGTCAATATCCAGCGCTACAAAGGCCTTGGCGAAATGAACCCGGAGCAGTTGTGGAAAACCACCATGGACCCCGCCGAGCGGCGGCTGCTTAGGGTGACCGTGGAGGACGGCGTCAGCGCCGACCACACTTTCACCACGCTAATGGGGGACCGGGTCGAACCGCGCCGGGAGTTCATCGAAAACAACGCCTTTGCGGTTGCCAACCTGGATGTCTGACGGGCCCGGCGATGATTGTCACGCCAAGCCGAAGCCGTCTCGGGGTTTGGCAAACACCCGCTCCAGCATCGGGATGAAGTGAGACAGCGGCTTGGACGGGTATTCGGGGTCGAAGCAGTTCTGGTCGTAGTTTTCGCAGAAATGGACGCAGTCGTGATACCACGGATGGTCGCGATATCGCTCCCGGGCATGGCGGTCGCCGCCCAGGTGGTGGGCGTAGTAATACATCTGAAACAGGCCGTGGTGGGCGATGATCCAGTGGGTTCGCTCGGAAACATACGGCCGCAAAATGGCGGCCGCCAATTCGCTGTGGGACAAGGGTGCCAGGGCATCGCCGATGTCGTGCAACAGCGCCGCCGCCACCATCTCCCCGGTCTCGCCGGCCGCCTCGGCGCGGGTCGCCGATTGCAGCGAATGCTCAAGCCGGGAAACCCGGTATCCGGAAAAAGATGCGTCCAGTTGCCGCAAAGCCGCGACCAGACGGCCCGGCAAACCGGCGGTATACTCCCGCTCATGGCGGTGCAGGAACGCATACTCCTGCGCGGTGCCGTCGGCCATTCGGGTGAATCGCACCGTTTGCACGGGTTTGGCGCTCAGGGTCATCGGCATTTACAAAATCGACAGCACGTTGTGCGGCGGCCGGCCAAGCGCCGCCCGGCGGCCTTTGACGACAATGGGCCGCTCCAGCAACCGGGGGTTGGCGGCCACGATGTCGATGAGCGCTTGTTCGGACAGCGCCCTGTCCTTGAGCCCGAGTTGGCGGTATAGATCCTCGCCGGTGCGCATCATGTCGCGCACCGAGCAGCCAAGCAGCGCGGTTAAATCCTTCAGCGTGTGCGCATCCGGCGGCGTCTCCAGGTAGCGCACGATCTCGGGTTCGACGCCGTTTTCTCTGATCAGCGCCAGCGTGGCCCGTGATTTTGAACACCTGGGGTTGTGGTAGATGGTGGTGGTCATCGGTCTTCTCCGGCCGCGAAATTATAATGGCGTCGGCGGCCGTTGCGCAAATCCCGGTGCGTCAACTCCCGGGAGGAAGCGGGGTGTCGCATCGCCAGCAGATATCGAAGGTGGTCGGATTGCGCTCCAGGCAGGTGCCGCAGGTTTTGTCAAGCGCCGGCGGCGGGCGGCTTTCAAATTCACGGATCGCGCGCCGCGCCTTTTCCTCGTCGAAGTTGCGCTTCACCCACACCTCCGGGGGCGTAACCGGCAGGTCGCCGAGGCCGCCCTGGGCATTCTGGTTAAACAGCAGACTGGGGACGCCGGCCCGGGCCAGAAGATCGACCACCAACTGACCGTCGATCAGGGACTGCGCGGTATAAACCCGTTTCATTCGGTGGCCCGGTTCCGGCCCGAAGATTTCGGCCAGGCGACGATGACGGCCTGCACCAGCGTGGCCAGGGGGATGGCGAAAAACACCCCCCAAACCCCCCACAGCCCGCCAAAGAACAGCACCGCGACGATGATCGCCACCGGGTGGATGTTGACCACCCCGGAAAACAGAAGCGGCACCAGCAAATTGCCGTCCAACGCCTGGATGATCAGGTAGGCGGTCACCACATAGATAAAATCGCTGCTCCAGCCCCACTGAAACCAGGCGATCAGCGTGACCGGGATGGTGACCACCGCGGCCCCGACATAGGGGATCAGCACCGACAGGCCCACCAGTACCGCCAACAGCATGGAAAACTGCAGCCCGAAGTAGGCGAAACAAAGGAAGGTGGCCAACCACACGATCAGGATTTCCCAGAATTTGCCGCGGATGTAGTTGCCGATCTGCAAATCCACATCGCCCCACACCCGCATCGCCAGTTGACTGTCGCGCGGCAGCAGCTCGATGAACCAGTTGAGAATGCGCTCCTTGTCGCGCAGAAAAAAGAAAATCAGGATCGGCAGCAGGATCAGGTAGATCAGCAGCGTGATGATGCTGGCGGCGCCGGACAGCGAGGAGGCGACCACGGCCTGGCCGATCTCGGTCAACTGCGAGCGCATGCTGTCGATGAGATCCCTGACCTGGGCGGCCGAGAACAGCTCCGGGTATTTTTCCGGCAACGCGATTAGCGCCGCCTGCCCGCGCGACAGCATGGTCGGGATTTGCCGCACCATCTCGGTCAATTGGCCATACAGCGTCGGCAGCAGGCCGAACACCACCAGCACCACGAACAGCATGAAGGCGACAAACACGATCCACACCGCGACCGGCCGCGGCACCTTGAGGCGGGTCAGTTTGCGCGTCAACCCCTCGAGCAGATAGGCGATGACGATCCCCGCCAGCACCGGCGCCAGCATGCTGCCGGCATACACGATGACCAGGAACGAGCCGACCAGAACCGCGGCCAGGTAAACCACCTGGGGGTCGGCGAGGTGCTGTTTGAACCAGTTGGTAATTCGCTCCATGAGGAATTTATAGCAGGTCGAGGCGCGCGCGGCTATGCCTGGGTCCCGTCCGCGGGGGCGCTTTCGGCGATTTCAAAATCGTGGGTGATGGCCGCGGTTTTCTCCAGCATGCGCGTGACCGAGCAATATTTTTCCATTGACAGCGACACCGCGCGCGCCACCTTGTTGCGGTCCAGGCGCTCCCCACGCAGGCGGAAGCGTATATGGATGCGAGTGAACACCGCGGGCACCGCGTCGGCGCGCTCGGCTTCAATGCCGATTTCGCAGGCGCTGACTCGCTGGCGGCTCTTGTGCAGGATCGACAACACGTCGATGCCGCTGCAGCCGCCGAGCCCCATCAGCACCATTTCCATCGGCCGCGGCCCGGTGTTGTCGCCGCCACCGCCGCCCGCCTCGGGGGCGGCCGACATCACCACGCGCCGCCCGTTGTCCCCCACCGCCTCGAAATTCATCCCCCCGACATGCGCCAGTGTCACCCGCACGGCCACCCCCTCCGGCGCGCCGCCAGCAGGTCATCGACAAAAGCCGTGACCGCGCTGCGCAGTTTGCCGATATACGCTTCATCTCGAAACGCCCGGATCAAGCGGGACTCATAATCGGGATGGTAACTGAAGAAATCACACCAACGCCGCCCGGTAATCCACAACTGCCCCTGCACTTGCGGAACATGCGGCGGCGGCAGCCGCAGCGAGCGCAAATAATCGCGGTGCGTGTGCTCCATCGGGCACTTGATTTCCAGCAATCCCTCCGTCCCCACCAGGCCGTCCGGGCTGGCGGCGACCAGCCGCTTGCGGTTGAGGTATACCAGGCCGGTTTCGGTTACCGCCGCGCCGGTGCGCGCTTCATATGCCGAGCGCGCTTCGGGTTCCAACTCAATGCCGCGCACCATCCATGGGCTGGATTGGGACTCCCGCCCCCTGCCGTTGTGGTATTCGCATACCAGTTCGTGCAGATACTGCGGCGCGGAATCGGAGCGCCGCCCCGATGCGGTCAAAATGCGCTTGAAATGGGATGCGGTGGGAATACCGCGCCGGGCCTCGAACCAGGCCGCCGAGCCTTGCACAACATCCAGTTGCACCGGCTGGTCGCGGATTTTCCGCTCCCGGGTCGACAACATTCAGCCCCCGGGCGAGTTCATGCGGGGTGGCCGGTCAGGGTCATCCGCGCCACCCCCTTCTACGCCGTGGAAAAAGCGCGGCCATCGGCCACGGCTAACCCGCCGGCGTTGCGCTGTATCCGGGCTTTCATTCGTCGAACAGCGCCTTCAACGCATCCCCCGGGCACGGCGCGCGCATCAGCGCTTCGCCGACCAGGAAGGCGTGCACGCCATGCCGCCGCATCCGGGCGACATCGCCGCGGTCGTGGATGCCGCTTTCGGTCACCGCGATGCGGTCTTCGGGAATCGAGTCGAGCAACTCAAGCGTGGTTTCGAGGCGCGTTTCAAAAGTTCGCAGATCGCGGTTGTTGATGCCGACCAGTCGGCACGGCAGGGCCAGCGCGCGCTCCAGGTCGGCGGCGTCGTGAACCTCGACCAGCACATCCAGTTGCAGCGTGCCGGCCAGTTCCGCCAACTCGCCAAGCGCCGGGTCGCTGAGCGCGGCGGCGATCAGTAACACCGCATCGGCGCCCATCGCGCGCGCCTCGAACACCTGATATGCGTCGATGAGGAAATCCTTGCGGATGACCGGCAAATCGCAGGCGGCGCGGGCTTCCACCAAGTCGCGGTCGCAGCCGTGGAAATACGCCGCGTCGGTGAGCACCGACAAACAGGTGGCGCCGTGCTCGGCGTAGTCGCGGGCAATCCGCGCCGCGTCGAAGTCGGCGCGGATAACGCCTTGGCTCGGGGACGCCTTCTTAATCTCGGCGATGACCGCCGCGCGCCCGCGGCCGAGGTCGCGCTCAATGGCGGCGGTGAAGCCGCGCGGCGCGCCCAGGCGCTCGATGGCGGCGCGCAACCGCTCAAGCGGCCGGGCGGCCGCACAGCGCGCCACTTGTTCGGCCTTGGCGGCGAGAATGCGGGAGAGGATGCCGGAGTTCACGATGGTTCGGCGCCGCTGTCAAGAAAATTTTTCAACAGCGCGTGGCCGTGCTGGGTCAGGATCGACTCGGGGTGAAACTGCACGCCCTCGACGGCCAAATCAAGGTGGCGGATGGCCATGATTTCATCGTCTTCGGTCCAGGCTGTGACCTCGAAACAGTCCGGCAGAGAGGACGCCTCCAGGGCCAGCGAATGATAGCGGGCGGCCTGGAACGGCGACGGCAGGCCGCGCAAACTGCCTTCGCCACGGTGGTGAATCATCGAGGTTTTTCCGTGCATCAGGCGCCGGGCGTGCACCACGCGCCCGCCGAAGGCCTGGCCGATGCACTGGTGGCCGAGGCACACCCCCAGCACCGCAATCCGCCCGGCCAGCAGTCGCACCGCCTCCACCGACACGCCGGCCTCGTTCGGTGTGCACGGCCCCGGTGAAATCACCAGGTAGGCCGGCGCCAGTTGCTCGATCTCGGCGGCGGTTTTCTGGTCGTTGCGCAGCACCGTCACCGCCTGGCCCAGTTCGCCGAAATACTGAACCAGGTTGTAGGTGAACGAGTCGTAATTGTCGAGCATCACCAGCACGGTTACGCCTCCTGTGCGCCGGGGGTTCGGTCCAGGGGCCGGTGCAGGCCGCCCCGGGCCATGGCCGCCGCCCGCAACACCGCCCGGCCCTTGTTCAAGGTCTCCTCCCACTCGCTGGCCGGGTCGGAGTCGGCGACGATGCCGCAGCCGGCCTGGATGTGAACGGTGCGCCCCTGGATGAGCGCGGTGCGGATGGCGATGGCGGTGTCCATGTTGCCGTTCCAGCCGATATACCCGACCGCGCCGGAATAGATGCCGCGCTTGTCCGGCTCCAGTTCTTCGATGATCTCCATGGCCCGCACCTTGGGCGCGCCGGACAGCGTGCCGGCCGGGAAGGTCGCCTTGAGGACGTCGATGGCGTCCAGCCCGTCCTCGAGTTGCCCGCTGACATTGGAGACGATGTGGATCACATGCGAATACTTCTCGATGGTCATCTTGTCGGTGACCCTGACCGTGCCGATGCGCGCCACCCGGCCGACATCGTTGCGCCCGAGGTCAACCAGCATCAGATGCTCGGCCAACTCCTTGGGGTCGGACAGCAATTCCGCCGCCAACGCCTCATCCTGGCGCTCGTTTTCGCCGCGCCGGCGGGTGCCGGCGATGGGGCGCACGGTCACTTCGCCGTCTTCGAGGCGCACCAGGATTTCCGGGGACGCGCCGGCGATGTGGAAGTCGCCGAAGTCCAGGTAATACATGTAGGGAGACGGGTTCAGGGTGCGCAGCGCGCGGTATAAATCCAGCGGCGCGGCCTCAAACGGCAGCGACATGCGCTGGGAAATGGCCACCTGGAAGACGTCGCCCTGGTAGATGTATTCGCGGCACCGCTCCACCGCCGCCTCGAATTCGGCGCGCGGGAACGACGAGGTGAAGTCCGGTTCATCGTTCGCCGCAACCGGCGGCGGGCGCTCGGGCAGGCCGCGGCCCAGGTCGGCGAGCAGTTGCTCCAGCCGCGCGGCGCCGCGGGCCCAGGCGTCGGGGGTGTCGGGGCTGGCGTGGACGATCACATACAGGCGCCCGGACAGGTTGTCGAACACCACCACCTCGTCGGACACCATGAGTACAATGTCCGGCGCATCGACCGGGGCCGGCACCGCGTTGGCGCCCAGGTGGGGCTCGATGTAGCGCACCGTGTCGTAGCCAAAAAACCCCACCAGCCCGCCGCTGAATCTCGGCATGCCGGGGATTTGCGGCACGCGGTGCTGTGCTTGAAAGCGGCGGACCTCGTCCAGCGGGTCGGCGCAGTCGGCGGCGCGAGTCACCCGCTCGCCGTGCCCGCCGTGGTCGATCACCCGCAGGTGGCGTGCGCGCACCTCGAGGCGTTGCCGGCAGGGCAGTCCGATCATCGAATATCGGCCCCACTTCTCGCCGCCGTGCACCGATTCAAGCAGATAACTATACGGCTTGGAGGCCAGTTTCAGGTAGGTGCTGAGCGGCGTCTCCAAGTCAGCCAGCACTTCGCGCACCAGCGGAATGCGGTTGTAGCCGCCGGCGGCGTAGCGGTTAAATTGGTCCTGGCTCAGCATGGCAAATCATCGCAGTGAAAAACAACGGGCGGGCGGGGCGTCACCGTCTTCGCGGTTCGGATTCTCGTGGTGAGTGGTCGCGTGGGGCGACTATACCATCCCCCGCACCCCGTTAAGGCTTTTTACGGCCCGTTAAGCGGCCCTGCCGCATGAATGAAAGGGGGTTTCCACGACCAACACCCGGCAAGATTTTGCGTTTTGCGGGACGGGCCGGCGAAATCACCGTAAGCCAGGCCGTTGGCGGGCATACTCCCGGCTGTCGTGCGCCTTATCCGGGCGGCGCGGCCCGGTTTCGCGGTGGCTTTATTTCGCCGGCGACCGCCGCCAGTTGGGCGCGCAGCCCGGCAATTACACTGTCATAGCCGTTTGCGTCCCCGTCATTCTCGGCGCCAAAAATGGCGCTGCCGGCGACGAACGTGTCGGCCCCGGCGCGGGCGGTTGCGGCGATGTTGTCCAGGTTGACGCCGCCGTCGATTTCCAGGCGGATGGCGCGGCCGCTGCGCTCGATGATCCGGCGCGCGGCGGTTAGTTTGCCGAGAGTCGACTCGATAAACCGTTGTCCGCCGAAGCCGGGGTTGACCGACATCAGTAGCACCATATCCACCTGGTCGATCACCTGTTCGAGCACGTCGAGCGGCGTGGCCGGGTTGAACACCAGGCCGGGTTTGCAGCCGCCCTGGCGGATCAGGTTAAGTGAGCGGCCGATGTGCTCGGATGCTTCGGGGTGGAAGGTGATGTAACTGGCGCCGGCGGCGGCGAAGTCGGGGATGATGCGGTCCACCGGCCGCACCATCAGGTGTACATCGATGGGGGCGGTCACGCCGTACCTGCGAAGCGCTTCGCAACCCAGCGGCCCAATGGTCAGGTTGGGCACATAGTGGTTGTCCATCACATCGAAGTGAATCATGTCCGCACCGGAGGCCAGGACTCGCTGAACCTCCTCCCCCAGCCGTGCCAGGTCGGCGGACAGGATTGACGGTGCGATCAGGTATTCGGCCACTGCAAAATCGGGCGTTGGCTCGCAAACTTCATAGCCTAACCGGTTGAGCGCCAAATTGCAGCGGTTTGGCGGTGTCATGCGGGGCGGGTTCGCGTTACTGGATGACCACAAACCGCATCTGCCGGTTGCGAAGCAGTTTGATCAGCAACGCCGTGTCGGCGCGCCGCACCACCGTTTCCATTTCTTCCAGGCTTTCAACCCGCCGCCGGTTGACGCTGATCACGATGTCTTTTTCCTGCAACCCGGAGCGCGCCGCCGGGCTGCCGGCCTCAATTTCAACCACCTCGACGCCGCCGCCGTACTCGGGCCGGGGCTCGGCGGCGCGGAAGCGGGCGCCGGCCAGGCGCCGGGCCAGGCCGCGGTCATCCGCGGCGAAGCCGCCGGTGTCCTTGATCCGCGCGTTGACGCTTTGCAGTTCGCCGTCGCGGTAGAAGCGCACCTGCACAGCGGCGCCGGCGCGCAGCAGGCCGACCGCGTTGCGCAGATCGGCGCTGTCGTCAACGGTGGTGTCGTTCAGGCCGACGATGACATCGCCTTCCTGGATTCCGGCGTCGAAGGCCCCCGAGTCGGGAATCACCCGGGACACCACCGCGCCCTTTTTGCCGCTTAAGCCGAAGGCGTCCGCCAGCGACGGGGTTAAATCCTGCATGGCCACCCCCAGCAGGCCGCGGCGGATGTCGCCGTGTTCGATCATCTGCGCCATCAGCGCTTTCACCATGTCGATGGGGATGGCAAAACCGATGCCGACGCTGCCGCCGCCGCGGTGGAAAATAGCGGTGTTGATGCCGATCAACCGGCCGCGCAGGTCAACCAGCGCGCCGCCGGAATTGCCCGGATTGATGGAGGCGTCGGTCTGGATGAAGTCTTCGTAGTCCTCGATTCCCAGCCCGCTGCGGCCCAGTGCGCTGATGATCCCTGATGTGACGGTCTGGCTGAGGCCGAAGGGGTTGCCGATGGCGACCACGAAGTCGCCGACCCGCAACCGGCCGGAATCGCCGAGCGGGATGGCGGTGAGTTGGTCGCTTTCGATTTGAATC
Source organism: Gammaproteobacteria bacterium (assembly GCA_028817015.1). Classification (GTDB taxonomy): domain Bacteria; phylum Pseudomonadota; class Gammaproteobacteria; order Arenicellales; family Poriferihabitantaceae; genus JAHRAW01. The sequence goes on from JAPPQJ010000218.1 coordinate 28,258, forward strand.
ACGGCGATGTCGCTGTTGGCGTCCGAGCCCACCAGGACGGCTTCCAGGGAGCGCCCGTCGCCGGTGGTGACGCTGATTTCATCGGCCTTGTCGATGAGGTGGTGGTTGGTGACCACATAGCCCTTGGCGGCATCGACGATGACCCCGGAGCCCAGGCTGCTGGAGCGGCGGCGCTGCGGCAGGCCGAAATAGCGGCGGAAAAACGGGTCGCGGAACATCGGGTTTTCGCGCGGCGGCAGGCGCGTGGTGGTCGAAAGGTTGACCACCGCCCCCTGAATAGTTTCCAGCATCGGCGCCAGACTGGGCAGGGACTGGCCGTCCACCGCCGCCGGCAGCGCGGCCGCGGCCGCGGGCGCCGCCATCCCCATGGCGGCGGCGCTCAACCAGGCCGCCAGCAACCGGGGGCGGCGCGCTTTGCGGGCGGCTTGAGCGGCGGGAATGGAGGGTTTACTTGTCGTGCGCATGTGCAGTCGGGGTGTAGTAAAGTAAGGCGGGTCGGGCGGCCGGGCCGGAAGTCCCCGGCCCATCGCCCGTGCGATAATAGACCAAAATGCTGAGAAAAAGTGCCATGTCCAAAAACACGGTGATGCTGTATTCGGGGCTCGGCCACGCCTATTTCCACATGCTGACGGCGTTTTATTTCGTCATCGTGCTGTCGCTGGAGACCGAGTGGCGGCTGCCCTACCACCAACTCATCGACCTGTGGACCATCGGCGCGCTGTTGATTGGCGTGTTTGCGGTCGTGGCCGGCTGGCTCGGCGACCGGTGGAGCGCCAACGGCATGCTGGTGGTGTTTTTTCTCGGCATGGGGTTAAGTTCCATCGCCGCCGGTTTCGCCGCCGGGCCGTTTGCGTTGCTGCTGGCGCTGTCGGGCCTCGGCCTGTTCGCGTCCATTTACCACCCGGTCGGCATCCCGCTGGTGATTCGCAGCAGCGGCGCGGGGCGCGGCAAGGCGTTAGCGCTGAACGGCGCTTTCGGCAGCCTCGGCGCCGCGATGGCCGGCGCGGTCACCGGCTTTTTGGCCGACCGCGGCGGCAGTTTCCTCGCCTTCGTACTGCCCGGCGCGGTGGTCGCGCTGACCGGTGTGGCCATGTTGATAGGCCTCGCGCGGGCGCGGGTGGCCGGCGCGCGTCGGGAGGCCGGTGACGGCGGCGCGCGCGACGCTGGCAACCCCGGCGATGGCGGCCGCGCCAACTACCGCCTGCCGTTCTTCGTCCTCATGTTCTGCCTGACCGCCGCCGGCCTCATCTATCACGCCACGCAGACGGTGCTGCCGAAGGCGTTCTCGGTGCGCTTGGGGCCGGCGTTGGGGACCGACTTGAAGACGGTCGGCTGGTATGTGATGTGGGTGTATATCGTCGGCGGCCTGTTCCTGTTTGTCGGCGGCGCATTGGCCGACAGATACGACTTGAAGCGCGTTTATCTGGCGCAGTTTGCGCTGCACGCGCTGTTGCTGGCGGTGGCGGCGCAGGCCGGCGGCGCGGCGCTGGTGGCGGTGATGTGCGCGGCCGCGGCCGTGGGCGCGGGGGTGCTGCCGGCCGAGAGCATGTTAGTCGCGCGGTATACGCCGAACCGCCACTACGGCCTGGTGTTCGGCTTGAAGTTCCTGCTGTTCTTCGGCACCGGTCCGGTCGGCGTGATGTTGGTATCCACGGTCAACCGCCACACCGGCCAGTTCGTCTGGGTGTTTTTGTCGCTGGCGCTCATCGCCGCGGTCATTTGCGCCGCCGCGCTGCTGCTGCCGCGCCAGCCGCCGGCACCGGCGTCCGTCCGGCCGGCCGCGGAGGTGGTGGTGTAATGGCGGCGGTGTTCACCAGCGCACGCGGCGGCCGTGGCTTGCGCGCGGTGCTGGTCACCGCCGCCGTGGCCGCGGTCATGTTCATCGCCGGCTGCGCCTCAGCGCCGCCGAAGCAGCCGAACAACGCCTGCCGCATCTTCGCGGAAAAATCCGGGTGGGCCAAGCACACCCGGCGCGCGGCGCGCAAATGGCGGGTGGATGCGGCGGTGCTTCTCGCCATCATGCGCCAGGAGTCGGGCTTCGACGCCAATGCCAAACCGCGGCGCAAGCGGTTCCTCGGCATCCCCACGCGCCGCCCGTCGTCGGCTTTCGGCTATCCGCAGGCGCTGGATTCGACCTGGAAACTCTACCGCCGCGCCTCCGGCAACCGCATCGCCCAGCGCGACCGCTTCTCCGACGCCATCGACTTCATCGCCTGGTATGTGGCCCAGACCCGCCAGCGGCTAAAGGTTCCGCCGAGTGACGGCTACCGCAACTACCTGGCCTACCACGAAGGCTGGAACGGCTACGCGCGCGGCACCTACAAGCGCAAGAAATGGCTGCGCGGGGTGGCCCGGCGGGTCGACAAACAGGCCGGGCGATACCGCGCGCAACTGGGGCGGTGCGGGTTTAAGGTTTAGCGTGGTTGGTCGCGTTGGCGCTTAGCCGGCGATGTAATGCTCCAACTGGTCGATGGTGTATTGTTGCTCGCGGATGACCGTCTTGACCAAATCGCCGATGGAGACCATGCCGAGGACGCGGCCGTCTTCGACCACCGGCAGGTGGCGGAAGCGGCGCTCGGTCATCAGCGACAGGCAACCGCCGACCGCCGCCGCGCGGGTGGTGGTGACCGGATCGCGGGTCATGATGTCGCCGACCGGCGTGTTGTGCGAGGCGCGGTTTTCCAGGATGACTTTGCGCGCGTAGTCGCGCTCGCTCAAGATGCCGGTGAGTCGCCCGCCGTCCATCACCAACACCGCGCCGATGCTCTTCTCCGCCATTAAGCGAATCGCCTCCAGCACCGACTGCTCGGAACGCACACTCCAAATCTCGCCGCTGGCGTTTTCTAAAATGTCTTTGATTGTGCTCATGTCAACCCCCCGGTTTGGTTGCCGGGATGTATCATAGCAAATCCGCCGAAGGTTGATGAACACGGGCGATGCGCCGCTGCTGCGAGGTCACCGGATAATGCGCCTGCACGGCCTCCCGCCGATTGCGGAAAAGGGTGCGCGGGTGTTGATTCTCGGCTCGTTTCCGAGTGAGGCGTCGTTGCGCGCGCAGCGGTATTACGCGCATCCGCGCAATCAGTTCTGGGCGGTTGTCGAGGCGCTGTTTGGCATCGCGCGTGATGAGGAGTATGCGCGGCGCTGCCGGCAACTGGCGGCGCGCGGGGTGGCGGTGTGGGATGTCATCGGCAGTTGCCGGCGGCGCGGCAGTTTGGACAGCGCGATTCGCGACGCCGAAGTTAACGACTTCGCGGCGTTCTACCGCCGCCATCGGCGCATTGAGGCGGTGTTCTTCAACGGCGCGGAGGCCGAACGCCGCTATCGGCGGTTGGTCGATACCGCGGTGGTGGGGGAGGCGCCGGCCGGCGTCAGGTTGCCGTCCACCAGCCCGGCCAACGCCGCCATGTCATTGGCCGGCAAAATCGAGATGTGGCGCGCGGTGCAAACGGCGGTGGATGCGGCGCGTTAATCCGCAAACCAGTCGTCGATTTCATCCCGCGCCGAGAACACCGGGCGGCTGTCGAAGCGGAAGGTGTTGTGAATGTATTCGCCGCCGCAGTCGGACTCGTGGTATTGCGCCCGGTAGTGGTCCTTGCCGGCGCAGATTTTTCGCAGCGCATCGGCCAGGGCGTCGACATCGCGCGCGGTGTTATAGATGCCGAAACTGGCGCGCACCATGCCGCGGTGCATCTCCGCCAGCGCTTCCAGTTCCTCGTTGGTCAGGCCTTCCATTTGTTCTCCGAGGTCGTCGGCAATCATCTCGCGCACATACGGATGCGCGCAGAAGCAGGCGTTGCGCACCGCGATGTTGAAGTAGTCGTTCAAGATGGCCGCGGTCAGCGCGTGGTGCATGCCGCGGATGTTGATGGAGATGGCGCCGGCGCGTTTGCATTTGGCGGTGTCGGTCTCGCCATAGACCACCACATCGTCGATGGCCGCAAGGTCGGCCACGGCGCGGTTGATAAGCGCGGTCTCCTCTTCGGCGATGAAGTTCATGCCGATTGTTTTCAGCGCGGCCAGTGAAGTGGCCAGCGCGATGGCGCCGACGATGTTGGGCGTGCCGGCCTCTTCGCGGTCGGGGAATTGGTCGGTGGACAGGTAACGGTCGAGATACACGTCATCGACCATGCCGCCGCCGACTTCGTCCGGCTCCACGCCGGCGAACAAGTCGCGCCGGGTGACCACCGCGCCGGGCGAAGACGGCGCGTAGATTTTGTGGCCCGACAAGCACACGATGTCGAGGTCGCGGGCCGGGTTGTCGTGGCCGCTCATTTGTATCGGCACATGCGCGGCCATCTGCGCGGCGTCGACCACGAGCAACGCGCCGTGTTTGTGCGCCAACTCCGCGATGTCGTGAATGGGATTGACGATGCCGGTGACATTGGAGACGCCGGTGACCGCCACATAGTTCACGCGCCCGGCGTGCTGCTCCAGCGCCTGCTCAATGCGGCCGACATCGGCGCAGCCGAAACCGCTGTCGGTGACCGCCACCGGCGCGTGCACCACCCTGGCGAAATTCTTGCGGTGCGGCAGGTCGTTGGAGTGGTGTTCCATCACGGTGGTGACCACGACA
>JAPPQJ010000218.1:32891-52933 GCA_028817015.1 Gammaproteobacteria bacterium
AAGAAGCAGCCGTGCGTGTCCGGCGATGCGCCGACAAAATCCAGCGTCATATCGGGCGCCCAGGCGAACTCGCGGGTCGACAGTTTGGCGTTGAAGTGGGCGTCGCTGTGGGTGTTGGCGTAGTGCGGCAGGTATTTGCGCACCACATCGGCGACGATGCCCAGTTGCAGCGTGCTGGCGGTGCTGTCGAGGTAGATGCGCCGGGTGGTCTCGCCGGTGGCCAGGCGATACTGGACCTGCAGGCCGGTGGTGCTGGCCCTGAGTTTCTCTAACATCCGGTGCCGGTCGGGCGGCGCCGGGCGGCGGGCGGTGGCGGTAGCGGTGTCGGGCATGGCGGTGTCGGTAAAGCGGCTCAAGTGCGCCCATTCTACCAATTCACCCCGCGGGGAAACAACACATTGCGGGGCGGGCGGCAAGGGGGATGACATGCTCCCCGGCGGGCGATTCGTAGAACATTATTCCACGATGCGTGGGGAAAAAGGGCGCGCATTCCCCGGCCCCGCATGCGCCCCGGCTGGCGGCAAATCGGCTACAATGGCGGTCTTCGCAACCCGCCGCCAGCGACGCACCCGGCCGGCGGTGCAACCAACCGGCGCATTTTTGCATGCAGCACTACGAAGTCATCGTCATCGGCAGCGGCCCGGCCGGCAAAACCGCGGCCATCCAGGCCGCCAAGTTGGGGCGCAAAGTGGCGGTGGTCGACGGCATGTCCGAGGTCGGCGGGGTGTGCGTGCACACCGGCACCATCCCCAGCAAAACCCTGCGCGAGACGGTGCTGAACTTAACCGGCTTGCGCGAGCGCGGTTTCTACGGCCGCTCCTACCGGGTCAAGCAGGACATCACCGCCGCGGACTTGATGCGCCGCCTGAACCTGACCTTGAAGCGCGAAGTGGACATCCTCGAAGACCAACTGCTCCGAAACGGCGTGGAAATCACCTGCGGCCACGGCCGTTTCATCAGCGAAAAAGAAATCGAAGTGGACACCCCCGGCGGCGATGTCATCACCTTGAGCGCCGAGCGTTTCATCGTCACCGTCGGCACCCGCACCTACCGCCCGGATTATGTGCCGTTCAACGGCGACACGGTCATCGACAGCGATGAAGTGACGCGCATGCAACGGTTGCCGCGCTCCATCACGGTGGTCGGCGCCGGCGTGGTCGGGGTGGAATACGCGACCATCTTCAACGCCCTCGACATCGCCGTCACCCTGATTGAGCCGCGCGAGACCATGCTGGACTTCCTCGACAAGGAAATCCTCATGCACTTCCGCCACGACATCGTCGACGCCGGCCTGCGCTTGCAGTTCGGGCAGAAGGTCGCGGCCATCGAGGTGAAAAACCGCGCGGCCGGCTCGACTTGCGTGGTGCGCCTGGAAAGCGGGCGCGCGTTCGCCTCCGACATGGTGCTGTTCGCCGCCGGCCGGGTCGGCGCCACCGACCGACTGGGCTTGGACAAAGTCGGCCTCGAAGTCGACCACCGCGGCCGCCTGTCGGTCAACGACACCTTCCAGACCGCGGTGCCGCATATCTACGCGGCCGGCGATGTCATCGGCTTTCCCAGCCTGGCCTCGACTTCGCTGGAACAGGGGCGCATCGCCGCGCTGCACGCGCTCGGCGAGCCGGTGCACAAGTCGCCGGAGTTTTTTCCTTACGGCATCTACGCGGTGCCGGAAATGTCCACCGTGGGCATGTCCGAGGAGGAAGTCATCGGGCGCAAAATCCCCTACGAGGTCGGCATCACGCCGCTGCGCGAGACCTCGCGCGGCAAGGTCATGGGGCTGGATTCGGGTGTCATCAAGGCGATTTTCTCCACCAAATCGCGGCGGCTGCTCGGCGTGCACATCGTCGGCGAAGGCGCCACCGAACTCATCCACATCGGCCAGGCGGTGCTGACCCTGAAAGGCACCCTCGACTACTTCCTGGAGAACGCCTTCAACTACCCGACCCTCGCCGAGGCGTACAAGGTCGCCGCGCTGTATGCCCACAACCGCATCGCGGCCCTCGACACCTGACCGCTATCCCATCCCCATCATCGCGGAGGCCGACATGATCCGGTTCTTGAAAAAACTCTTCGGCGGCGGCGTCGGAACGGGCGCCACCGCCAAGCCCGCCAGAGAGGAGCCGGCGGTGGAGTACGGCGGCTTCAGCATCAGCCCATGCCCGCGCAGCGTCGGCGGCGGCTGGTCCACCGAAGCCGTCATCCGCAAGACCGTGGACGGCGAAGCCAGGCAACACGCCTTCATCCGCGCCGACACCTCCCCCACCCGCGAAGCCGCCGCCGCACTCGCCATCAGCAAAGCCAGGACTCTCATCGACCAACAGGGGGATGAGATTTTTTCTTGAGCGGGAGGCATTTGTCGTCTTGACCCAATAGGGCCGGATGCCGGTCAGGGCTGTGCAAAACGGATGCCAGCGCCCTTGGTCATCGCTGATGGCCTTCGTTAATTCAAGCGCTGTTTGATTTTCTTTGTCATTCCCCGAATGAATCGTCATCAGATGGGCCCATTATTTAGCGCAGGGAGGCTCAAATGAACATTCTCATGAAAAAATAATGGTTGACACACTTTCTTTTGATGGTAAAGTGGGGTTCATTCGACTTATTTGCGGGCTTTTCACCTAAAACCAATACAATGAACCCATCCATTCAACTCACCGAGCGTCAGGCGGGAATCACGGAATTGCTGTGCGATGAAGGGTTTTTGAGCGTTGAAGAGTTATCCGAAAAATACCGGGTTACCACGCAAACCATCCGCCGTGATCTCACCATATTGTGCGACTACGGGCTGGCCCGACGTCGCCATGGCGGTATAGAAAAGTCGGTGACGCCAAAAAATCTGGCCTATCAGTCACGTCAGATTTTGCTGCGAGGCGCCAAGCGGGCGATTGCGCGAAATGTCGTCCGCCATATTCCCAACGGCTCCTCGGTGGCGTTCAGTATCGGCACCACCCCTGAAGTGGTCGCCCTGGAACTGCTTCATCACAGGGGCTTGCGCATTTTCACTAATAACCTCAATATCGCCATGCTGTTCTGCAGCCATTCGTCGTTCGAGGTTCACATCGCCGGTGGTCGTGTGCGCAACAGCGATTGCGATGTTCTGGGGCCGGGCATGGAGGCCTTTTTGTCGTCCTATATGTTCGATTTCGGGATATACGGCGTGGGCGGTGTGGATGAGAGCGGCACCCTTCTCGATTTCAGTGAGGAAGAGGTGCGCGCACGGCAGCGCATTCATGAAAACAGCCGCACGGCTGTTCTGGTGTTGGATCACAGCAAGTTCGGCCGCACGGCCCATGTGCGGGGCGGCCATATCACCGAGGCGTCCATGGTGTTTTGCGATGCAACACCCCCGCACCGGATAACCGCGGCGCTTCACAGTGCGAACAGCAATCTGATGATTTGTGACGAGGATTCGATCAGGTGACCGACATCCGCGTCAATCGCCTGGTCAAGCAGTGGGATTCAATCCGTGCGGTGGATGGCGTGTCATTTACCGCGGAGGCGGGAACTCTCACGGTTCTGCTTGGACCTTCGGGTTGCGGAAAATCCACCATCCTGCGCATGATCGCCGGGCTGGAAAGCGTCGATGACGGAGAAGTCCGGATCGGCGGGCGGAATGTAACCCGCCGGGACCCCGCAAAACGCGGTATTTCCATGGTGTTTCAATCATATGCCCTGTTCCCGCACCTGGACGTGCGCGAAAACATTCTGTTCGGCTTGAAGGTGCGTCGTGTGGATGTCGCGGAACGGGAATCAAGATTGGCGGAAGCGGCTCATATGGTCGGCCTTGAGGGCTTGCTTGATCGACGGCCCGCCCAGCTTTCCGGTGGTCAGCGACAACGCACCGCATTGGCGCGAACCATCGTCGCAAAACAGCCTGTATGCCTGATGGACGAGCCTCTCTCCAATCTCGACGCCAAGCTGCGCGCGGAGATGAGGGACGAGATCCGGCAGCTGCAACGCCGTCTCGACCTCACCATGATTTATGTAACCCACGACCAGACGGAAGCCATGTCCATGGCGGATCAGGTCATTCTGCTCAGGCGCGGAAAGATTGAACAGACCGGCACACCGGAGGAGCTGTACGAAAATCCGCTGAGCGACTTTGTCGCCCGGTTTTTGGGTACGCCGGCGATGAATCTGCTGCCCGTTTCCGCCGTTGAAGGTGCGACTGCAAAACACGTGAAGGCGGCGTTTCTGGGGATTCGTCCGGAAAAACTTCGCATTTGCGATGCCGGAATGCCGGTGGAAGTGTCGGCAGCGGACTATATGGGCGCCGAGACAATCCTGCGCATGCAGTACGGCGATTGTACGCTGATGGCAAGAATTGAGGGCCGCTCAAGGGCCAGGCAAGGCGACCGCCTGCACATTGCATGGGATGAAAATGATGCGCACCTGTTCGACAAAGACGGCAAAAGATTGGGCGGTGAATCACTTTCGCATGGTCCGACTGACGATACTGTTCGGTCGGGCATTACTGCGTTTCGGGCGAGCCCGTAACGCGATTGTTAACAACCTCTGGGAGGATTAATCATGATTACCAAGATCAAAAAAACCCTAAGCAAGGCCGCAATAGCGGCATGTTTCGGCCTCGCCGCCACCGCGCAGGCGGCGACCGAGCTCACCATGTATTACCCGGTGGCGGTCGGCGGCCCGTTGACTCAGGTTGTGGACGGTATCGTTTCGGATTTTATGAAGGAGAATCCCGACATCAAGGTCAGCGCCATTTATGCCGGCAACTACAATGATGCGCGAATCAAAGCCCTGGCTGCGCTGAACAGCGGTCAACCGGCTCAATTGTCAGTGATGTTTTCCATCGACATCTATGAACTCATTGAGCAGGACGCCATTGTCGCCTTTGACGACATCGTAAGTACGCCGGAGGAAAAAGAATGGCTGGACTCCTTCTATCCGACCCTGATGCAAAACGGCCGTACAGCGGGCAAAACCTGGGGTATTCCATTCCAGCGCTCAACGATCGTTATGTACTACAACAAGGACGCATTCCGCGCCGCCGGCCTGGACCCCGATCAGCCCCCCGCGACCTGGGATGAGTTCGTCGCCGCCGGCAGGAAATTGACCAAAGGCGACGGCTCGCAGTGGGGCATGATGATCCCCTCCACCGGTTATCCGTATTGGATGTTTGGCGCGTTGACCATGCAAAATGATCAAGTGTTGATGAACGACGCCGGCGACAAGACCTACTTCGATGCTCCCGGCACCGTGGCCGCCCTGGAATTCTGGAAGGACCTTGGCGCCACCCACAAGGTGATGCCCGAGGGCACCATCGAATGGGGCACTTTGCGGCAGAACTTCCTGGAAGGAAGAACCGCCATCATGTGGCACTCCACCGGCAACCTGACCGTGGTTAAAAACAAGGCCAAGTTCGACTTCGGTGTCGCCATGCTGCCCGCCAGCAAGCGCCGCGGCACTCCCACCGGCGGCGGCAATTTCTACATCTTCAAGAAAACCACGCCTGAAGAACGGGTCGCGGCCATGAAACTGATCAAGTATATGACCAGTCCGGAGACGTCCGCAAAATGGTCCATTAAAACCGGCTATATGGGCGTCAGTCCGGCGGCCTATGAAACGCAAGCACTGCAGGAATACGTCAAAGGATTCCCGTATGCAGCCGTTGCTCGTGATCAATTGGAATTTGCCACGGCGGAACTTTCCACTTTCCAAACCGGTCGTGTCCGGAAACTGTTGGACGACGCCATTCAGTCGGTATTGACCGGCGCGAAGACTCCGGAGGCGGCGCTTCAGGAAGCGCAGTCAGCCGCGGATCGCCTGCTTAAGGCATACCGTTGAGCGCCCCGGTCCGGTGTGATGTCGCGGGACGTCACCCCGGACCGCACTTTCAACCGCGCCGACAGTCAACAAACCCTCATTGCCGAACACAATGCGTCACGTCTACGGATGGCTGCTGTTAACCCCTGCGGCAATCTTGCTCATTGCGTTTACACATTTTCCCACCCTGGCGACCGTATACGAAAGCCTGTTCTCCAAGGGCAGCACCATCCGGCCATCACGATTCACGGGGTTCTCCAACTATGAATCGATGATGGAAGACCCGGTTTTCTGGAAAGTCCTGACCAACAACTTCTGGTTTGCCGTGGGCACCATACCGCTATCGGTGGGGTTGGCAATCGCCATGGCGCTGTTGGTCAACCGTACACTGCCGGGGCGCTCGTTGCTGCGTCTCGCCTACTTTACGCCCACCATTTTGCCGATGATCGCGGTCGCCAACATCTGGTTGTTTTTCTACTCGCCGGATATCGGGCTGATCGATCAGATCCTGGGAAGTTTTGGAATCGCCGGCCATAATTGGCTGGGTGACCCGGACACCGTATTGCCCGCCATCATATTGATGACTGTCTGGAAGGAGGCGGGTTTCTTTATGATCTTTTATCTGGCCGCGCTTCAACATTTTCCGGAAGAACTGGAGGAAGCCGCGACCCTGGAAGGCGCGTCGCGCTGGTATTATTTTCGCCGGGTCGTGTTCCCGCTTCTGATGCCGACCACCCTGTTTGTGCTGATAAATGCGGTGTTGAATTCATTCAAATTGGTGGATCATCTTTTTGTTTTGACAAAAGGCGGGCCCAACAACGCCAGCAATCTGTTGCTTTACTACATCTATGAAAACGCATTTTCCTATTTCGACACCAACTATGCGGCGACACTGACGGTCGTATTGCTCGTCATTCTGGCTGTGCTGGCTCTGGCGCAGTTCTTTTTTCTCGACCGAAGGATTCACTACCGATGATCCGGGCGCAGGCAAATCTGCGGTATTGGACGCCTTCGGTGGCGCTCGAGATCTTTGCCGCCTGGGTTTTGGCGATTTTTTGGGTTGCGCCGTTACTGTATGCATTCTGGGCGGCGTTCCACGCCAGTGAATTTGCAATCAACTTTACCTTGTTTGCGCCGCTCACCCTGGACAACTTCCGCGAGGCGCTGTCTCAGGCCCCGTTTCTGCGATACGGGTTCAACACTTTTGTCCTGGTTACCATGTTGCTGCTGTCTCAACTGGTGATATGCACCCTTGCCGCCTATGCCTTCGCCCGCTACGAATTCGCGGGCGGTAATGTCGCGTTCTCCCTTGTTTTGGTGCAGTTGATGATCGCGCCTGAAATTCTGATCGTGGAAAATTACGGCACCCTGGCGAATCTCGACCTGATTGACACCATAACTGGCATCGGGCTTCCCTATATGGCCAGCGCGTTTGGCATCTTTCTGTTACGTCAGGCGTTTAAGTCCACCCCCAAGGAACTGGAGGAAGCCGCGCGACTGGAAGGCTGCGGCGCATTCGGCGTTTTGTGGCGCGTCTATATCCCGCTGGCCAGACCCACTTATCTTGCATACAGCCTGGTGTCAATAAGCCATCACTGGAACAATTTTCTCTGGCCTCTGGTGGTTTCCAACTCGGTGGAGACTCGACCGCTGACCGTGGGGCTCGGCATCTTCGGCGCGCCGGAGTCGGGCGTTGACTGGTCGATTATTTCAGCCGCCACACTGTTGTCGGTGGCGCCTTTGTTAATCGCTTTTCTGCTGTTCCAGCGTCAGTTTATACAGTCGTTCATGCATTCGGGCATCAAATGACCGGCATACTTTCCTGGAATATTCAAAACGGCATGGGCTGTGACGGCGGGATCTCGCTGACAAAAATTGCCGATGTCATTTTCAACATGGGCACCCCGGATATTATTTGTCTGCAAGAGGTGTCGAGGGGGCTGATTCTGGACGATAGCGGTCGACCAGCGGATCAGATTGCCGGGCTTGCGGGCCTGTTTCAGGGTTATGAATTGATATTTGGCGTCGCCGTGGACGCCGCTGACCCGGCCGGCGGCAAGCGCTGGCAGTTCGGCAACGTGGTGCTTTCAAGGCTGCCTTTGCTCTCGGTGGCGCTGCATCCGCTGCCCCGGCCCGCGGTGCAAGGAACACGCTGCATGACCCGGCAGGCAACGGAAGTGGCGGTGAGTTGCCCAAGCGGGCCTCTGCGCGTGATCAACACGCATCTTGAGTATCACAGCCGGACCCAGAAACTGGCTCAGATCGATCGCTTAAGGGAAATTCAAAGTGAAGCGCTTGAAGAACAAGTCCGGCCGCGCCGGGTGGAAGAAACCGGCCCCTACCAGTTCGTCGCGCGGCCGGTGGAAGCCGTGTTGTGCGGCGACTTCAATATTCTTCACGGCTCAGAAGAGTATGACAACCTGCTGGAGCCCCTGGCCGGCACTAAACAACGCTTCCATGACGCATGGAATATAGCCCGTCCGAATTGCATGCATGAACCCACTTGCGGCGTCCACGATCGACGACTTTGGCCTCAGGGTCCTCATTGCAGGGACTTCTTTTTTGTTGCGGGTGCATGCGTTGACAGGGTGCGGGCGGTGCGCATCGATGCGGCAACCGACGCCTCCGACCACCAACCATTGCTGCTCGAGATGGCCGATGACAGCCCCGCAATCGATTGAGAGAACGTCATCAAGCGAAGTTCATGCGCGTTTTTGACGATGCCGCAATACTTCGTCTGCTTAATCAAACCGAACAAAGTAATCGATGATTCAACTGCAAGAGTTTTCCAGGCGGCGATTGCGCAGGGTGCGTGCCGTGTTTACCGATATCGACGACACGCTGACTACAGGCGGCTGCCTCACGGCCGAGGCATACACCGCGATGAGCGATCTTCAGGCGGCGGGCGTCGACGTGGTGCCGGTCACGGGGCGGCCGGCGGGTTGGTGCGATCTTATCGCGCGGCTTTGGCCGGTACGAGGCGTGGTGGGGGAGAACGGCGCCTTTTACTTTCAGTACGATCGGGCATTAAAACGCATGAACCGATTCTATGCGGATGCCGAGCGGTTGCGAGCGGACAAACGGGAAAAACTTGCGGCGATAGGAAAAATCATCGTTTCGGAAGTCCCGGGGTCGGCGATTTCCGCCGATCAACAATACCGGGAAACCGATCTCGCCATCGATTTTGCGGAAGATGTTTCGCGCCTGTCGGATGCGGCGATTTCCCGAATTGTCAAGTTTTTCAAATCCGGCGGCGCGACGGCCAAAGTCAGTTCAATTCACGTCAACGGCTGGATCGGCCAATACGACAAGCTGACCATGACTCGAATCTTTGTGGTGGATTGCCTGAACAAGGACCTGGAAAAACACAACGACGAGTTCGTGTTCATCGGGGATTCACCCAACGATGCGCCCATGTTTGAATTTTTCAACAATTCCGTGGGCGTTGCCAACGTGCAAACGCTCAAAGGCCGCCTGTCCAATAAACCGAAGTACGTTACCAGGTCCGAGGGCGGTGCAGGGTTCGCGGAGGTGGCCCGGGCGCTCATTGGTTCCCGGAGTTAAGGGCATGGCGCTCACCAAATCGACGGAAGATCCGCCGTATGATTTGTTTATTGTAGGCGGAGGCATCAATGGATGCGGCATTGCCCGGGACGGCGCGGGCCGCGGTCTCTCCGTTTGCCTGGCTGAAATGGGCGATCTGGCTGGTGCCACGTCTTCCGGCTCCACCAAATTGATCCATGGCGGCCTGCGTTATCTGGAGTTTTATAAATTCAGCCTGGTCCGCAAAGCGCTGGTGGAGAGGGAGATTTTGTGGAATATCGCGCCGCACATTATTCACCCGCTGCGTTTCATACTGCCCCACCATCGGAGCCTGCGGCCGGCCTGGGTGCTGCGCCTTGGTTTGTTTCTATATGACCACCTCGGCGGTAGAAAACTGCTGCCCGCCACCCGGGTGGTGAATCTTCGAAAAGACCAATCGGGCGCACCGTTGCAGCCGGAATTCTCCACCGGTTTTGAGTATTCCGATTGCAGCGTGGATGACGCCCGTTTGGTGGTTCTAAATGCCGTGGATGCGGCGGAACGGGGCGCAAAGATCATGACTCGCACCAAGGTCTTGTCCGCTCAAAGTGAAAACGAATATTGGGCGATTACTACGCGGGATGCTGAAAATAACATTCGATCACATCGGGCGCGGATATTGATTAATGCCACCGGGCCCTGGGTTGACAAGTTTTTGACCGCAGCCTTCGGTAAACCCGAGGATCGAAGAATACGCATGGTGCGCGGCAGTCATATCGTTGTACCGAAAGTTGATGCCCGCGATCGGTGCTATATACTGCAAAACGCCGACAAGAGAATATTTTTTGCAATTCCATATGAACGGAACTTCACTCTTATCGGAACAACCGATTGCGACTTCGATGATGACCCGGGCAATGCGCGGATATCCGGGGATGAGATCGCCTATCTTTGCGCCTCGTTCAACGCTTACTTTACCCGAACACTGAAGCCGGCGGATGTCGTGTGGAGTTATTCCGCCGTACGCCCGTTGCTCGATGACAGCGATGGAAACGCCCGGAAGGCCACGCGCGACTATCATATTGAAACAAGCCGTCGGAACGGCCGGGCGCCGCTGATCAATGTCTTCGGGGGAAAGATCACCACCTATAGAAAACTTGGCGAAGCCGTGTTGGAAAAAGTCGGGAACCATATAAAGATTCCGGGCAAGCGGTGGTCGGGCTCGACGCCTTTGCCCGGGGGCGACTTTCCCGTTGACGGCTTTGGGCGGCAGGTGTCCGGTCTGCAACGGGAGTATCCGTTTTTGTCTGATCGGTTTTGCGGGCGGCTGGTGCGGTTATACGGCACCAGAGCCCGCACCATACTCGGCAAAGCCGAATATATCGAAGACCTCGGCCAATGTTTCGGCGGCGATCTGTTCGAGGCGGAGGTCCGGTATTTGATTAAGCGCGAATGGGCGCTTCAAACAGAGGATATTTTGTGGCGCAGAACCAAGGAGGGATTGAGGATTGAACCTGCAGGGGTAAAGAATCTGGAGAATTTTCTGGCAAATCAGCGCCCAACTTTGTGAGGTCGTTTTGACGAGGAGCACCTTATGGGGCCTCGCAAAACCGTATCCGGCCCGGCGGGGTTTTCGCGGGCGGAGACGGGTTTATTTTTCAGGGAAGCAACACGGTGGAGCCGGTAGTCCGCCGCCCCTCCAAATCCTCGTGGGCGGCGGCGGCTTCGGACAGAGGGTAGGTTTGGTTGATGCTGATCTTGAGCGCGCCGGAGACGACGGCTTCGAACACTTCGCCGGCGCGGTAGATCAACTCGTCGCGGTCGGCGGTGTAGTGGAACAGCGAGGGGCGGGTCAGGAAGAGCGCGCCTTTGGCGTTCAGGATGCCGATGTCCAGGGGCTCCACCTTGCCCGAGGACTGGCCGAAGGAGACCATGGTGCCGCGCGTCTTCAAGCAATCCAGCGACGGCAGGAAGGTGGCGCGCCCGACCGAGTCGTATACCACCGGCACGCCCGCGCCGTCGGTGATCTCGGCGACCCGCTCGACGAAGTCCTCGCGGTTGTAGTCGATGACATGGGCGCAGCCGTTGGCGCGGGCGAGGGCGGCTTTCTCCTCGGAGCCGACGGTGCCGATGACGGTGACGCCGAGATGCCTGGCCCACTGGCAGGCGATGAGGCCGACTCCGCCGGCGGCGGCGTGGAACAGGATGGTCTCGCCGGCCTTGACCCGGTAGGCGCTTCGCAGCAGGTAGTGGGCGGTCATGCCCTTGAGCATGATGGCGGCCGCGGTGCGGTCGTCGATGCCGTCGGCGATCTTGACCACCCGCGCCGCCGGCAGGTTGCGCGCCTGGCAATACGCACCGAGGGGCGGCGATGCGTAGGCGACGCGGTCGCCGGGGCGCAGGTCGGTGACCCCGGCGCCGGCTTTTTCGACCACGCCGGCGGCTTCCAGGCCCGGGGTGAACGGCAGTTGCGGGGCCGCATAGACGCCGGTGCGGAAGTATACATCGATGAAATTCAGCCCGATGACGGTGTGCCGAACCTGCACTTCATCCGCCTTCGGCTCGGCCAGTTCGGCGCTTTCCCACTGCATCACTTCGGGACCGCCGGTCGCGTTGATCCTGATCAGGTTAACCATCGTCTTGCCTCGCAGTCGATTTCGTTAACGGGCCGGCCAGCCGGGAAGCCAAACAGCCAACCGGAAAAGCGCATCCCGGCCGCCCCGCGCAGCCCGAATTATACGGCAACGCCGGCTCATTGCCATGGCCTGGCCCCCATTAGTGAGCAAGGAGGCGGTGCCCGGCGAGGGTTCTCAACGGGGCCGGGGCGTCCTCCGCCTGCGGTTGAAGCGCCCTTTAATGCCGGCGGGCCGAGCGCTGATGGGTCAGCCGAGTCGCTCCCCCGCCGATAACCCGCTGCCAGCGGCATATTCTGCGGCGGCGATTTTTCCGGCCTCGGCGCGCACCCGCTTAATGCGAATCGCGCCGCCGCCGGCGGCCACGACAAAGCCACGCTCGTCAACGCGCAACACTTCGCCCGCCGCGCCGCCGTCGTCGCCGAATTCCAGTTCGCTGTCGAAAATCGCCAGTTGCGCGCCGTTGTGGCGGGTCCATGCGCCGGGCTGCGGATTGGCGGCGCGGATGATGTTGTAAACCGCTTGCGCCGGCTGCGTCCAGTCCAGTTCGGCCTGCGCCTTTCCGAACCACGATTCATACGAGCCGGCGCTTAAGTCCTGTTCGATGCGCGGCGCATTGCCCCGCTTCACCAGCTCCAGCGACTCGATCATGGCCTCGACGCCGAGCGGAAACAGTTTGTTGAAATAGACATCGCCGAGGGTTTCATCGGGGCCGATGTCGCAGGTTTTCTGCAGTAGAATCGGGCCTTCGTCGAGGCCGTCGTTCGGCCAGAAAATGGTCAGGCCGGTCTCTCCCGCGCCCAGGGCAATCGGCCAGTTGATCGACGACGGCCCGCGGTGCATCGGCAGCAGCGACGGGTGGTATTGAAACGAGCCGTGGCGCGGCGCGTCCAGCACCGCCTCGGGAACGAACAGCAGCACATACGCCATCATGCACAGGTCGGCGTCGAACGACTTCATCAAGTCGAGCGCTTCGGGGGTCTTCCACGACGCCGGCTGGTGAACCGGCAGGCCGTGTTCCCGGGCCAGCGCTTTTAGCGGGTCGGCCGGGCGCCCCGGTTTGTCGGGGGCCGCGCACACCGCCACCACCCGCTCGTCGCGCGCCAGCAATTTTTCCAGCACCGCGCGTCCGAAGGCCTGCTGCCCGTGAACGACAATTCGCATGATTGCTCCTCCTTATTTGGGTTGAACCGAACTGAACCGCCCGCCGCTCACACCGCGCCCGATTCGAGCATGGCGACCACCTCGTCATCGGAATAGCCGAGCACATCGCGCAGGATTTCCGCGGTGTGTTCGCCGAGCAGCGGCGAGCGCGCCACCTCCACTTCGGAGTCGGACAGTTTAATCGGGCAGCCGACGGTGAGATACGGGCCGCGTTCCGGGTGGTCCACCTCGACGATGGTGCCGGTTTCCCGCAGCGACGGCTCCTCGGCCAGTTCCTTCATCGACAAAATCGGGCCCACCGGGATGTTCAGCGGATTGCAGATGTCCATGACCTCGAACTTGGTTTGGGTGCAAGTCCATTGCTCAATGGCGTCGAAGATTTGGTCGAGGCGGGGCAGGCGCGCGGCCGGGGTTGCGTAGTCGGGGTCGTTTTTCCATTCGGGTTTGCCGATCACATCGCAGACGCTTTCCCACACCGCCGCCTGAGTGATGAAATAAGTATAGGCGTTGGGGTCGGTTTCCCAGCCCTTGCATTTGAGGATGCGCCCCGGCTGCCCGCCGCCGGAATCGTTGCCGGAACGGGGTGTGGCGTCGCCGAACGCAATGCCGCGGCCGTGTTGCGAATACTCGGCGAGCGGCCCGGCGGCGAGGCGTTGCTGGTCGCGCAGTTTGACCCGGCACAGGTTGAGTACGCCGTCCTGCATGGGCGCGAACACCTTCTGCCCGCGGCCGCTTTTCTCGCGCTGGAACAACGCCGTGACGATGCCGAGCGCGAGGTGCAGGCCGGTGCCGGAATCGCCGATTTGCGCGCCCGTTACCAGCGGCGGGCCGTCCAGAAACCCGGTGGTCGAGGCCGCGCCGCCGGCGCACTGGGCGACGTTTTCGTATACCTTGCAGTCCGAATACGGCCCGGGGCCGAAGCCCTTGACCGAGGCCAAAATCATGCGCGGGTTGAGTTCCTGAATGCGCTCCCAGGTGAAGCCCATGCGGTCGAGCGCGCCGGGGGCGAAGTTTTCCACCAGCACATCGCAGGTTTTGACCAGGCGCTCGAGGATTTGCCGGCCGCTCTCATGCTTGGCGTTCAGCGTCAGCGAGCGCTTGTTGTGGTTGAGCATGGTGAAATACAGCGAGTCCGCGCCCGGCTTGTCCACCAGTTGCTTGCGGGTCGCATCCCCGGCCCCGGGCCGTTCCACCTTGATCACATCGGCGCCGAGCCAGGCCAGCAACTGAGTGCAGGTCGGGCCCGATTGCACATGGGTAAAGTCGAGTATCTTCACACCGTCGAGCGCTTTCATGGGTTCTCTCTAAAAGGGGGTTTCAATCATCGGAATCCTTGACGGTCGGCAGCCGGCCGCCGTTTACGGTTTACTTATACATGGTCTGCGCCTTGGTTCCGGGGGCGTATTCGTCGGCGTCCACCCACACGTTGACCACCGCGCATTTGCCGGTTTTGGCGATGGCCTCGCGGGCCCGCTGCAGCGCCGGTTGAATGGCCTTCGCCTCGCGCACTTCCTCGCCGTAGCCGCCGATCATTTCTCCGAACTGGCCGAACGGCACATCACCCAACCGGTTGCCGACATTACCGCGCTCGGCGCCGTATTTGGCGATCTGGCCGTAGCGAATCTGGTTCATGTGGGAATTGTTGCCGACGATGGCCAAAAACGGCGCACCGAAGCGCTGCGCGGTTTCCATGTCGAAGGCGGTCATGCCGAATGAGCCGTCGCCGTATAAGCAGACCACTTCCTTGTGCGGGTGCGCGAGTTTGGCCGCCATGGCAAAACCGGTGCCGACGCCCAGTGAGCCGAGCGCGCCGGGGTCCATCCACTGGCCGGGGTTGCGCGGGCGCACCGCTTGCGCGGAGATGGTAACGATGTCGCCGCCGTCGCCGATGTAGATCGTGTCGTCGGCGAGGAACTCGTTGATCTCATGGGCCAACCGGTAGGGGTGAATCGGATTCTGGTCGGTGGTGAAAAGCGGCATGAGTTTGTCCAGTTTGGCAACTTCGATTTCGCGCAACTTCTTCATCCAAAACCGGCGTTCGACGCGCGCGCCGGCGTGGGTATCGCCGCGACCGGACGCGGCTTGTTCAACCGCCGCCAAAATGGCCCCGGGGTCGCCGGCCAGCCCCAAACTGATGTCGCGGTTTTTGCCGACCGTGGCGTAGTTCTGGTCGATTTGCACCAGCGTGGCGTCGCCGGAGATGCGTTTGCCGTAACCCATGCGGAAGTCGAACGGCGTGCCGACGATGAGGATGACATCGGCGTTCTTGAAGGCGTCCGAGCGCGTGCGGTCGAAATGGTGCGGGTCGCCCTGCGCCAGCATGCCGCGGCTGGCGCCGTTCATATAGGCCGGGATGTCGAGCGCGCGCACCAGACGGATGGCTTCGCGGTGTCCCCGGCAGGCCCACACCTGCTGGCCGAACAGCGCGGCCGGGCGCTCGGCTGCAACTAAGAGGTCGGCCAATTTTTCGATGTCGGCCGGGTCGCCGACCGAGCGGCAGGAGGCGCGGTACCGCCCCGGCTCGGGAATCACCGCATCCTCGACCGGAATTTCGCGGTCGAGCACATCGCGGGGTATTTCCAGATAGGACGGCCCGCAGGCGCCGGTGAAACATTCCCTGGCCGCCATGCACACCATGTCGGCGACGCGCTCGGTGGTATAGACGCCGGAGGCGAACTTGGTAATCGGCGCCATCATATCGACATGCGGCAGGTCCTGCAGCGAGCCCATCTTGTGCTGCGACAGCGAACTCTGCCCGCCGATATGCAGAATCGGGCTCTCGGAGCGAAACGCCGTGGCCACGCCGGTGATGGCGTTGGTGCAGCCGGGGCCGGCGGTGGTGACCACGCATCCCAGCCGCCCGGTCTGCCGGGCGTAGCCGTCGGCGGCGTGCGCCGCGGTCTGCTCGTGGCGCACATCGACGATGCGGATGCCCTCGTCCAGGCAGCCGTCGTAGATGTCGATGATGTGGCCGCCGCACAGCGTGAAGAGGGTGTCCACGCCCTCGTTTTTGAGCGCTTTGGCCACCAGATGCCCGCCCGAGATGACCCGCCCGCTTTTGTCTTTTCTGGCCAGTGTGTCGGTGGCCGTGTTGACCGTTTTGTTCATTTCATTTCGCCTCAATCGTCGCTGTTTTTGTGTTGATGCGCCGCCTTCGTCAACCGAGTCAATTCAGGTAATCGACATGGCGGCGCACATGGTCGCCCAAATACATCGCGTGTTCGCGCACCAGCCGCTCCGACCGGGTGGCGTCGCGCGCCTCGAGCGCTTCGATAATGCGCATGTGGTCGATGACGGATTCCGCGGCCCGGTCGCGCTCGCCGATGGTCTTGCGGCGAATGGCGCGCATGTGAATGAACAGGCCGTCGGTGATCTCGGCTAACAACTTGCTTTTGCTGAGTTGAATGATGCGCTGGTGGAACTCGATGTTGGTCTTGGAATACTCGTCGATGTTGGCGCGCGCTTCGTTGCCGCTGTCGAAGGTCACGAACATCCGCCGCATGGAGGCCAACTCGGCGTCGGTGGCGTGTTGCGTGGCCAGACGCGCGGCCATGCCCTCGAGCGCCGCCCACACCGAAATGATTTCAAGGATTTCCGCTTTGGTCTTGCGCACCACGAACGCGCCGCGGCGCGGGTAGGCGACCACCAGCCCCTCGCGCTCCAGGCACGAAATGGCCTCGCGAATCGGCGTGCGGCTCACCCCGAGGTCTTCGGCCAACTTGCGCTCGTCGAGGCGCGGTGGCTGGTCTCCGCCGTAGATGTCCATTTCGGCAATCGCCGCGCGCAACGCCTCGACCACGCTGTCCTTCAGGCCCGGTGCGGCGATGGGTTTTAACTTAATGACGGACATGCGAAATGCGCAATCCAAGCGGCCTAAGCGGCGCGCGATTTGCCGGCCCGCGCCCGCCACTTTTGGCACAGCGGATACGCCATCAACGCCGCCGCGAACGCAATGCAGACGCCGGAAATCGGCCGCTCGACGAAGGTGAGCATGTCGCCCTGGGACGCTAACAGCGACTGGCGCAACGAGCGCTCCGCCAGCGGCCCCAGCACGATGGCCAACACGGCCGGCGCCACCGGGTAGTTTAACTTGCGCAGCAGGTAGCCGACGATGCCGAACAGAAACATCAGCCATACATCGTGCATGGTCTGGGTGGGCGCGTAGCCGCCGACGATGCATAAGATGTAGATGACCGGCGCGAGAATGGTGAACGGCAGGGTCAGCACCTTGACGAACACCGGAATGAAAGCGAGGTTGATGAGCAGCGTGACCAGGTTGGCGATATACAACGAGCCGATGAGTCCCCAGACGAAGCCGGGATGCTCGGTGAACAGGAGCGGACCCGGGCGCAGCCCCCAGATAATCATGCCGCCCAGCAAAATCGCGGTGGTCGGCGAGCCGGGAATGCCGAGCGTAATCATCGGCAGCATCGAGCCGGTCGAGGCGGCGTTGTTGGCCGCTTCCGGCGCGGCCACACCGGACACATTGCCCTTGCCGAAAGTGTCCGGCTCCTTCGAGAAGGTCTTGGCGATGCCGTATGACATCAGCGACGCCGGCGTGGCCCCCGCGGCCGGCAGCGTGCCGACAAAATAGCCGAGCAGCGAGCCAAGCGATGTGGTGCCTATGTATGTTTTGATGACGGCCAGGTTGCGCAGCATCGACTGCATCGACAGTTTAACCTTGTGCACCACCACCTTGCCTTTGGTGTTCTCCAGCGTCCACAGCATCTCGCCGATGCCGTAGATGCCGATGGCAAGCACCAGAAAGTTAACGCCGTGCAAAAAGCCCGGCAGGTTGCCGAAGATGAGGCGCGGCTGGCCGGAGATGATGTCCAGCCCGACCGCCGCCAACACCAGGCCGATGAGAATCGAGAACACGGTCTTGGGGATGTCGTCGCCGCCTAAGCCGATGAAAGTGGCGAACGCCAGCACCATCAGCGCGAACTCCTCCGGCGGCCCGAACTTAAGCGCGAAGGCCGCCAGCGGCGGGGCGAACAATGTGAACAGCACCACCGAAATGGTGCCGCCGACAAACGACGCCACCGCGGCCGCGAACAATGCCTGGTCGGCCTTGCCGCTTTGGGCCAGCGGGCGGCCGTCGAACACCGTGGCCACCGCGGTGGATGCGCCGGGAATCCCCAGCGTGATGGAACTGATGGCGCCGCCGTACATCGCGCCGTAGTAAATCGCCGCCAGGAAAATGATGGCCGCGGTCGGCGGCACCAAAAAGGTGATCGGCAGGAGAATCGCCACGCCGTTGACCGAGCCCAAGCCCGGCATGGCGCCAACCAGCAGGCCGATGGCGCAGCCGATGAGTATCATCATAAAGTTGACCGGCTGCAGCGCTTCGAGGATGCCGGCGCCGAGCAGCGTGACGATGGTTTCCATGCGCGTTATGAATACATCAAGTCGTAGATGGGGTAGAACAGCGGCTCGGTAATCGATTTGGGCAGCGGGATTTTCAGCGCCCACTCGAACAGGCAGAAGATGAACACCGGCAGCGCAATCATCAGCGCCGCGGTCAACGGCCACGAATGCCGGCCGACGAACTTCAAGTAGAACAACAAAAACAAAAACAGCGCCGCATACAAACCGATGAGATGCGTGGCGACCAGCAGGAACAAAATCGAGCCGGCGGATACGCCGACCACCAGCACGCTTTCGCGGCTTATATACGGCTCAAGCGAGCGCGACTGCGCGGTGCGGCGGCGAAACCACCGCCATACCGTGACCAGCGACGCCGCCAGCATGCCGGCCGACAGCCAGAACGGCCACGCGCCCGCGCCCGGTCCGCGGCCCTCGACCCAGCCGATGTTCAACTCGGCGCTCTTGACCATCAGGCCGATGGAGCACAACGCGCAGATGAGCGCCGTCGCCAGTTCCGCGGTGCGCACGGTCAAGGTGTTTTTTCCGGTGTGCCGAACGATGGATGCCGCATCGCCGTCATCCATTGCCAACCGCGGTGCGCGGGACGGTCGACTGCCCGCGCCCCGCGGAAATGGCGTCGATGTTTACAGGGCGTCGGCGGTTTATTCTCCGGTAATCGCCGTTGCGCCGACCGATTCAATCAAGTCCCGGTGCTTGGCGATTTCGGTGCGGTGGTATTCACCCAGCGCGTCTCCGGAAAGCCAGGTGTCGCAGGCCAGGCCGTCTTCGAGGCAGAATTTCTGCCATTCCGCCGAGTTGAACAGCGTCTCAAACAGGTCGATATACCACTGTTGCGCGTCTTTGGACATGCCGGGCGGGCCGTTGATGGAGCGCTGCATATAATACTGCAAATCGTGGCCCAGTTCCTTCGCGGTGGGAATGTCCGGGTAGGCCGGCAGGCGGCTGGCGGTGAACTGCACCAGCGGCTTGGTGTTGCCGGCGCGGTAGAACTCGTTCTGCTCGGCCGGGTTGTTGACGGTGGAATCGATGTGCTTGCCGACCAGGTTCTTGGCCACCGTGCCGCCGCCGGGGAACGGAATGTAGGTCACATCGTAGCCAAAGTGATTTTCCATCATCGCCGTCAGGATGGAATCCTCCTGGCCGATGCCGGTGCCGCCCACCTTCCAGTTTTTGCCGGCCGCCTTGACCGCCGCCACATAACCGTCCAGGTCGGAGATGCCGGCCTGGTCCGTGTGCACCCACAGCAGGAAGTTGTCCAGCGCCATGCGCCCGATGGGGGTGAACTGCCGCACATCGACGCCGATGCCGCGCTGAATGATGGGCGTGGTGTAGAAACTGTTGAGGGTCACCAGCACCACATGATCGTCGCCCTCTTTGTCCTGCAGGTAACGCAGCGCCTCGGCACCCGAACCACCCGGCTTGTTGATGGGGATGAACGGCCTGGGCGACAGGTTTTTCCGCTCAATCAGCCCCTGCAGCAGGCGCGCAATCTGGTCGGCGCCGCCGCCGGTGCCGGCCATGATAATCAGTTCAATCGGCTTCTTCGGCGAC
>JAPPQJ010000150.1 GCA_028817015.1 Gammaproteobacteria bacterium
TGCCCGAGACCGGCGCCGAAGTCACCCTGGGCGAGGAAGCGGCGGTAGTGGAATCGGTCAAAGCCGCGGGCGAAGTCAAGTCGCCGCTTTCCGGCACCGTGACCGAGATCAACCCGCAACTGGCCGATTCCCCGGAACAGGTCAACGAAGACCCCGAAGGCGGCGGCTGGTTTTACAAAATGAACGCCACCGACCCCCGGCAACTGGAGCGCCTGATGGACGCCGACGCCTACCGCCAGTTCGTCGGCCAATTGGACTGACGCCGGACAAGCATTAAGCCAACCGCGAAACCGCCATGCCGCGCGCCGACGATTTCACCGTTCGCCACATCGGCTCCAACCCGGAGCAACTGGCCGCCATGCTGCAGGCGCTTGGGGTCGAGTCGCTGGATGAGTTGATCGAGCAGACCGTTCCGGCGTCGATCCGCAGCGGCCACCGCTTCAAGTTGCCCGAAGCCCTGGACGAAAACCGCTTGAACAAGTTAAGCCGCCTGGTCGCCGCCGACAACACCTCGGCCATCTCGATGATCGGCCTGGGTTATTACGGCACGGTAACGCCGCCGGTGATCCGCCGCAATGTGCTGGAAAACCCGGATTGGTATACCGCCTACACGCCCTACCAGCCGGAGGTCAGCCAGGCGCGGCTGGAAGTGCTGCTGTCGTTTCAGCAAATGATCACCGACCTGACCGCTTTGGAGATCGCCAACGCTTCGCTGCTGGACGAGGCCACGGCCGCCGCCGAGGCGATGATGATGGCGAGGCGGGTCAACAAAAACCCATCCAATCGCTTCCTGCTAAGCGCCGACTGCCTGCCGCAGACCATCGCCGTGGTGCAGACCCGGGCGCAGCCGATGGGCCTGGATGCGGTGGTCGCCGACTTCGCCGACGATGGCGGTGTCGACGCCGGTGACTGCTTCGGTGCGCTCATCCAGTATCCCGGCGCCTCGGGAGTCATCCGCGATGACCGCGCGTTCATCAAGCGAATGCACCAGCGCGGGGCGCTGGTGGTCGTGGCCGCCGACCCGCTGGCGCTGACCCTGCTGACCCCGCCGGGCGAACTGGGCGCCGACATCGCCGTCGGCACCACCCAGCGTTTCGGCGTGCCGATGGGGTTTGGCGGCCCCCACGCAGCCTACTTGGCGACCCGCGAACAATACAAGCGCAGCCTTCCCGGCCGCCTAATCGGCGTCTCCATAGACGCCAACGGCCAGCGCGCCTACCGCATGGCGCTGCAGACCCGCGAGCAGCACATCCGCCGCGACAAGGCCACCAGCAACATCTGCACCGCCCAGGTGCTGCTGGCGATTATGGCGACCTTCTACGCCCAGTATCACGGCCCGGAAGGACTGACCCGCATCGCCCGGCGGGTCAACCGCCTGACCCGCGCCCTGGCCGCCGAACTGGGCAACCTGGGCTTCGCCGTGGTGCACCGGCATTTTTTCGACACCTTGCTGGTGCGCGCGCCCGGGCGCGCCCGCCGCCTGCGCGATGCCGCCGAACAAGCCCGGTACAACCTGCGCCTGGTGGACGACGACCACCTCGGCATCAGCCTCGACGAAACCATCACCCCGGATAAAGTCGAAGGCCTGCTGCACGTGTTCGCCGCCGCCACCGCCTGTGAAATCAGCGGCTCGTTGTTCAATCGCGATCTGGAGCAATCGATTCCGGCCCGGATGGAGCGAAGCGGCGGTTTTCTGGAACACCCCCATTTCCACCGCTACCGCTCGGAAACCGAATTCATGCGCTACCTGCGCAGAACCGCGAGCAAGGACATCACGCTGTCCCGGTCCATGATTCCGCTCGGCTCGTGCACCATGAAACTGAACGCCGCCAGCGAGATGGAGCCGATTTCCAACCCGCTGTTCGCGCATATCCACCCGTTTGCGCCGGCCAAACACGCGCGCGGCTACCAGCGCATCATCGACAAACTCGACACCATGCTGTGCGAGTTGACCGGCTTCGCCGGGTTCAGTTTCCAGCCCAACGCCGGCTCGCAGGGGGAATACGCCGGGCTGCTGTGCATCCGCGCCTGGCATCGCTCCCGCGGCGACAACCAGCGCGAGGTTTGCTTAATCCCGCAGTCGGCGCACGGCACCAACCCGGCCAGCGCGATCATGGCCGGCATGAAAGTGGTGGTGGTGAAATGCGACCGCGACGGCAACATCGACCTCGACGATTTTCAAGGCAAGGCCGAAGCGCACAGCGCGCGGCTGGCCGCGGCGATGATTACCTACCCGTCCACGCACGGCGTGTTCGAGGAGGGCATCGGGCGGATTTGCGACCTGGTGCACGAGCACGGCGGCCAGGTGTATTTGGACGGCGCCAACATGAACGCCATGGTCGGCATCTGCCGCCCGGCGGAAATCGGCGCCGATGTGATGCACCTGAACCTGCACAAAACCTTCGCCATTCCCCACGGCGGCGGCGGCCCCGGCATGGGCCCCATCGGCGTGGCCAAACACCTGGCGCCGTTCCTGCCCGACCACCCGGTGGTCAGTTGCAACCGCGGCCACCACGGAAGCGGCGATTCGCTCGGCACGGTGTCGGCGGCGCCGTGGGGCTCGCCGCTGGTGCTGCCGATTTCATGGGCGTATATGCGGCTGCTCGGCGAATACGGCCTCAAGCGCTCCACCCAGGTGGCGATCCTCAACGCCAACTACATCGCCCACCGCCTCGACCCGCACTATCCGGTGGTCTATCGGGGCGGCAACGGGCGGGTGGCGCACGAATGCGTGATTAGCCTGGCGGCGATCAAGGAAGCCTGCGGAGTCACGGTCGAGGATGTGGCCAAACGCCTGATCGACTACGGCTATCACGCCCCGACCATGTCCTGGCCGGTGCCCGATTCGCTGATGATCGAGCCGACCGAAAGCGAATCGAAGGGGGAAATCGACCGCTTCTGCGATGCCATGATTTGTATTCGCGCGGAAATCCGCGAAATCGAGGAGGGGAAATTCGCGCTCGACAACAGCCTGCTGACCAATGCGCCGCATAGCTACCACCTGCTGGTCGGCGATGACTGGGCGATGCCCTATTCCCGCCGGCGGGCGTTTTTCCCCACAGACCAGGCGCGCGCCAACAAGTATTGGCCGCCGGTTGGCCGCGTCGATAATGTCTATGGCGACAAGAACCTGGTGTGCACCTGCCCGCCGCTGTCGGATTACGCCGATGCCGGATCATAGTCCGCCGCCCGCCCCCCGGCCGCGCCCCCGCCCCAAACCCGTGGTGCGCGGCGAGAAACTGCGCGGCGCCGACAAAATGGCGCGCATCCCGGTCAAGGTGGCGCCCCAGCCGCGTGAGCAGCGCCTGCGCAAGCCGACATGGATTCGCGCCGCCTTCACCGGCACCCGGGCGGTCAGCGAGCTCAAGCAGGTGCTGCGCGAGCGGGGCCTGCACACCATCTGCGAAGAAGCGGCCTGCCCTAACCTCGGCGAGTGTTTCAGCAACGGCACCGCCACCTTCCTCATCATGGGCGACATCTGCACGCGCCGCTGCCCGTTCTGCGATGTCGCGCACGGCCGCCCCAACCCGCTCGACCCCGGCGAACCGCAGCGCCTGAGCGCCACGGTCGCGGCCATGAAACTCAACTACGTGGTCATCACCTCGGTGGACCGCGACGATTTGCGCGACGGCGGCGCCGCCCATTTCGCCGCCTGCATCCGCCAACTGCGGCGCGACTGCCCCGGCATCCGCGTGGAAATCCTGACCCCGGACTTCCGCGGCCGCATCGACACCGCCCTCGACATCCTCGGCGGTGCACCGCCGGATGTGTTCAACCACAACTTGGAGACGGTGCCGCGGTTGTATAAAAGCGCGCGCCCCGGCGCCGACTACGCCGAGTCGCTGCGCCTGTTGCTGCTCAGCAAACAACGCTGCCCGCGGGTGCCGACCAAATCCGGCCTGATGCTTGGCCTGGGCGAGCACCGCGACGAAGTCATCGAAGTCATGCGCGACTTGCGGTCGCACCGGGTCGATTTGCTGACCCTCGGCCAGTATCTCCAGCCCAGCGCCCACCACCTGGCGGTGGAGCGTTACTGGACACCGGAGCAATTCAGCGAACTGGGCGCCATCGCCGAATCCATGGGATTCGACAACGTCGCCGCAGCGCCGCTGGTGAGATCGTCCTATCACGCCGAATTGCAGGCGCCGGGGGGTTGACAGCGCCGCGCCCGCGGGCCGGCAACATCACCGCCGGGGTGTGGCTGGTTGGTGAATTCACCCGTCGCCGCCGGCGGCAAACCGCAGGCCAAGCCCCGGTTCGTCTTTGCCGCAGCAGCATGCGGCGCTGGGGCCCACGCCGTGGGCCCAGGCCACTTCGCCATCGACGGTAAGCAGCGGCAATGCGCGCCGCTCCCAGGGAGGCACGGCGTTTTGCTGGAACAGTTTTTTCAACTGGCTGCGATGTTTGCGCCCGGGAAGGGTCATCCGCTCACCGCCGCGACGCCAAACCAGTTGCACCTTCCTGCCGCGAAGCCGGCGCGGGTCGAGGCCGCCGCTGATGCCGCTTTTGACTTCAACCCGCAAGCCGTTGGCGCCCAGATCTCGCTCCCGCAAGTCCCAGTTCAACGCGGCACCGGGCGCGGGCCCATCGCCGAGTGGCCCGGTCAGGTATAGATGCCCGTTGAAATAACGCACTTCGGCTCCATCCCAGCGCATGCCGGCGCTCCCGCTTTGCGCCTCGAACACTTGCCGGAACAGGGTCGCGAGTTGCCCCGACGACGGCGAGCGGCGGCCGTGGCGGTGAATCCAGTGGCGCAGCAGGTGGATAATCCGGGCGCGTCCCAGCGGTTTGATCAGATGCGCATCAAGCGGCGGCGCCAGGCAGAACACCCCCCTTTTGGCATCGGCCCGGCAATGTTCCAAGCGCTGCCCGGCAATCCGATCCAGGCAAGCGGCCGCTTCCCGGCAGTGTTCGGCGCTTTTCGCCATCGAGGCGACGACCCCGGGCCAGCGGGCTCTCAGCAGCGGGATGA
Organism: Gammaproteobacteria bacterium; assembly: GCA_028817015.1. GTDB lineage: Bacteria > Pseudomonadota > Gammaproteobacteria > Arenicellales > Poriferihabitantaceae > JAHRAW01. The sequence continues at coordinate 4,973 of JAPPQJ010000150.1, forward strand.
TGGAAGCGTGGAGATAGTTGCGGTCGAATTGGGGCGAGCGGTTGGCGGGGTCATCGATCCAGCGCAGGCCATGGCGCCGGGCGTATTCGGCCAGCGCTTCGCCCGGATAAGCCAGCAAAGGGCGCACCACGCGCGTGCATTTGGCCGCCGACAGGATGCGTTGCCGGGGAATGCCGGCCAGCGATTCCAGCCCGCCGCCCCTCAGCAAGTTCAGCATCACGGTTTCGGCATGGTCGTCGGCATGGTGGGCGGTGAGCAAGATCTGCCCGGGCTCGACAACCCGCTTAAACCACGCATAGCGGCTTTGCCGGGCCTGCGCCTCGAGGCTTTGCCGGGGCGCCCTGGCCAGCGCCTGGCGAGTGCTGACGAAGGTGATTCCCCATTCCCGGCAAAGCGCCGCGCACTGCGCTGTCCAGTGCGCGGATTGCGGGCTCAAACCGTGGTCGAAATGCAGCGCAGTCAGGGCAAAACCGCGTTCCCGGCGCGCCACTGACAGGGCATGCAACAAGACTTGAGAGTCGCGGCCGCCGCTATACGCCACCGCCAGCGCGGCGCCGGCCGGCACATTGAGGTCATCGAACAGGATACGCAGCAGGGCGTTTGAATCGAGTCGAGGCAATGCGAAACACGGGCGCCAAAGCCCGCCGCCGGTCAGTTCTTGACTTCGAAGCGGCCGAAACTCATCAGGCGCTCATAGCGCCGCGCCACCAGCACGGATGCTTCCGTTTCACACAACGGGCCGAGCGCCGCCGACACCGCCGAGCGCAGGCGGCTTGCGCTCTGGTCGTAGTCGCGATGCGCGCCGCCCAGCGGCTCGGCGACCACTTCATCGACCAACCCGGCGCGGGTCAGCCCGGCGGCGGTCATGTTCATGGCCTCGGCGGCTTCGGGGGCATTGTCGGGGCTTTTCCACAGGATGGACGCGCAGCCTTCGGGGGAAATCACCGAATAGGTCGAATACTGCATCATCAACAGTCTGTCGCAAACGCCGATGGCTAACGCGCCGCCGGAGCCGCCCTCGCCAATCACCACCGAGATGACCGGCGTCTTCAGCGTCGCCATAACTTCCAGCGACCTGGCGATGGCCTCACTCTGCCCGCGCTCTTCGGCGCCGACGCCGGGGTATGCCCCGGGCGTGTCGATTAGCGTAACCAGCGGCAACTGAAAGCGCTCGGCCAATTTCATCACCCGCTGGGCCTTGCGATAGCCCTCGGGACGGGGCATGCCGAAATTGCGCCGCGTGCGTTCGCGAGTGTCGCGGCCTTTTTGGTGGCCGATGACAGCCACGCGGTGGGCGCCGAACCAACCGACCCCGGCGACCACCGCCGGGTCGTCGGCATACATCCTGTCGCCGTGCAGTTCGTGAAAGTTGTCGATGATCCGCTCAATGTAATCGAGCGTATAAGGGCGCAACGGGTGGCGCGCGATTTGGGTAATCTGCCAGGCGCCCAGTTTGGCGAAAATCTCCCGGGTCAACTCGTCGCTGCGGTTGTGCAGTTTCTCGATTTCAGCGTCCAGGTTCAGCTCCCGGCTGCTGCTGACGCGCTGTAACTCGGTGATTTTCTCTTCCAGTTCAGCGATGGGCTTTTCGAATTCCAGGTAGTTCAGACTCATCGGTCAGCGCAAAGCGGCGGGCGCCCGTGTTATCGGTCACTTCGGCTATGATAACTTAAGGCACGGGAAAATGAACCGTTTCCGGGGGTGATGACGCCTCGATGGAAGCAAAACACGGTTAACGCATCGACTACCATGAGTAAATCGGCGGGCCCCGCCTTCCCGGACATCACCGACGAAATGGCGCCAGGCGGTGGCGCTGTTCCCGCTTCATTCCCCAAACCGCTTTATACAACCGCCGTTACCTGGCCGCCCCCATCTGCTCCCTCGGCAGGCGAATGTCGAATTCCTCGCGCAGGCGCGCGTCCAGTTCATCGCTGATGTGGCGCGGGAAATGGCTGGCCAGAATTTCCCGCGTTTTCTCGCGCGCCGGCACATTGACCGGATGGCCGCCGATTTCCTGCCACTCGGCCGGGGTCAGGCGGTTGCCGACTTCGGGATAGACATAATCGCGCTGCATCCGCGACAGCGTGGCGTCGTGGCCGAGGAAATGCTCGGGGCCGCCGATGCACACATCAATGATGGTCTGCACGGCCAATGAGTCGGGGTCGGTCTCGATGCCGCGCACGCTGCGGTTGACCGCGCCCAGGACATCGTTGTCGATGGTCGCGCCCTCGAAACTAAAGCCCAGCAAACTGCCCTGCATGCCGGCCGCTTCATACACTAAGTTGGCGCCGCTGTGCCCGGCCATGCCCAGGGTGTAGCCTTTCTCGCCGCCGGACTGGGCGTCGGGGATTTTCGAATCGGCCATGCCGGCGGCGATGCCGGTGGGCAGGTCGTAGTGGCGCCCCATCTGCCCGCAGGCCGCCATCAGCACCGCCTGTTCTCCGCTGCCGCCGCTCATCGCCCCGGTGCGCAGGTCGGAGACGAACGGCCACGGCCCGAAAATCGCCGGGTGACCGGGCTGTATCAAGTTGACATAGACTAACGCGCCCAGGACTTCGGCGCATTCCTGGGCCACCGCCCCGGCCAGCGACGCCGGGCTGGTGGCGCCGGCCTGGCCGGCCGCCAACAGCAGCACCGGCATGCCGCCGCGCACGCACACCTCCAGCACCCGGCAGGCGTCCTCGGCGAAGCGCAGCGGCGGCACCACGAAACAGCACGACACGCTGGCAAACGGCCGCGCCCGCCACGCCGCCTCGCCGCCGGCGATGCGGTGCAGCATTCGCAAGCCCTCCTCGGCGTGCTCCGGGTCCACATAACTGAGCCCGCAGTGCTTGCGGGTTCCGCTGACCGATGCGTAGGTGGTGTTGAGGTCCATCACGCGCGGGCTTTCGATGTCGCGTGCCACCATGCAGCGCTGGAAGAAGTGGATGTGTTCCAGGCGGTCAACCAGGCGGGCGGCGTCGTATAAATCCTGCAGGGTGGATTCGCGGTATGCGCCTTTGCCCGGGAGTTGGTGGTGCGCTTTCCAGTCATCCACCACGTGCACGGCGGCGCCGGCGGTGCCGAAATAGACCTTGTTGCCGCTCAGGTGCAAATCGTGCTGCGGGGCCTGCGCGTGCAGGGTGATGTCGCGGGCGGCCTTGTCCAGCGCCTCCTCGACCAGGCGACGCGGAAACAGCAGGCGGCCGTCTTCGGTGTGCCGGCCGCCGGCCCGGGTAACCAGCTCGATGCAGGAGGGAATGGCGCGCGAGAAGCCGACCTGTTCCAGCAGGTCGAAGGCGGCTTGGTCGATGCGCGCTATATCCTCACCGGTCAGGGGCAAAAATCTGCCGCCGCTTTCGCCGGGGCGAACCGGTTTGCTGTCCTCCGCCAACGGCGCGGCTCGCAACGCTTTACGGGCGGCTCTACCGCCTGCTCTTCGAACGCTCATCGCTGTACCTGGTTTGCAACATGGGCGGCGCTATCAAACAAGAAATCGCGCCGCCAATCAAGCCTTGCGGGAAATATTTACATGCCCGCCGCCGCCGCCGGGTATAATACGCCGTCGCCGCGGTTGCCGGAAATTTCCGCATCCCGTCTCAACCCCCGTTCCCCGTTCGACACGCCATGGTGGAAGCCGTTATCGCCATCGTCAGCCTGGTCATCGGCGCCGCCATCGGCTGGTGGATGCGCGGCAAATCAGCGTCCGCATCCGCCGATGACCGCGAAAAAGCCGCCCGTCTGGAGGCCGAATTGCGAAGCGCGCGCGAGGCCGAGGTCGAATCCCGCACCCGGCTGGACCACCTGCAAACGCGCTTCGAGGAGGAAAAGCGGCGCCTGGCGGAAATTCGCGCCGAGATGGAAAACGCCTTCAAGGCCATGGCCGCGGATATCGCCAGAAGCAACGCCGAGACCTTCCTGATACAGGCCGGCGAGCAGTTCAAATCGCTCAAGAGGGGCTCGGAGCAAGATCTGGATGAAAAGAAAAAACTCATCGACAAGAGTCTGGCCGGGATGAACGAGAAACTGGAATTCATTCACAAACAATCGACCGCGTTGAAGGCCTCCATCGACACCAGCACCCGAAACACCGAAGCGCTCCGGGAGGACACCACCCGCCTGCGGGAAATTCTGTCGTCGTCGCAGAAACGCGGGCAGTGGGGCGAGCGCATGGTGGCCGATATTCTGCAATTTGTCGGCCTGGTCGAGCGGGTCAATTACACCCGCCAGGAACAGGTCGAATCCGGCCAGCGCCCCGACTACACCTTCCACCTGCCCCGGGAAAAGAAGTTGAACATGGATGTGAAATTTCCGCTGGCGCAGTATGAAAATTACCTGGCCGCCGACAGCGACGAAGCGCGCAACCGGGCCCGGGATGCGTTCCTCGGCAGCGTGCGCAACCACATCAAGTCGGTTTCCGGGCGCGAATACATCAACCCCGCCGAAGGCACGCTGGATTATGTGATGCTGTTCATCCCCAACGAGTCGATCTACGGATTTATCAATCGCGAGGACGCCCAACTAATCGATTTCGCGCTGCGCAACCGGGTGCTGCTGTGCTCGCCGTTGACGCTGTATGCGGTGCTGTCGCTGGTGCACCAGGCGGCGCGCAATTTCACCATGAACGAGCGCGCTTCGGAGGTCATGCAGTTGGTCGACCAGTTTCGACGCCAGTGGCACAAATATGTCGAGCAGATGGACAAACTGGGGCGCCGCATCGAAGGGTTGAGCGGCGATTTCCAAACCCTGGTAACCACCCGCACCCGCGCGCTGGAAAAGCCGCTCGACCGCATTGAAAACATATCTCTGGCCGCCGCCGATGGCCCGGAGTTGCTGGAATGAGCATTGCGCCGCCGGCCGGGAACTTCACGCCGGGTGGCGGGTCATATGGTTTTACACTCATTCCATTTTTCACAGACCATGAAAAACACCTCCAGTCATTTCAGTTTTGCTTTTCCCGGCGCATGGCTGGCGCACTTCGCCGTGCTGGCCGCCCTGCTCCTGCCGGGCGCCGCCTGGGCCGAGAAAGACCCGGTTTACACCACCTATTTCAGCAATGTCGCGGCCGGCGGCTATGATGTAACCGCCTATTTCACCGAGTCCAAACCGGTCAAGGGCAAAAAAGCCTTCAAGACCGAATACATGGGCGTCGACTGGCATTTCAGCAGCCGCGAAAATCTGGATAAATTCACCGCCAGCCCGCAGCAGTATGCCCCGCAATACGGCGGCTACTGCGCCTGGGCGGTGGCCCAGGGCGACACCGCCAGCGGCGACCCGCTACAGTGGACAGTCCACGACGGCAAGCTATACTTGAACTACAACAAGAAGATCAACAACCGCTGGCGCGCCGACATGGAAAAATTCATCGCCGACGGCGACAAAAACTGGCCGGCGGTGTTGAACTGACAATTGAACTGACAACTAAGCGCGCCCGCGCAAGTCGCCGGCGCGCGCTTATTTTCCACCGTTTTGTTCGCCGTTTTGTTCGCCGTTTTGTTCGCCGTTGTTTGTATCGTCCGTGATGCCAACCCTGAACTTGCCTCGGGGCCGCAATCCAAGTACTTTTTCTTTCCGGTACCACCCTCTCCCCGGCCCTCTCCCGGAGGGAGAGGGAGAAATGGGGCAAACCAGAGAGGGAAGAGGAGGAGGGCAACGGAACATTTCCCCCTCCCTTTGGGAGAGGGATACAGGGTGAGGGAAAATCAACCCGCCGGGCGGGGATTAGAACCGCAACCGCTTCTCCAAGGTGACGCTTTCCCCGCCACCGCCCATTTCCCGTCATTGCTGGTATCATCCCTGATACCAACCCTTCGGGCTGGCGCCTAAATCCGCTCCCATAGGATTTAGGCGCGGTTGCGGGCTTTGCCGCCATTGCGGCAAAAGCGTGCCCCAATCTTGACCCGGGGCCGGAATCCAAGGCTTTTTCTTTCGGCGCCACCCTCTCTATTTGGGAGAGGGATACAGGGTGAGGGAAAATCAACCCGCCGGGCGGCGCTGCAACCGCAACCACTTCTCCAAGGCGACGCTTTCCCCGCCACCGCCCACTTTGGGTGGTGCCGGCGAAGGTTATCCCGGACTTGGTCCGGAGCCGGCATGCAGGAAAGCGGCGCAACTCGACTCGGAGCCGTCACCGCCCTGACCGCGCCTTCCCCGCCCCCTCTTTCCGCGGTGTATGATGCATCCGTTGAAAGCAAACGCCCGCGCAGGCGATGAACATCGTTCTTGAAGTTTCCACCCCGGTATTCGGTCTCGGGTTGCTCGGCTATTTCGCCGCCCGCATGGGGTATTTTTCCACCCACCACGCCGATGGCCTGGCCAAATTCGTCTATGACTTTGCGGTGCCGCTGTTGTTGTTCCGCACCCTGGCCGGCGCCGGGCAGGTCGGTGATATTCCATGGCGGCTGGTGGTCGCCTACTACACGCCGATGGCGGTTTTCTACGCCGCCGGCATGCTCATCAGCCGCCTCGCCTTCAAGCGCGATTTCAACGCCCAGGTTATCACCGGGTTTTCCTTTAGTTACGGCAACGCCATCCTGCTGGGCCTGCCGCTGGCGTTGCTCACCTTTGGCGAGGAGGATGCGCTGCCGTTTTTCATCCTGCTGGCCTTCCACGCCCTGCTTGCATTCACGCTCACCACGCTGGCGTTGGAATACGGGCGAAGCGGCGGCCAGGCTGTCGGCCCGCGGCTGGCCGGCATGCTCAAGGGCGTGCTCACCAACCCCATCCTCGTCGGCGTAGCCGCCGGCGCGCTGTTCAACCGCCTGGGATGGGCCATTCCCGGGCCGCTGGACGCGCTGGCCGCTTTCATGCAAAATGCGGTTACGCCGTGCGCGCTGTTTGCGTTGGGCGCGACCCTGACCCGGTATGGCATCGCCGGGCGCATTAAACAAACCGGCGTGATCATCCTCGCCAAATGCGCGCTTTTTCCGCTGGCGGTGTGGCTTAGTTGCCGCTGGGTGTTCGCCATCGAGCCGCTGTGGTCGGCGGTGGCCGCATTGATGGCGGCGCAGCCGGTCGGGGTCAATGTTTTTATTTTTGCCGAGCGTTACAATACCGCGCGGGCGATGGCGACCACCGCGGTGTTCCTGTCGACCGTTTTTTCGCTGCTCTCGATACCGGTGTTGTTGTATTTCATCGATTTATACGCCCTGCGCTGATTCACCGACCCCCGCAAACCACATGCCGGCACACCAGGTCATCATTCGCAACGCCACCGCCGATGACGCCCGCGCGTTAGCCGAGTTCAACCGCCGCATGGCGCTGGAAACCGAGGGCCTGCCGCTGCTGCCGCCGGTGATCTTAAGCGGCGTCAAAGCGGTGTTCGAAGACCCGGCGCGCGGCTTCTATGTGGTCGCCGAAGCGCCCCAGGGCCTGGTCGCCGCGCTGATGATAACCCGCGAATGGAGCGACTGGCGGGACGGCGAGTGGTGGTGGATTCAAAGCGTCTATGTGCGCCCTTCGTTCCGCCGCCGGGGGGTGTATCGGTCGCTTTACCGCCATGTCACCGATTGCGCCGAGCGCGCCCGGAACGTGTGCGGGTTGCGCCTGTATGTGGAGCGCGAAAACCGCGTCGCGCAGCAAACCTACGCTGCGCTGGGAATGCGGGAAACGCGCTACAAGGTGTTCGAGCACCTGAAACCCGGGCGCCGCTTTGTTGACGACTCACCGCCGCCGGATGGCTCCCGCCCCGGCCTTTGATGGCCACTTTTCCCGATTGCCCCGACTATTCCGATGCACAAAAACTACCGCGACCTGCCGCCGGTCAAGGGCCTGAATTTCATCGAATTGACCCCGATTTCATTCCTGAAGCGGGCCGCCGACACCTACCCCGACCATCCGGCCGTGATCTACCGGGAGCGGCAGTACACCTGGAAGCAGACCGCGCAGCGGTGCAAACGACTGGCCTCGGCGTTGCGGCGACTCGGCGTCGAAACCGGCACCACGGTGTCGATGATGGCGGCCAACACCCCGGAACTCATCGAGGCGCACTACGGCATACCCATGGCCGGCGGTGTCTTGAACGCCATCAACACCCGCCTGGACGCCGGCACCGTGGCCTACATTCTGGCGCACAGCGACTGCCGGGTGCTGATCACCGACAGCCATTTTTCCGCGGTGGTCAAGCGCGCCTTGTCGGAGCTTGAACAGCCGCCCATCGTCGTCGACATCGACGACACCCAGTTGCCGCCGCCGCAGGACAACGGCGAGCGTTTGGGCCGCATGACCTACGAGGAACTGCTGGAAAGCGGCGACCCGGACGCCGGCTGGGGCTACCCCCAATGCGAATGGGATGCGCTGACCTTGAACTACACTTCCGGCACCAGCGGCCGCCCCAAAGGCGTGGTCTACCACCACCGCGGCGCTTATCTAATGTCCATGGGCACCATCGCCGCGTGGGAAATCCCGCGCCACCCGCGCTACCTGTATACCGTGCCGATGTTCCACTGCAACGGCTGGGGGCATGTGTGGACCATGACGGTGATGGGCGGCACCCTGGTATGCAACCGCTTCATTCGCGCCGACCTGATTTTCGACGCCATCGAGCGCCACCGCATCACCCACTTCGGCGCCGCGCCGATCGTCTTGGGCATGTTGGCCGACGCACCGGCGCCCATCCGCAAGACCCCGGATTACACCGTGCAGGTGATGACCGCCGGCGCCCCGCCGCCGAGCAAAGTGCTGGAGAAAATCCAGCAACTCAACTTAAATGTCACGCATGTCTACGGGCTGACCGAAACCTACGGCCATGTGGTCTATTGCGAGCCGAAGGGCGGCTGGAAAGACCTGCCCGGAGAGCAACTGGCCGAACTTAAGGCGCGCCAGGGCGTGCGGTTGCCGATGATGGAGGCGGCCACGGTGGTCTCGGTGGATGAAGCAAAGGCCGGGCAGCCGGTGGCGGCCGACGGGCGCGCGCTTGGCGAGATCGCGCTGGCCGGCAACACCGTCATGAAGGGCTACTACAAAAATCCCAAGGCCACCGCCGAAGCCTTCGCCGGCGGCCGCTTTCACAGCGGCGACCTGGCCGTGGTGCACGCCGACGGCTATATCGAAATCAAGGACCGCCTCAAGGACATCATAATCTCCGGGGGCGAGAACATCTCGTCCATCGAAGTGGAATCGGTGCTATACAAACACCCCAAAGCCGCCGCCGCCGCCGTGGTCGCCAAGCCCGACCCCAAGTGGGGGGAGTCGCCGTGCGCGTTCGTGGAACTGAAACCCGGCGAAACCGCCGACCCCGACGACATCATCCAGTTCTGCCGCCGGCACTTAAGCGGCTTCAAACTCCCCAAGCAGGTGATTTTCATGGAACTACCCAAGACCGCGACCGGCAAAATCCAGAAATTCCGCCTGCGGGAAATGGTCCGCGAAGGCGCGGTATAGCGGTATAGATGCGCCGGCGCGGTTGTTCGATTTCCAGCCACATTCCACCATCATTTTATCGACATGAAAGACATTAAACGAGTTGCGGTGCTCGGCGCCGGCACCATGGGCGGCGGCATCGCCGGGATTTGCGCGAACGCGGGTTGCGAAGTGCTGCTGCTGGATGTGGAACGGGGCGCAGGCGAAGCGGCCAGGCGGCGACTCGCCGCCGGGCGCTCGCCGGTGCTGCGGGACGCCGAATCGCCGGAGCGCATTACCTGCGGCTCGTTTGCCGACGACCTCGGCAAAATCGCCGATTGCGACTGGATTTGCGAAGCGGTGGTGGAGGACTTAAGCGTCAAGCGGGAGATGTTTTCCAGGGTCGAGGCGGCGCGCGCTGACGGCGCACTCCTGTCCACCAACACCTCCGGGATTCCGCTTCGGGACATCTGCGCCGGCCTGCCCGAGCGCCTGCAGCGAGACATCGCCGTTACCCATTTTTTCAACCCCGCCCACCTGATGAAACTGGTGGAACTGGTGCCCGGCGAACGCACCCGGCGCGAAACCCTGGACGCGCTGGCCGGCTTCCTCGGCAACCGCCTGGGCAAAGGCGTGGTGCACGCCAAAGACACGGTCAACTTCATCGCCAACCGCATCGGTTGCTTCTGGATGTTGGCCGGCCTCCACCTGGCCGAAAAAGCCATGCGCGAGGACGGTCTGAACACCGAAACCGTGGACAGGCTGACCTCGGTGCCGCTCGGCCTGCCGCCGGGCGCCGGGCTGTATGGGCTGATCGACCTCATCGGCCTGGATGTGATGTTCAATGTCGGCGCCAACCTGGACGCCAATTTGCCGGCCAACGACGCCGGGCGGCGCTTCACCGCCTTCACTGACCGGGTTCAACGCCTGTATGAGCGCGGCCAACTGGGGCGCAAAACCGGCGGCGGCTTCTACCAACTCACGCGCCACGACGACGGCAGCAGGACCCTGCGGGTTTTCGACCTGCACAGCGAGCACTGGCGCACGGCGGAAAAACCGGAACTGCCGCCAGACCAGCAAACCCTGCCCGGGCTGTTCGCAAGCGACAACGCCAACGGCCGCTTTGCCCGTGAGTTGGTCACCGAAACGCTGTGCTACGCCGCCGGCCTGGTGCCGGAAATATCCGACGACATCGTCAACATCGACCGCGCCATGCGCTGGGGTTTTAACTGGCAACGGGGCCCGTTCGAGATGATCGACCAGATCGGCGCGCCGCGACTCATCGCCGAAATTAAACGGGCCAGCCCCGAACCGCCGGGGATGCTGCGCGTGCTCGAAGGGGGCGCCGGGCGCGCCTTTTACCGCGACGCCGGCGGCGGGCGCGAATACCTGACCGCCGCCGGCGACTGGGCCGCGGTGCAGGAGTCAGTTTGACCTTCGACGCCAAACATCAACCCGCCCGCCGCCGCCCGAACCCGCATGCCAACCCGCTACCGACAACAGTTGCCCGCCGAGCCGCCGGAGAAAATCGGCCACAACGGGCGCATCGGCCTGGTCGCGTTGGCCACCGACCTCAACATCGAATCCGACCTGCGCCGAATGGCCCCGGACGGCGTGGAAATCTTCACCAACCGCGTCCTCAACCGCAATCCGCTGACCCCGGAAAACCTGCGGGCCATGGCGCCCGACATCACCCGCGCAGCCGGCGGCATCCTGCCCGGCGCCTCGGTGGATGTGCTTATCTACGCCTGCACCTCGGGCACCGCGGTCATCGGCGAGTCGCAGGTCATTCAACTGTTGCGCGCCGCCCGGCGCGACTGGGAGAACTTGCCCTGCACCACCCCGGCTACCGCCGCCCGGGCCGCATTGGCGAGATTTTCCGCCCGGCGCATCTCCATTTTGACCCCGTATACCGAGCCGGTCAACCGCGAACTGGCCCGGTTCTTCGGGCACTGCGGCATCGCGGTGCTCAATGTGCACGGCTTCGGCATCGATGACGACACCCACATGACCGACATCACCCACGCTTCCATATGCCAGGGCGCGGCCGCCGCCTGCCACCCGGACGCCGACCTGCTGTTCATCTCGTGCACCGCGCTGAGAGCCGCCCAGGTTATCGGCGACATTGAACAACGCATCGACAAACCGGTCATCACCAGCAACCAGGCCCTGCTGTGGCATGCGCTGAAACTGCTGAAAAAACCGCTGCAAGTGCCGGGGTTTGGGCAACTGTTTAATCACGGGTGACCGGGGCGGGCGCGCTGCCTGTTGCGCCGCGCCACATAAACCGCGATGCCAAACACCGAAACCAGCACCGGGCCGCCGACGATGTTCAGCAGCGCCAGCACCTCCCCCAGCCGCTCGATGCGCTCGCGCACCCGGCGGCGGATGCTTCTAAGGTCCCGGCGCATCGCCACCAACTCTGCGCGCACCAACAGCGCCTGCTCACGCAACGGCGACGGCAGATTGGCGAGGTTGTCGACGCCGGCGGCATGGCGAATGTCGGCGAGGTTTTTCTCCAACACCGCGACATTCTCGGCGGTGGAGCGCTCGCTGACCCTGACCGACCGCTCGACGCGCTTGAACAGTTGCGCGACCCGGGTGAACGGGCGGCTTAGGCGGCCGCGCGCCGGGATGCCGGCGATGTCGGCGCCGGCGCCATAGGCGATCATGTTGCCCAACAAAGCCAAATTATCGTTGGCCGGCCGG
>JAPPQJ010000045.1 GCA_028817015.1 Gammaproteobacteria bacterium
GGCCTCCCATTTTTTGGCAAGGTAGGGCCGAGTGATGTTGTCCGGGCCGGTCATCACCAGAAACTCATTCTGGTGGCGCACCGAGTTGGATTTCTCCACCCAGTCAAAAGTGGCCGGGTCGGTGGCTTCAGGAATCACCATGGACACGCGCAGGATGCCGCCCGCCTTCGGCGTTTGCGCCTGCGCCATGGGCACGACGCCGAGCGGGTCGCCGCCCAGAATATAAGAAGCCATGCCGCAGGCCGCCGGCGCGCCGACCCCGAGCAGGGCGGCGGTGCGAATGAATTCGCGGCGCGAGCAACGCCTCTCGGCCAGCGCGTCTTTCATTTCATGCACACCCGGGTGATGCTGTTTCGGGTCGCGCATCAGGTGCTTTTGTCGGTGTTTGAGCATTGGTTTGCCTCCTTTGGTGCAAAAGTCAAAAACAGCAATCAGGCCCAGCCCGATTGCAATCCGATGGAGTTGATTTAAGACGGTTGAATAACCGGCGGGCATCGTAACACGAGTTCGGCAACTCGTGCAAACCGGCGCCGGCGGCCCCGGTCAGCCCCGCCAGACCACCGGAAACGCGGGATGCTCCATCGGCCCGCCCGGGGTCAGGCGCAAGTGCGGAAACGGCGGCGAAGTGGCCCACGGGCGCCGCGCAAAGCGCGCGTCGTCGCCGAGCCACCGGGACGCGAAACCGCGGCGCCGGGTTTTCAGGGTGGCGGTGGACGGAGCGCCGTGAACGGTGCGCATGTGAAAGACAATGCAGTCGCCGGGCTCCAGGTCCCAGGACAGAATCTCATATTGCTCCCGGCGCCGGTCGATGTCGGGCACGCTTTCAAAGCCGTGCTCGCCGGCGCTGTAGTCCTGGTGGCTGGCGAACAGGCGCGGGTAATACAATGCACCGCCGGCATGGGAGCCGGCCACATATTCCGGGCAGGCGCGCTTCGGCACCGGGTCGAGCGGCAGCCAGATGGAGCACAGTTGCTCGCCATCGACGCCGTAGTAGGGTTGGTCGTGGTGCCAGGGCGTTCGCTCCGCGGTGCCCGGCTCCTTGACAAGCACATGCTCGTGGTAGAAGCGCGCGGTGCGGGAGCGCATCAGCCGCGCGGCGATTTCGGCGGCCGGGGAATGCAGCGCGAAGTCGCGGTATTCGCCGATGCGCTGCCAGTTGCAGTAGTCGTCGTAGAAACCGCCGGGCCCACCCCGCGGGGTGTAGCGGGTGTGATACGGGCCGGGGGCGGCGAAGTTTTTATCCACGCCGGCGGCCAGTTTGTCCAGCCAGTGGCGCGCGAACAGCGCGCGCAGGCACACGGCGCCGTTGCGTTGAAATTCATCGACCTCGGCTTCGCTGACGACAGGTTGGGCGGCCTCCTCGGCCTCGGCGGCTGGCGCCCCGGCAACCGCATTCATGTCACCGCCCGCCGGTCACGCTGAGCCGTCGCTCTCCGGTGCGTGTCCAATCGGGCCTTCGGTGAACAGCGCATCCCTGAGTTCGCGGTCCAATACGCTGTCCCTTCGCCGAATCCATTCCAGCACCATCGCGGCGTGCTCCTTTTCCTCATCGCGGTTGTGGGCCAGGATGCGCTTGAGTTCGGCGTCCCGGCAGGCATCGACCCGCTGGTTATACCAGTCCACCGCCTCCAGTTCTTCCATCAGAGAAATGATCGCGCGGTGCATGTCGCGGGTTTGGTCGGAAAGTTCTTCGACGGGTTCGTGGTAGCCTTCGTTTGCCATGGGAGTGCCTCTTGGGTCTGGGGTGGTGGGGTGGCGAGCCGGGGGCGCCGGGGGTCAGGGTTTGGTCAGGGTGAAATCAAGCGCGCCGTGGTCGCCCAGGGAAATGGCGATGCGGCCTCCTTTCTTCAATGTGCCGAACAGCAACTGGTCGGCCAGCGGGCGTTTAATGTGGCGCTGGATGATTCGCTCCATCGGGCGCGCACCCATGGCCGGGTCATAGCCCTTGTCGGCCAGCCACCGCACCGCCGGGTCGGTGATTTCCAGGGTCACCTGGCGGTCGGCCAGCTGCTGTTCCAGTTCGACGATGAACTTGCGCACCACGCGCACGATGGTGGCGGTGTCCAGGCCGTTGAATCGAATGATGTTGTCCAGGCGGTTGCGGAATTCCGGTGAAAAGGTTTTCTTGACCGCATCCAGGTCGTCGCTGCTGCGGTCCTGCTCGACAAAGCCCATGCCGGCCCGGGCCGCCTGCTCGGCCCCGGCGTTGGTGGTCATCACCAAAATGACATTGCGAAAGTCGGATTTGCGCCCGTTGTTGTCGGTCAAACTGCCGTAGTCCATCACCTGCAGCAGGATGTTGAATACATCGGGATGCGCTTTTTCTATTTCGTCAAACAGCAATACGGCGTGAGGGTGGCGGTTAATCGCTTCGGTCAGCAACCCGCCCTGGTCGAACCCGACATAGCCCGGCGGCGCGCCGATTAGTCGCGACACGGTGTGCCGCTCCATATACTCGGACATGTCAAAGCGGATGAACTCAATGCCTAACGTGGCGGCCAACTGTTTGGTGACCTCGGTCTTGCCGACCCCGGTGGGGCCGGAAAACAGCAGCGACGCAATCGGCTTGTCGGCGTTGCCCAGCCCCGACCTGGCCATTTTAATGGACGAGGCCAGCGCCGAAACCGCCTCATCCTGTCCGAACACCAACATTTTCAGGTCGCGCTCCAAGTTTTTCAGCGCCCGGGTATCGGACGCCGATACATGCCGGGGCGGAATGCGGGCGATGTCCGCGACCATATTCTCGATTTCGCGCACGCCGATGGTCTTGCGGCGCTTGCCGTCCGCCGCCAGCCGGGTTTTGGCGCCGGCTTCATCGATCACATCGATGGCGGTGTCGGGCAACTGGCGCTCGGTCAGGTAGCGGGCCGACAATTCCACCGCGGTGCGCAGCGCCGGCTGGGTATATTTGACGTTATGGTGGGCTTCAAAGTGCGGCCTGAGCCCGCGCAGGATGTCCACCGCCTCATCGACGCTTGGCTGGGTGACATCGATTTTCTGGAATCTGCGCGACAGCGCCCGGTCTTTTTCAAAAACTCCGCGGTATTCGCGGTAGGTGGTGGAGCCGATGCATTTAATTTCGCCGGAGGCCAACATCGGCTTGAGCAGATTGGATGCGTCCAGGGTGCCGCCCGACACCGCGCCGGCGCCGATGATGGTGTGAATTTCGTCGATGAACAGGATGGCGCCGGGCTGCTTGTTGAGTTCCGCCAGCACCGCCTTTAGGCGCTGCTCGAAGTCACCGCGATATTTCGCGCCGGCTAACAGCATGCCCATGTCCAGCGAGTAAATGGTGCACCCGGCCAGCACCTCGGGCACCTCCCGGTTCACGATCTTGCGCGCCAGCCCCTCGGCTAACGCGGTCTTGCCGACGCCGGCTTCGCCGACGAACAGCGGGTTGTTTTTTCGCCGCCGGCACAGGGTTTGCACGCAACGCTGGAGTTCCGCGAAGCGGCCGATGAGCGGGTCGATCTTGCCCTGTTCGGCCAGTTGATTGAGGTTGACGGTGAAGTGCTCCAGCGGCCCGCCCGCCGCCTCCGGGTCGCCGTTTTGCCCCCCGTCGAGGTTGTCCGGTGCCGGCAGCCGCTCCTCGCCCTGCACCTTGGTGATGCCGTGGGAGATGTAATTGACCACGTCGAAGCGGCTGATTTCCTGCTGGCTGAGAAAGTAGACCGCGTGGGATTCCTTTTCGCTGAACACCGCCACCAGCACGTTGGCGCCCTTGACCTCCTTTTTGCCGGAGCTTTGCACATGCATGATGGCGCGCTGCAACACACGCTGAAAACCGAGCCCGGGCTGGGGTTCGCGCTCGCTGCCTTCGACCAGCAGCGGAACCTCGTTGCGCAGGTATTCGGCCAGGCGTTTTTTCAGCGCCTCGACATCGCCGCCGCAGGAGATGATGGTGCGGCGGGTCTCGGTGTCGTCGAGCAGCGCAAACAGCAGGTGCTCGACGGTGATGATCTCGTGGCGCTGTTTGCGCGCCAGCGTGACCGCGTGGCCTAAAGTCGCCTCCAGTTCGTCGGACAGCATCACGCTTTCTCCATGGTGCACTGCAGCGGGTGCTGGTTTTTGCGCGCCAACTCCAGCGTCTGCCGTACCTTGGTCTCGGCGATTTCCCTGGGAAAGATGCCGCACACGCCCAGGCCTCTGGTGTGAATGTGGAGCATGACCTGCTCGGCTTTGTCCTGGCTCATGTTGAACAGTTGCATCAGCAGATGGACCACAAACTCCATCGGCGTGTAGTCGTCGTTGAGCAGCAGCACTTTATACAGCGGCGGCTTTGCAACCTTCGGCTTGGCGTTTTCCGTGATCACGCCGGTGCCCGCGCCGCCGGGCTGATGGGGTTTTCGATGTGGGTCGTTCATGATGGGCTTAGGATATGCGCGGATCGATCGTGAGGCAAGCGAAGCGCCGCCGGTCGGATGGCATGGGCGGCTAAAACGCCCCCCCGCCGCAGCCACTGCAGGCGCCGCTGCCGCCGACGGCTTGAAACACATTGTTGAACACGAACGAAGCGTTGACGCCGTCGTCCACATAATCGATCTCCGCGCCCTTGAGAAAACCGAGGGCGACCGGGTCCACCACCAGTTGGAATCCGTTGCCGTCGGTCATGGTGCTGTCGGTTGCCTCGACCTGCTCGGCGAAGGTCATGCCGTAATTCATGCCGCCGCAGCCGCCGCCGGCCACATAGATGCGCACCGCCGCCGCTTCGCCGCCGGTGTCGCGCACCAGGTCGGTAATTTTGCGCTGCGCATCGGCGGTCACCTGCAGGTCAGAACCGCCCAACACCCGGCTGTAGGCCGGGGTGTGGTCTGCAGCATTGGTCGCGGAATTCATCGCACAATCCTCCTCGTTTACTTGCCAACTCGATTATCAACACAGCGTTACCAGCACAGCACCGCCGAAACACAGCGACAGCGCCGTTCAAGCACCGGCGATTCTAACACAATATCACAATCCACCCGGCAAGCCCCCCGCATTTGCGCGCGCCCGTCAGCGCCCGGCGCCGGAAAACAACCGGAAGAAGTTGTCGGTGGTCGCCGTGGCGATATGGTCGAGAGTGTCGCCACGCAATTCGGCGATATACTCGGCGGTGTGGCGCACAAACCCCGGCTCATTGACCTGGCCGCGAAACGGCACCGGCGCCAGATACGGGGCGTCGGTTTCCACTAACATCCGGTCGAGCGGCATTTTCCTGGCGACCTGTTTGACGGTGTCGGCGTTTCTGAAGGTGACGATGCCGGAAAACGAGATATAAAACCCAATCGCCAAGGCCCGTTCGGCCACCGCCCAGTCTTCGGCAAAGCAGTGCATCACGCCGCCGGCTTCCCGGGCATTCAGCCCCTCCAGCAGGTCCATGGTGTCGCCGGCCGCCGCGCGGGTGTGAATGATCAGCGGCTTGGCGGCGGTTTTGGCGGCCTCAATGTGATTCTCGAAGCGCCGCCGCTGCCAGTCAGTCCGGCCTTCGGTGCGGAAATAATCCAGCCCGGTTTCGCCGATGGCGACCACCTTCGGCTCGGCCGCCAGTTCGACCAGTTCGGCAACTTCCGGTTCGCGGCAGTCGGCATAATTCGGATGCACCCCCACCGAAGCATAAATGTGCGGATGGGCCGCCGCCAGCCGCGCGATGCGCGGATAATCCTCCAGATTGACCGCCACGCACAACAGGTGGGACACACCGTTGTCCTCGGCCCGCCGCAGCACTTCGGGCAATTGCGCCGACAGCGGCTCGAAATCCAGGTGGCAGTGAGAATCAACCAGTTGCATGATGAATTCAGAAGATGAATCGCGAACCTGAATCGCGAACCTCAGGCGACTTAAGCGAACTACCGTGATGACGGCAGTATACGCACTGTCGGCGGTTCGTTCAACGGCTCACGCGATGCCATCGACCGCCACCCGCTTGTGCGCGGCAGGGGGTGGATTTTAGGCGGGGGCGGCTGCGCATGTAAGCCGGTCAGCGGCATCCGCCCACCCCGGCCGTCGGCGCCGCACACCAGGCGCATCAGGCCGCCTGCGGCCGGCGTGAAGGGGAGGATGACATGTCGCTTAAAGCGGCGCTGAGGAAAACCCCCTAAATGATCTTGACCCGTATATGATACCGTTTCGCCAATCAACCATCCTGCGCCGCAACGAGCGCCCCGACATGAGCGAAAAAATCGACTATGCGTTGACCGCCGAAGCGCCGTGCGGAGTGACCCCGGAGCCGACTTATTCCGGTGCCTTAAGTTTCGCCCGGCGCCGCTATGGCAAAGACCTGGCGCAGGCCGAACTGGCGGTTACCGGGGTGCCGTTCGACACCGCCACCACCAACCGCCCGGGTGCCCGCTTCGGGCCGCGGGCGATTCGCGCGGCTTCCACCGAAGTGGCGTGGCAGCGCAATTGGCCGTGGGAATTCGACCCCTTCGAGGTGGTCAAAACGGTGGATTACGGCGACTGCTATTTCGACCACGGGCGCCCGGAGGCGGTGCCGGACGCCATCGAGTCGCACGCGCGCCGCATTCTCGACAGCGACACCGCGATGCTGACTTTAGGCGGCGACCACTTTGTGACTTTGCCGCTGCTGCGCGCCCATGCGCGCAAGCACGGGCCGCTGTCATTGCTGCACTTCGACGCCCACACCGACACCTGGGAAGACCAGGACGGGCGCATCGACCACGGCACCATGTTCTTCCACGCAGTCAATGAGGGCCTGGTGATACCGGAGCACTCGGTGCAGGTCGGCATTCGCACCACCAACGATGCGCCGCTCGGGTTCAACATCCTCGACGCCGCCTGGGTGCACGCCCATCCCATAACCACGTTGACCGCCGCGATTGCCGACATCATCGGCCGGCGCAAGACCTACCTGACTTTCGACATCGACTGTGTGGACCCGGCCTTTGCGCCCGGCACCGGCACGCCGGTGTGCGGCGGGCTGAGTTCGGCGCAGGCGTTGCAAATCGTGCGCGGCCTGCGCGGCCTCAACCTGGTGGGCATGGATGTGGTGGAGGTTTCGCCGCCCTATGACCGGGCCGAGATTACCGCGCTGCTGGGGGCGACTTTGGCCTACGACATGATCTGCCTGTATGCGGCGCGGCATAAACTGGGCGAGGCGTTTGCGGCCTCCTGAAAGCCCGCTTGCCGCTTAGCGGAAATCCGCCAGCGGGTGGCGGTTGAGCGCGCGGGTGACCCGGCCGTTCCAGCCGTCGGGCAACGCCGAGGCCGCGCTGCCGGCCTCGGCGCGCGAATTGAACTCGGCATAAACCGCGCCGCCGCTGCCGCTCATCCGGGCGTCGCCGTGGCGGCGCAGCCATGCCAGCACCTGGCCGACTTCGGGATACAGCCGCGCGGTAACCGCTTCCAGGTCGTTGCCGTTTGGGGCGCGGTCGCTCAAGTCATCTCCGCCCGGGCCATCGGCCCGCAGGTGCGCGAAAACCCGGGCGGTGGACACCTCCACCGGCGGCACGCAGATCAACAGCCATTTTTCGGCCGGCTCACACGCTTTGAGAACCTCGCCGACGCCGCCGGCTAACGCCGCCCGCCCGTATATGAACAGCGGCACATCGGCGCCCAGTTGCAGGCCAAGTTGCGCCAGGCGCGCGCGCGTCAGGCCGAGTTGCCACAGGTGATTAAGTGCCAGCAGCGTGGTCGCGGCGTTGGAACTGCCGCCGCCCAGCCCGCTGCCGGGCGGGATGGTTTTGGTTAGCGTGATGGTGACGCCGCGCCCGGCGGCGGGCGGGCAGGCCGCCTGCAGCAGTTGCGCCGCGCGCACGCACAGGTCCGCCTCCGGCAAATGGAAAGGATGCCGGTCGATGCGGCGGATATGCGGCTGCTCGAGCGCCCCAAAACCCAGGCGGTCGGCCCATTGCAGAAACTGGAACAGAGTTTCCAGTCGGTGAAAACCGTCGGCGCGCCGGCCGAGAACATGCAGGAATCGGTTGATCTTGGCCGGCGCCGGGAGTTGCAGCGGGGTGCGGTCGCGGTTACCTGGCAAAATGGATGTCCCGCCAGCGGCTCACGACCAGGCGCAGGCTGAGTTGGTCGCCGATATACGCGCCGTCATCGGCGTAGATTTCCAACTTGCCGGGCAGGGCGGTGACCGACAATTGCTGCGGCAGGTCGAGGCGGCCGACGGCTTGGTAGTTTTGGTATTCGACCCGCCAGTCGCCCTGGTGAAAGCGCTTGACGCGCCCGGCGCCGTCGATCACGATGCCGGTTGCGCGCTCATCGGGCAGGCCGCGCACCCAGTGGTGAAGTTGTGCAAACGGTATCCGCCAGCCGAGGCGTTGATACAGCGCATCGGCGGCGTTAGCCGCCTCGGTGGTGCGGCCCCTGGCATCGAACAGCACGGCGCGGCCGGGCTGGGCGACGATGCGGATGCGCCCGCTGCCGAAGGGCCCGTAGAGTTGGATAGTCTGGCGCTCGCGCCGCTGCTCCCAGAGGATGGTCGCGTTGCCGCCTTTGCGTTCGGCGCGTACCGCGATTCGCCCTTTGAGATGCCACTCGGAAATCGCCGACATTTCGGTCTGGTGCCGGCGCCACGCGGTTTTCGCTTCGACTTCGGTGGTCGGCGCCGGGTGCGGGGGAGCGGCGCACCCGGCCAGTAGCGCGAGCGCCGCCACAGCCAGCCTGGCCGGTTTGATCATCGCGGGGATGCGGCGCGCTACAACGGCGGGGCCGGCGGTCGCGCATCCGGGCGCGGCGGTGACGGTCGAGGGCTTAATGCCAGCGGCTGACGGTGCATGCCGTTGCCGGAAGAATTGCCGCTTGAAAACCGTTTCAGCGTGTCGAGCAAAGTGGCGTTGTCCGGCGACCACGATTTGCCCTGTTCCCAGATCTCCCGCGCCTCCTTTTTGTTGCCCACCACCCACAGCACCTCGCCCAGATGAGCGGCGATCTCGGCGTCTTTGCGCACCGCCAGCGCCCGCCGCAGGTATTCAATGGCCTTGTCGTTGTTGCCGATGCGGAAGTTGACCCAGCCCATGCTGTCGAGGATGAACGGGTCGTCGGGCATCAGGGCCAGCGCTTTACTGATGAGTTCATAGGCCTCATCCAGGCGGTCGGTCTGGTCGGCCAATGTATACCCCAGGGCGTTGTAGGCGTGGGCGTTGTCCGGCTGCTGCCCGATCAATTGGCGCATGTCGCGCTCGTGCAGGTCGAGCAAATTCAGTTGCGCCGCCAGCAGACCGCGGTTATACAGCAGTTCGGGGTGAGCCGGGAAGCGCTCCAGGCCGGCATCCAGCACCGCCTTGGCGCGCGCCGAGGAGTCGTATTCCTCGTATAGCCGGGCCTGTTCGAGGACCATGCGAACCGCCTCCTGCCGGTTAATGACGGCGATTTGCCCGAGGTGGCGGATGCCCGCTTCCACGCCGTGCCGTCTGGCCAGCACCGAGGCTAAGGCGATCTGGGCGTCGAGTCGGTAACCCGGCGAGCCCACCTCTTGCAGCACCGCCACCGCCGCCTCGAACTGCTCGCGCGCGATGTGGATGTCGGCGATGTACAGCCGCGCCTGGTCGCTGCGCGGGTTCAAGGCCAGGTAGCGCCTCATGCGTTTCAGCGCCGTGGCAAATTGTTCCTGCTCGAAGTGGGCGATGGCGCTGACGAACAGCGCTTCGGACGACTGCGGGTTTTGTTCCAGCACGGTTTCCAGTTGAGCCGCGGATTGCGCCGGCTGGTCCGCCTCCAGCAGCATCCGGCCGTAGCCGATGCGAAAGCGCGCGGCGCCCGGAAATTGGCGCAGGAAGCCGTCGGCAAAGTGCGGCGCCTGCACCGGGAAATGCTCGAACAGATAGGTGAGTTGGAATATGGCCGCGATTTCCCAGCCGGGGCGCAGGCGCAGGGCTTGCTCGATTAAGTCCTGGAAGGCCAGCCCCTGATCGAGTTCCAGGGCCAGCAAGGCCGCGGTCAATTTCAGTTCCGGGCTTTGCGGCCAGGATGCGATGGCGGCGCGAAACCGCGGCAGAATCTGCGCCGACGGCGATTTGCCCAGCAACGAAGCGATGGATTGCAGGACGCTCTCCCCCTGCTCATCGGCCCCCTGCTTGCGCGCCAGGTCGGTTAGAACCGCGAATGCCTGGCGGTCCTGCCCGATTTTCAACTGCGCGTCGGCTAATGCCAGCAGGTTGCGGGAATTGTCCGGGTCGAGCCCGGCCATGAAACGCGACAACTCAATGACGCGCTGATGGTCATTCAAGCGCACCGCCAGGCGCACCGCCTGAGCGATGATTGTGAGGTCGCGGGACCGGTAGGCGGCCCGCGACACCGCCTCCAACGCCGCCTGATGCTGCCCGCGCTGCCCGGCGATTTCGGTCACCAGCAAATCGTAGAGCAATTCGGCGTCCAGCGGGGTGGCGGGGGGTGGGGCGCCGCTTCGGGCCTGATGCGCGGCGGGTGCGGGGGCTTGCAATGCCCGGGAGTCCGGCGCTCCGCTGCAACCGGCCAGCAGCAGCGCGGGGAGTGCGCCGATGATGACCGGGGCCCACAGCGGGCCGCTGGCGGTTTTGCGGCGAGGGGAATTCATGGGGGGATTTTATCAGGGTGGCGGTGTCAAGATAAGGCCCGGTGTGCGGCGGCGCAGCCAAACCGCCGTCACAAGCCCGATGACCAGGCGCTGTTGCGGCCCAGGCGACGGCCAATACGGATTATAATCCGCATACCCGCAGGGTTATATTAAGCGCGCCGCGTTGCATGGCGCATGGCAGTGAACGACATCTTGTCTGCTTGGCGGAGGATAATATGAGCGACGAAAAAACCTACCCGGTCGCCGCTGAAACCGCGGCCCGCGCGCATTTGAACGCCGACCAATACCGGGCCATGTATCAGCGTTCGCTGGACGACCCGGAAGGCTTCTGGGGCGAACAGGCGAAAGCGCATGTCAGTTGGTTTGCACCGTGGGACACGGTGATGGATGCGGATTTCCACCGTGCCAGGATCGCCTGGTTTGCCGGCGGCAAACTCAACGCCTGTTACAACTGCATCGACCGGCACCTTGAGACGCGCGGTCAACAAGTCGCTGTCATCTGGGAAAGCGATGATCCAAACATCGATAAATCAATCACCTATAACGAATTGTTCGAATTAGTCTGCAAATTCGCCAACGTCCTCAAAGCGCGCGGCGTGAGCAAGGGTGAGCGCGTTTCCATCTACATGCCCATGATCCCGGAGGCGGCGGTGGCGATGTTGGCGTGCGCCCGCATCGGCGCGATTCACTCGGTGGTGTTCGGCGGCTTTTCGCCCGATGCGCTGCGCGACCGCATTCTCGATTCGGATTGCCGGGTGGTGATCACCGCCGATGAAGGGGTGCGCGGCGGTGCGGCCGTTCCGCTCAAAGAAAATGTCGAAAAGGCGCTGGAAAATTGCCCCGATGTGCACACCACCGTGGTGGTGCAGCGAACCGGCAACCCGGTGCCCGGCAACAGCGCGCGCGATGTCTGGTATCACGAAGCGATGAAGGATGCGTCCGCGGATTGCCCGGCCGAATGGATGGACGCCGAAGCCCCGCTGTTCATTTTGTATACCTCGGGTTCGACCGGCAAACCCAAGGGCGTGCTGCACACCACCGGCGGTTATCAGTTGTATACCGCCATGACCCACAAATATGTGTTCGACTATCACGACGGCGACATCTACTGGTGCACCGCCGATGTCGGCTGGGTCACCGGGCATTCCTATATCGTCTATGGCCCGCTCGCCAACGGCGCCACCACGCTGATGTTCGAAGGTCTGCCGACTTGGCCCGATGCCGGGCGCTTCTGGCGGGTGGTTGACAAGCACCGGGTCAACATCTTCTACACCGCGCCGACCGCGCTGCGCGCCTTGATGGGGCAGGGCGACGAGCCGGTGCACAAACACCGCCGCGACAGCCTTAGAATCCTCGGCACCGTGGGTGAGCCGATCAACCCCGAGGCGTGGGAATGGTATTACCAGGTGGTCGGCGAGGCCAGGTGCCCGGTGGTGGACACCTGGTGGCAGACCGAAACCGGCGGCATTTTGATCGCGCCGCTGCCGGGCGCCACCGACTTGAAACCGGGTTCGGCCACGCTGCCGTTCTTCGGGGTCAGGCCGGCGTTGTTGGACGCCGGCGGCAACGAACTGGGCGGCGCGGCTTCGGGCAATCTGGTGATTAAGCAGTCGTGGCCGGGGCAGATGCGCACCGTATACGGCGACCATGAGCGCTTCATCGACACCTATTTCGCCGCCCACCCCGGCTGCTACACCACCGGAGACGGCGCGCGCCGCGACCGGGACGGCTATTACTGGATCACCGGGCGCGTTGACGATGTGATCAATGTGTCCGGCCACCGCATGGGCACCGCCGAAGTGGAAAGCGCGTTGGTGCTGCACGACAAGGTCGCCGAGGCCGCGGTGGTCGGCTATCCGCATTCCATCAAAGGGCAGGGGATTTACGCCTATGTCACCCTGATGATCGACGCCGAGCCCGGCGCTGCGCTGCGCGAGCAACTGATCGATCTGGTGCGCAAGGAAATCGGCCCCATCGCCAAACCCGATGTGATTCAATGGGCGCCCGGCCTGCCCAAAACCCGCTCCGGCAAAATCATGCGGCGCATCCTGCGCAAAATCGCCGCCGACCAACTCGACGACCTCGGCGACACCAGCACGCTGGCGGACCCGTCGGTGGTCGAAGACCTGATCGACAACCGGCAGTCCGCCGGATGATGCGGATAAACCCCGCAAGGCGGACTGGAAGCCCCGGCATGCAGCGAACCCGGAGTCGCAATACGCGGCCATCATGGATTGATCTCCATTGTCACTCCATCGACCGGGTAGCCATGAACACCGGGGCTCACCTCCATGGTCTCGCATACTTGTTATCGGCGCGGTGCGATGGGTAGGCGTCGCAAGCCCCGAATGAGCGGCGGAGTGGCGGCGCCACTCGCTCATATAACGGAACGGCATTTATATTCATCGCATACCTTTCAAGTGTGTCGATTTGTAGTTGAGATGTGTTTCCGGACCGTGAGTTAAGTGCACCATATCGACCGGACGGATACAGTTTTTTGGCTTGAATGGCATATATATCGGCTTTTGTTCCTCCTCTATGTATGCAAACAACCAAATCCGTTCCTTGTGTTGCTTCTTTTATTTTGGATGTCGGAAAGGGTA
Source organism: Gammaproteobacteria bacterium (assembly GCA_028817015.1). Classification (GTDB taxonomy): domain Bacteria; phylum Pseudomonadota; class Gammaproteobacteria; order Arenicellales; family Poriferihabitantaceae; genus JAHRAW01. The sequence goes on from JAPPQJ010000045.1 coordinate 13,105, forward strand.
TTATGTTGCAGTTTGGCGACCGTGATACAAGGTCAAGCACCAGCAAATCTGTGAGTGTCTCCTCTCCCAGACGAACCTTGAAATGCCGGGACAGTCTCAGCCGTGCCCATGTGTTTTGGGCGATTTGTTCCGCAACAGTGTCTTTTGCCATCATTTACGTTCTCGGCAACCAAAAACTATCAATCATGAATTCACACTGTATAAAGTGCCGATGATTTTGCTGATTTCCTCCAAGCAATGTTTGGCTATATTCTTGCCGGGGATTGTTCTCTGAAAAGGATGCATGACATAATTTCCATAATCAATAACAATGTCCATGCTTTCCTTCAATTCGGGGAAGGCTTCTCCAGAAATTTCGGCCAGTTCACGGATTGTTTTCGCTCGCATGCTATTAACGCGAATGTCAATTTTTCTGCCCAACCGTTTTTCAAGTAAAGATTTTCTATCAATCAACGCGCACTCTAACAAACAACGAGACAACGCTATCGCGGACATCCAATTGGAAAACACGAAAGATTGATGAATTTCACCAATCCGTTCTTTAATAGGTCGTGGTATTTTTTCCAAATCGCGAGCGACTGTGACCGGGGAAATGACTCGCTCATTCGCCAACCAAGTATCGGGCTTGAACCAGAATCTTTCCGCAACAAGGTTGCAATTTTTTATGATTTTTTCATATCGATAAGGTTCTGGCGGGTCATAATCAAAGCAATCCCGGTGGAATCCAAGCCTCTTTCTTGTATCTTCATCGAAAATTTCTTTTTGTAGAGCAAGTTCCGGGATATCGGCATTGGAATCTACGACCTCGCAGAAACGATTGAAAATAAAGTGGTGACAATTGGCCACATATTCCACTGCTTCCACGGCGACTACAAAGGAATCTTTGATTTTTTCATCGCCATCCAAGATGGGAGCATCCGTCCGCCCCGTTCTGTTGTGTCTCCTCACGCTGTTCAGGACATAACGTGTTTTTACATGCAATTCGTATTCATCCAAGGTCTGATCATTCCAGATGAGCTCACCATAGTAGTCATCATACAAATAAAATTCCTCTTCAAAACTGCGCTCGAACGCTTCGGTAGACGGAATGTTTGATGCCCCAATCAGTTCACGCACTTTCTCGATGAACGTCGGATATTCATTTGCATAAAAAGCGTAATTCTTGTCTCTGTTTTTGACCGTAAGGAGCGGAGTATTCAAATCAGATTTGACTTTCTCGACATAATACTCACCATATAAAAGAATACGCCAGAGCCACTCTTCTATGACTTTCGATTTTTCTCCGGGAATTTCTTCCAGACTGTTAATTTCCATCAAGTCAGGCGCGTGCTCCAAAACAGCTGCGACTTCTTGGCGCAAATTCGCCAACGCTCTGCTGAAGCGTTCAGTGTCAACTTCTTCACGGGATTTCATTCTCTTTTCGGCCTCATAACCGGTCAAATTTCACCGTTGATTTTGCCGCGGTATTTCACACAACGCAAAAATCAGCATCGATTGCGGGCGCAGTTCCAACAAGGCATTTCACGGCCTTTCGGGTTATGGCGCGCTACGGGTTTAGGATATGCGTTCTAGGACGCGATGATCTCCTGATGCTTGGTTGCTTGCATGTACAATTTTATACATTTGCGCGGGGGCATGACAAGTTTAGCGGTTATCCCAGCCTGATTTCAGCAGTATTTCATACACCCTATCATGCCGATGATTGAGCCGAAACAGGCTTTTTCGGATGCCAGGCAAAAAGCATTCCGGTCCATGCCGCGGAAATCCTCCACTTCAATCTCGCCGCTCATCAGCGTCGCCTGCTCGCAGTGCCAGGCCATGCGCCGGCGCGGCGCACAAGTGGCGGTTGATGGAAATGCGGCTTAATCTGGTCAAGATGGCGATTTGCACGGCGTTCAAATCCAGCGCAAACAGGCGCACAATTCAGCGAGCCAGCACCCTTTTCACGCCCATTTCCCATGGTGCTGAAACCAACAGTCAGGGGTTGACTAATACCGTTCGTTGATGCACCATTCTCTGTCTGAATACTGGGGTTGCTATGGTCGATGATCAGCCCAAATATACTCACCCAAGGCTGTTCGTCGTTATCGGCGGTTCACCCACTAACGTCGGATGTCGCGCGTTGACCGGGATGAGTGATCATTGGTGAAGTCTGGTGCGGGCGGGGTGAATCCGTTTGTTTGGTACGAAATCAACCGAGGAGGTTAAATCATGAACAGAGACAAAGTTTTTATCTATTGGGATAATTCCAATATCTTTTATGAAGCGCAACGCTTTGCTGAAGATCGGGATGAGGGTCCTGACGCACGCTGGCGGGTGCGGATTAACTTTGACAACATGTTGCGCTTGGCGCACGCCGATCGGGTGGTAGAGAAGGCGGTGGCGGTTGGGTCGGTTCCGCCTGAAATGGAGCAGTTATGGAATCGGATGGAAAACAGAGGTGTTGAGGTTAGACTCTTCGACCGCGGCAGCGCAGACCGCGGCGAGCAGGAAATGCCCGACCGCATACTGCAATTGCAGATGCTGGAAGATGGATTCGACCACAACGGCGACCCGGGAATTGTGGTGTTGTTGACTGGCGACGGCGCGGGCTACTACAAAGGCGCCGGCTTCCATCGAACGATTGAGCGACTGCACAGACGCGGCTGGATGGTGGAAATTTTGTCGTGGCGTCATGCATGCAACAAACGAATGCGCGAGTGGGCGGAAAAAGAAGGGGTTTTCATCGCGCTGGACGATTATTATGAAGCGATTACCTTTATGGCGCCGTCCGCACCTGGTCACGAATTGGCCGCTGCTCGCAGGTCGGGGACGCTTGATTTGAGTCGCCGAAAGACGTCGTAAGCGCGGAGAGCAATTATTGGACGCGAGATTTTTAAAATCGACCGTCACTCGTTCATTGAGGAAATGAGTATGGGATATGTACCGACACACGGTGACGATTGCTACAAAGTTCGCAGTTTTCCTTTACGCTGCAACTTTTGTAGCGAAAAAATCGTCTACTTCGAATGTTCCTGCGGGAGCAGGATTTTACTCGACCCTCCCGACCAAGGATTGCATAGTTGCCATGGATATGCGAGTGATTCATTATCAGGTAATTCTGAAAATGTTCGGCAGAAACGAGCGAAAATAATGTTAGGGGTTATTGAGTATGCGCAACAAAATCCGGGTGAATCTCCGACGTGTCCGATGTGTGATGTTACCATTCGCCGACAACAAGATTTTGTCAGACACCTAAAACGCTGCCCGAAGAGAAAAGAATGGTTTCCAAGATGAAAACGCGCGGTGGGTGTCAATGAATGTCTTCTTCAATGTCGGCTGGCACGAAAATCACTTCGACCGAGTCGGCGACCAGCTGGATAAAATCGACCGCCACATCACCAAGGTGGACGCCGATTTGCGCGTGGTCAAATGGATGATTGGGTTAGTTTGTGTCGTCGTGGTTTTGCCGATGCCGAAAGGCTACCTTGCCTAACTGGATGCGATATTTTCGCGGTGTTTTTCTTGCAGCGCCTTGATGGCGCTTTCGGTCAAGAAGCGCGAGCGGTTTGTCTCGGTGGCGTCGATGTTGGAGAGCAACCACCGCGGCAACTTGACATTGACC
>JAPPQJ010000092.1 GCA_028817015.1 Gammaproteobacteria bacterium
GTCCATCGCGGCAATGGTGGACAGGCGGTGGGCGATGGCGATGACGGTTTTGCCCTTCATCAGGCTGTATAAACTTTCTTGAATGGCCGCCTCCACCTCGGAGTCGAGCGCGCTGGTGGCTTCGTCGAGGATCAATATCGGCGCGTTCTTCAGCAGCACCCGGGCGATGGCGATGCGCTGGCGCTGGCCGCCGGACAGTTTGACGCCGCGCTCGCCGACATGCGCCTGGTAGCCCTTGCGCCCTTTGGAGTCCATCAAATCGACAATGAAGTCGTGGGCGCGCGCTTTGTTGGCGGCGGCCACGACTTCGTCCAGGGCGGCGTCGGCTTTGCCGTAGCGGATGTTGTCGAAAATCGAGCGGTGCAGCAGCGATGTGTCCTGGGTGACCATGCCGATGTGCGAGCGCAGACTGTCCTGGGTAACGCCGGCGATGTCCTGGCCGTCCACCAGGATGCGGCCTTGTTCCAGGTCATAAAAGCGCAGCAGCAGATTGACCAGGGTGGATTTGCCCGCCCCCGAGCGCCCGACCACGCCGATCTTTTCGCCGCCGCCGACGCGCAGCGACATGCCCTCGATGACGCCGCTGACTTCGGTGCCCTGGCCGTAGTTGAAATGGATGTCCCGGTATTCGATTTCACCGCCGCTGACCGCCAGGTCGGCCGCCCCGCGGCGGTCGGTGATGGTGATGTCGCGCGAGATGGTGCCGATGCCGTCCTCGACGATGCCGATGTTTTCAAACAGGCCGGCGATCTCCCACAAAATCCACTGCGACATGCCCTGCAGCCGCAGCACCAAACCCACGGCGAAGGCGATGGCGCCGGTGCTGACCGCGCCGGCCTGCCACAGCCACAGCGAGGTGGCGGCCACGGAGAACAGCAATACGCCGTTCAGGCAGGTCAGCGTGGTGGTCAGCAGCGTAGCCAGGCGCATTTGCCGGTATACGGTGTCCAGAAAGATATCCATGCCTTCGCGCGCATAGCGGTCTTCGTGCTCGGTGTGGGCGAACATCTTGACCGTGGTAATGTTGGTGTAACTGTCAACCACGCGCCCGGTCACCATCGACCTGGCCTCGGCCTGCTCCATGGAAGCGCGGCGCAGCCTGGGCACGAAATACCGCACCGCCAACAGGTAGCCGGCTAACCACACCCCCATCGGCGCGGTCAGCCTCCAGTCGCTGGCCGCGAACAACGCCACCGCGCCGGTGAAATAAACCGCCACATACAGCAGCACTTCGGTCACCTTGATGACCGCCTCGCGCACCCCCAGCGAGGTCTGCATCATCTTGGCGGCGATGCGCCCGGCGAAATCGTTCTGGAAAAATTCAATGCTCTGGCGCAGCAGGTAACGGTGCGCCTGCCAGCGCGTGCGCATCGCAAAGTTGCCGAGCATGCCCTGGTGCACCACGCCCTCATAAAAGAACTTGAGCAGCGGCAGCACCACCAGCACCACCAGAGCCAGGCCGGTCAGCCGGCTGCGGTAGGTTTCCCAGAAGGTTTCGCGCTCCGACGCCGCCAGCCAGTCCACCAGGTTGCCGATAAAAGCGAACAACGACACTTCGATGAGCGCGATGGCGGTCGAGAGAATGGCGCTGGCCAGCAACAGCGGCCAGAACGGCTTGGCGTAGTGCAGCATGAAACCGGCCAGGGTCTGCGGCGGCCGGGCCGGCTGCGGCGGCGGGAACGGCTCGCACAATCCCTCGAGCCACCGGAAAAACGGGTTGACGAGCGCCATACGGTTTTCGGTTCGGTTAGTGCGCGTGTCGGCGATTAGCGGCCAGCTCTTGTGAGATTGAAACGGCAGTCGCAACAAACCCGCCCATCATAATACGCGATACGCGCACCGTCGCATCGACATCTCCGGCTTGCGGCTCGATGAGCGCGCGCCACAGACCGCCGCCGAGTTCGATGCGCCGCCTCACCCGCGGCGCAATGCGGCGGCCGGGCTGTGGCGCAACACGCGCCGGCTGCTGGTTACGCCGGTCCAGCCGATGAGCACCGCGGAAACCACCGGCACCACCAGCCACGCCCACCAGGTCGGCGCGTAGTCCAATTCAAACACCCGCTGATACAGCAGGGCGTTGACCACCTCGGCACCGAGCACGCCTAACAGCCCGGAGACCAGCCCCATGCCGGCAAACTCGCTCCACTGGCTGCGGCGCAACAACATCCGCTCGGCGCCCAGGGTGCGCAGCAGCGCGCCTTCGCGCAAGCGCTCGTCCATGCTGGCGGCGATGGCCGCCAGGGTGACCACCACGCCGGCCGCCAGCACGAAGGCAAGGATGGCCTCGGCGGCCAGTGTAACCTGGCTGATGATGCCGGTCACCTGATTGAGGATGGCGTCCATTTCCAGCACCGTAATGGAGGGAAAGCGCTTGACCAGGCCGGCTAATTTGCGCTTGTCGGCGGCGTCCAAATGGAAACTGTTGATCCAGGTAACCGGCAGGCGGTCCAGCGCGCCGGGGCTGAACACCAGGTAGAAGTTGGGCTTGAAGTTGTCCCACCGCACGCTGCGAATATTAGCGACTTGCGCATGCCATTCCTGCTCGCCGGTGAACAGGGTCAGGCGGTCGCCGAGGTTGATGTTCAGGTCCTCGGCCAACTCCGCCTCCACCGACACCAGCGCCTGCGATTCCCCCTCCCCGCCCAATGGACCGCTGTCCCACCACCGCCCGGCGATGATCTCGTTGTCCGGCGGCAACTCGCGCGACCAGGTGAGATTCAAATCGCGGCGCAAACTCTCGTTGTGGCGCTCCTCCTTGCTGACATGCGCGATCATCGGCGCGCCGTTCAGCCGGGTCAAGCGCCCGCGCACCACCGGATACAAGAGGCCGCCGTCGATGCCTTGCCGGCTTAGATATTGCGCGTAGGCGGCGTTGTCGTTTTTCTGGATGTTGAGCACGAAATGATTGGGCGCGTCATCGGGGATGCTGCGCTGCCAGGTGCCGACCAACTCGGTGCGGATAAACACCACCACCAACATGGCCATGATGGTCAGCCCAAAGGCCATGGTCTGCGACGCCGCCTGACGGCGCCGGCGCACCAGGTTGCGCAGCCCGGCGCGGATTTTCACCGGCATGCCCGGCAGCAGTTTGTCGAGCAACACAAACAATGCGCCGAGCAGCACGCCGGTGACCGCCAACACCGCCGCGGTGCCGGCCATCATCCCCAAAGTCATCGTCAGGTTGCCGGTGTAATACCACATCATCGCCGCCACCAGCGCGGCGGCGCCGCCGAACACCAGCCACGCCGAGGCCGGCAGCGGCGTCAGGTCGCTGCGCAGCACACGCTGCGGCGGCACCGATTTCAGCCGCACCACCGACGGCAGCGTAAAGCCGATAAGCACCACCACCGCTAATACCAGCCCGGCGCCGAAGGTGCTCCACTGCGCCGGCGCGATGGTGTCGGGCAGCAGGCCGGCGATGGCCGCCAGCAGCCCGGCCTGGGCGAGGTAGCCCAGGGCGCCGCCGATGACGCCGCCGGCCACCGCTAATAGCAGCAACTGCGCCAGGTAGATGACCAGGATGTCGCGCTGTTTGCAGCCCATGCACCGAAGCAGCGCGCTGGTGTCGTAGTGGCGCTCGCTGTAATGGCGGCCGCTGGCGGCGATGGCGACCGCCGCCAATAGCAGCGCCACCAGGCTGGCCAGGCCCATATACTGGCGCGCTTTGTCGAGGGCATTGGCGACCCCCGGGCGCTCCTCGCCGAGGCCGTGCACGCGCTGGCCGGGCTGCAGGCGCGGTTCCAGCCAGGCGCGGTACTCGGCCACCGCCTGCGGCGCGCCGGCGAACATGTGGCGGTGCCGCACGCGGCTGCCCGGCTGCAGGATGCCGGTGGCCCCCAAATCGCCGGCGTTGATGAGAACACGCGGCGTGAAACTATAGAAATTGCGCCCGCGGTCCGGCTCGAAGGCGAGGATGCGGCTGGCGGTGAAGCGGCTGCTGCCGAGCTCGAATGGGTCGCCGGGCGCCAGTTGCAACTCGTGGAACACGCGCGCCTCCACCCACGCCTCGCCGGCCGCCGGCCCCGCCGCCACCGCCCGCGTCGGCCCGTATAACTCCGCGGCGGTTTTCACGCTGCCTTTCAGCGGATAACCGTCGTCAACCGCCTTGACGCCGACCAGCAGGATTTCATCGCCGGCGTTGATGACGCTGGGAAACTGCACGGCGTGGGCCCGGCTAAGGCCCAAGTCCGCGGCCCGGTCGAGCACCTGCGGGGCCACAGCGCGACCGCTGGACAGCACTAGGTCGCCGCCGATGACATCGTTGGCGCTGGCCGTCATGGTCGCGCTGATGCGCTCGGTGAAATAGGAAATGGCGGTGTGGCTGGAGATGGCGACGACTAACGCCAGGAGCAGCACCGACAATTCCCCGGCCTTCCACTCGCGCGCCAGTTGACGCGCGGCAAAGCGCAGTTGCTGCCCCGGGCTCATGCGCGAAGTTGCTCGCTCAGGTTGCCGTTGTCCATCGTGAACACGCGCCGGCAACGGTCGGCGAGGCCCAAGTTGTGGGTTACCATGACCAGCGTGGTGTGATTTTCGTCGTTCATCGCGAACAGCAAGTCGGCAACCCGCTGGCCGGTTTGGTTGTCGAGGTTGCCGGTCGGCTCGTCGGCGAACAGGATGTCGGGCACGCTGACGAAGGCGCGCGCCAGCGCCGCGCGCTGCTGCTCGCCGCCGGACAGTTGCCGCGGGTAGTGGATGGCGCGCGCTTCCAGGCCGACCCGGGCCAGCGCCGCGCGCGCGGCGTCGCCGGCATCGGCGCGGTTGAGGATTTCCAGCGGCAACATGACATTTTCCAGCGCGGTCAGGTTGGGCATGAGTTGAAAGGACTGAAACACAAAACCGACATGCCGGGCGCGGACTTCGGCGCGCTGATCTTCGTTCATGTCGGTGATGCGATTGCCGGCCACCCGGATGACGCCGCCGGACGGCAAGTCGAGGCCGGCCAACAACCCCAGCAAAGTGGATTTCCCCGACCCGGAAACGCCGACGATGGCGATGGACTCGCCGCGTTGTATACTGACGCCCACCTCGGTCAAAATGTGCAGCGGGCGGGCGCCGACCTCGACGGTCTTGCTGACGCCGGCGGCTTCGATGATGTTATCGGATGAACTCATGGCTTGAAAGCGCGTATTTCGGGCCAATATCAGCAGGATCAGTTCTTTACCAACCGGCAAATGAGAAGCAAGCGATGATCAACCAGCAGCGGGAAATGAAGACCAACAGCGGGTGCGCCACCATCATGAACCGAATCACCGGGCGAACGCTTTCACTGCTGGCCGCGCTGGCCATTTCCATTTTCTCTATATCGTGCCACGGCGCGGAAAAAACAACCATCCTGGTGGTCGGCGACAGCTTAAGTTCGGGATACGGGCTGCCCGGCGGCCAGTCGTGGGTTGACCATCTGGCGCGCGACTTCGACCGCCGCGGGCTGAATGTCGAACTGGTCAACGACAGCATCAGCGGCGACACCACCGCCGGCGGCGCCGCCCGGTTGCCCGATGCGCTGCGCCGCATCCGCCCCGACTGGGTGATCATCGAGTTAGGCGGCAACGACGGGTTGCGCGGCCAATCGCTGCAGGCGATGGAGCAAAACCTGCTCAACATGGTGCGCACCGCGCGCCGGGAAGGGGCCAATCCGGCCCTCCTGGGCATGCGCCTGCCGCCGAACTACGGCGAAAAATACACCCGCGGTTTTGAGCAAGTCTATCGCCAGGTGGCGGCAGATGCCGAAGTGCCGCTGTTGCCGTTTTTCATCCGCGGCATCGAGAACGACCCGCAGATGTTCCTGCCCGACCGAATCCACCCCAACGCCGAAGCGCAAACCGTCATCGCGCGCAATGTCGGCGAGTTTTTGCGCGGCTTGTTGTAAGGCATCAGGCGAATCCGAAGCAATGAAAGAGGGCATCCAAAAATACGGCAAATTCGACGGCGTCCGGCATTTTACCGACCGCGCCAATCTCGAATCCATTCAAAAGCACGGGCTGCTTTCGCTGGCGGAGGCCCGGCGGCAAAATATCGCCATCCCCGTTCCGGGCGGAAACGAGTGGAGCCACGGCGCGGGCGGCGGGCGCGCCGGTGTTAGAGGAGGCCGTGGTGCATGCCGACTTGGCCGGGGCGATTGCGCCGTGTTCGTTG
>JAPPQJ010000167.1 GCA_028817015.1 Gammaproteobacteria bacterium
GCGTCGCGCTCGATCAACTTCACCTGGAAACCGGTCTCTTCCAGCGACTGCGCCAGGCGGAAACCGATGTTGCCGGCGCCGGCGATGATGACCCGCTTGCCGACTTCCTGCAAACTGCGCAACTCCTGCATGACCGCGCGGATGTCATCGCGGGTGGCGATGAAGAACACCTCGTCATCCGCCTCGATGACGGTTTTGCCGTTGGGGATGATGGCGCGGTCGTGGCGGTAGATGGCGGCGATGCGGGTGCTGATGGTCGGCAGGTGATTGGCTAACTCGCTGAGTTCATGGTCGACCAATGCGCCGCCGTAGTAAGCGCGCAACCCCACCAGGCGGATTTTGCCGGCGGCAAAGTCGATCACCTGCAAGGCGCCGGGGTGCTCGATCAGGCGCAGGATTTCGTCGGTGACCACCTGTTCGGGGCTGATGATGACATCGATGGGAATGGCGCCGTTGCAAAACAGATTGGGGTGGGCCAGGTAGTCGGGCGATCTGACCCGGGCGATTTTGGTCGGCGTGTTGAACAGCGAATGGGCGATCTGGCAGGCGATCATATTGGTCTCGTCGCTGTTGGTCACCGCCAGCAGCATATCGGCATCCTCGACCCCGGCCTGCAGCAGCACCTCCGGCGACGACGCCTGGCCGTGGATGATACGGATGTCGAGGCGGTCCTGCAGGGTGTCGAGCACTTCCGTGTGGTGATCGACCAGGGTGATGTCGTTTTCTTCGCGCGACAGTACCTCCGCCGTGGAAGCGCCCACCTGGCCGGCACCGAGAATAATGATTTTCATGGCGTTGGGTTCAGGCGCCGGGCGGCGCGGTTTTTTTCAGTTGGCAGAAGTAGAAGCCGTCTCCCGGATGCACGCCGGGCAGGCGCTGGCGGCCAAAGGGGGTGGCCACGCCGGGCGGCGCATCGAGCGCCTGCGCCGTTGCATCCGGTTGCCGGTCGGTAAATTGTTCGACCACCGCATCATTCTCCGCTGGCAGAATCGAGCAGGTAACATACAAAAGTATACCGCCGCTATCGAGCAGCGGCCACGCCTTGACCAGCAGATTTAACTGCTGGGCGGCGAATTGGGCGATATCCTCCGGCCGGCGGCGGTGCTTGATGTCGGGGTGGCGGCGGATGACGCCGGTGCCGCTGCACGGCACATCCAGCACCAGGCGCTGAAAGCGGCGGCCATCCCACCACGCGGCGGCGTTGGTCAAATCGCCGGCGATCACTTCGACGCCGGGGCTGGCCTCGGCATTGAAGCCGAGGCGGGCGAGGTTCTGATGCAACGCTTCGATGCGCGCCGGCAAATCCACCGCCACCACCACCGCCGCCGGTTGCGCCTCCAGCAACAGGCCGGTTTTGCCGCCGGGCGCCGCGCATCCGTCCAGCACCCGCTCGCCGGCGCTCACCCCCAGCGCTACCGGCGCCAGTTGCGCCGCCTCGTCCTGCACCGACGCCAGGCCGTCCGCGAACCCCGGAATGCGCTCCACCGGCAGCGGCTCGCACAAAGTGACGCCGAGCGCGCTGTCGGCGGTGGGCTGTGCGGCGATGCCGGATTCCGCCAGCCGCCGGAGGTAGGCGCCACGGCTAATTTTGCGCCGGTTGACGCGCAGGGTCAGCGGCGGCTTGCGGTTGCTGGCTTGGAGTATCGACTGAAAATGCCGCGGCCAGTGGGCGCGGATTTCGCGGTATAGCCAGGCCGGGAACGCAACGCGGGCCGCCTCCGCCAAGTCGCCCGTCAGTTGCGCGCGGCGGCGCAGGAAATTGCGCAGGACGCCGTTGATCATGCCGCCGGCCCAGGCAAAGCGGGTGCCGGCCACCGCCCCTACGCTCTCGTTGACCGCCGCGTGCTCCGGGGTTCGCATGAACTCGATCTGGTGGCAGGCGTTGATGAGGATGAAATGCACCACGCGCGCGGCGCGATGGATCGGTTTGCTCAGCAGGCGCGCCAGGATGCCGTCGAAGTAATGATAGTGGCGGCATCCGCCGTAACAAATTTCCCGCATTCGCGCGCGGCTTGCCCCCGGTGTCTGCGCCGCGGCCAATGCGCGGTCCAGCGAGCGCCCGCGGTCCACCACTTCCAGCACCACTTGGGCGGCGCTCATCTGCAGGTTCGGGGGGTTCACGGCGCTCGTTTGGCTTCGGCCCCGGCCGCGCCGGCGCAGCGCATGCCGGGGGTGATTGTCATGCCGTTTAGAAAATCGCCCGCCGCCATGGCCCGCCCGCCCGCTTTTTGCACTTCGGTCAGCGCCAACGCGCCATCGGCGGTGGCCACGGTGATGCCGGCCGCATCGGCCGCCAGCACTTCTCCGGGCTGAGCGGGCCGGGCCTCGGCGACGGCGGCGCGCCACACCCGCAGCCGCATGCCGCCCACCTCGGTGAACGCCACCGGCCACGGATTGAAGGCGCGCACCCGGCGTTCCAGGCGCACCGCATCCAAACGCCAGTCCAGCATCGCTTCGGCCGGGCTTAGTTTGGGGGCGTGGCAGGCCAAGGTTTCATCTTGCGGCGTGGCGTCCAACTGGCCGGCGGCCAGGGCCGGCAAATTGTCGGCTAACAGGCGGGCGGCCAGACGGGATAGTTTGTCGTGCAAACCGCCGGCGGTGTCGCGCGCGGCGATGGGAATGCATGCGCTGGCCAGCACCGGCCCGGCGTCGAGGCCGCGCTCCATTTTCATCAAGGTGACGCCGGTGGCCGGGTCGCCGGCCTCGATGGCGCGCTGAATCGGCGCCGCGCCGCGCCACCGTGGCAGGAGCGATGCGTGCAAATTGATGCAGCCCAGGCGCGCGACGGCCAGCACCGCCGCCGGCAGCAACTGGCCGAACGCGACCACCACCAGCAAGTCCGGGGTTAATCGCTTAAGTCGCTTAATTTCGCTTTCACCGCCCAGCCGAGCGGGCTGATACACCGCCGCCCCGCGCGCCTCGGCGGCGCGTTTGACCGGACTGGGGCGGCGCTCCCGCCCGCGTCCGGCGCGGCGGTCGGGCCGGGTGTAGACGCCCGCCACCTCCACTTCATCGGCCGCCAGCAACGCCTGCAAACAGGGAACGGCAAACGCCGGCGTGCCCGCAAACACAACGCGCATCGGGCGGTTGGCGGGGGTCAGGCGGCCTGGACCGAGGCGGCCTGTTCTTTGCGCAGTTTCTTGCCGATCCGCTGTTGTTTCATGCGCGACAGGTAATCGACGAATATCTTGCCGTTGAGATGGTCGATTTCGTGCTGGATGCACACCGCCAACATGTCATCGGCGGCGACTTCAAACGCCCGCCCCTTCACATCCCGGGCGTTGATGGTCACCGTCTCGGCGCGCTGCACGGTGTCGGTGAAGCCGGGCACCGACAGGCAGCCTTCCTGCGACTCGGTGGCGCCGGCCAACTGGGACAATTGCGGGTTGATGAACACCTGCAAACGGTTTCTTTGCGCCGACACATCCATCACCACCACGCGCTTGGGCACATTGACCTGCACCGCCGCCAGCCCGATGCCCGGCGCCGCATACATGGTCTCCGCCATATCCGCCACCAGGCGCTCCAGTTCGCCGTCAAACCGGGTCACCGGCCGGGCAATGCGCCGCAGGCGGTGGTCGGGATATATCAGAATGTCGAGTTTGGCCATGGTTGTTCGGTGGGTTGGTTTGAAGTTGGGGTCGATGCGGTTTGTTCGCCGGTGACTAATCGGTGGATAAGGCCGGCTTTTTGCCCATTGTAGCGTTTTTTAATCCCGTTCGCGCCCCGCCCCGCCTTCAAAAAGAAACCAACTGCTGTTCGGTGGGCTCGGCGCAACAATACCACGGCTCGGACAGGCGGGGAATCGCCTCGCCGAAATGGGCGGCGGTCAGCGGGGGGGCGGTTTGGCCGGCGGTGCGGTGCGCCAGTTGCCAGATTTCGGTGAAGGTTTCGCTGCGCGGGCGCTCCTCTTGTTCGCCTTGCGCGGCGCATTGCGAGACGCTTTTTTGCAACGCATCCACCCGCGGGTCGCGGTGTTTCCAGGGATGTCCAAGCGTGGCCGGGTCGAAATCCCGCACCCGTTCGCGGAAGCCGGGCAGGTTGAACAAATACGAGCCGGCGGGCACCAGCAGCCGAATCGACCATTGCACCGGCGGCACGCTTTCCACCAGCCCGAGTGCGGCGATTTGCCGCAACAGGTCGAGGTAGCCGCGCCGCGTGGTCCACGGCGTGAAGGCCACGAAGGTCGGCGCCAGCGCGATGCCGGCCTGTCGCAGGGCGCCCGCCGCGGCGATGAAATGCTCGCGTGTGTGGCCCTTGTCCAGGTATCGCAAAATCCGGTCGTCCACCGCTTCCACCGCGGAAGTGATAAACAGGCAGCCGGTTTCCTTCAACTCGGCCAGGTGCGCGCGGTGGCGCAGAAGGTGCTCGATTTTAATGGTGGCGTCGTAGGTGACCTGCGGGAATTCCGCGTGCAGGGCGCGCACCACTTTGAGCGCGTGGCCGGGGCCGTTGAAAAAATCCGGGTCGCCGAAGGAAATGTGCGCGGCGCCGGCGGCCACCTGGTTGCGGATGTCGTCGGCCACCACCTGGCGCGCGATGATGCGGAATTTCCCCTGATACACCGGCACCACCGGGCAGTGCCGGCACAAGTGCTTGCAGCCGCGCGAGGCCTCGGCAAAGCCGACCGTCCGGGTGGTGCCGTCCGGCAGCACCAGATGGGCGTAGCGGGAAAGCGCCGGCAGAGCGCAGCGCTCCGGGGTGATGAACGCCACCTTGGGGAAGTCGACCACGGTTTCAGCCGGCGCCTCGCACTCGCCGCGCTGCAAGCGCCCGGCCAGGGCCAGCAGCGCCGGTTCAAACTCGCCGCCCAGGATACTGCCCGCCCCCCTCTCGCGCAGCAACGCCTGGTTCATCGGCGCATACAACCCATACACGCAAATATGCGCCTGCGGTGCGTGTTCGCGCACCCGTGCAAGGACTTCCAGGGCGATGCGCGTGGCCGTGTGCATGGCGACATAAACGCCCACCAGCCGGGCCTGTGCCAGGCGCGCCAGGTCGAGTTTCTGCACCGACAGGTCGAGGCAGTCCACCGCGTGTCCGGCGTGGCGGAGCAATGCCGCCGGCGCCGCCAGTCCAAACGGTTGGCGGCCGATTTCATAGGGGCTGATTAAGACGATATTCACGGCCTTGCTGCTCCCGCTGTATGGGCTTAGTTTGGGGCGATGCGCCCGGGCCGGCGGCCAGCCGGACGCGGCTATGATACTATGCGCGCGGACATCGTGAGCATTTCCCGCAACCGGCCGCGCGCCGCCGCTTAGCCCACCGGATTCTCCAAACCATTGAACGCCACCCCCGCACAGTCCGCCCGGCCAACCCCTGGCGAGGATGACCTGGACGCCATCACCCGCGCCACCCTGCGGCACTACGACCACCACGCCGCCGGATTTCGCGAAGGCACGCAGGACCACGATGTCAGCCAGAACATCGACGCGCTGTTGGACGCCATTTCGGGCAAGCCGCCGTATCGCATCCTTGATTTCGGCTGCGGGCCGGGGCGCGACCTGCGCCGCTTCATCGCCCTTGGGCATGAGCCGGTCGGCCTGGACGGCTCCGGGGCGTTCGCCGCCATGGCGCGGCAAAGCGCCGGCTGTGAAGTATGGCTGCAGAATTTCCTGGCGCTCGACTTGCCGGCGGCGCATTTTGACGGCGTGTTCGCCAACGCATCGCTGTTCCATGTCCCCGCCCGGGCGCTGCCGCGCGTGCTGCGGGAGTTGCGCGAGACCCTCAAACCCGGCGGCGTGTTGTTCGCCTCCAATCCGCGCGGCGACAACCGCGAAGGCTGGAGCGGCCAGCGGTATGGCTGCTATCACGATTGGACCGGGTGGCGCGCCTTCGTCACCGCCGCCGGCCTCAAAGAAGTGCGGCACTACTACCGGCCGACAGGCCTGCCGCGCGCGCAGCAGCCGTGGCTGGCCAGCGTGTGGCGCAGGGGCGAGGATGCGTGAGGTGAGGGCGAAGCGGACGGCGCCCGCGGCGGCGACCGTTGCGGCGGCGTTGTTGATGGCCGCGACGCCGGCCCCGGCATTGGAGTTGCAAGGCGAGGCCGTGCAAGGCGGCTTGATGACCGCGCGCACGGTGCCGGGGGCGGCGGTGACGGTGGACGGGCGGGCGGTGCGGG
>JAPPQJ010000089.1:0-5506 GCA_028817015.1 Gammaproteobacteria bacterium
ACCGATTCGCCAGCACACACCCGGCCGACCCGGCGCCGATGATGATGAAGTCGTAAGTGTCGGAAGACATGGCGATTTCAGTTTTGGCGGTGGTGGCTTAATTCAAACTCGGATTCAACTTCGCCGGCGCGCAAAAACGGCGCTCCCGACCCGGAGAAAGAATCTTTTCCTCGCGGCGTCGATGAGTCGCAATATGCGGGGGATTTTTTGAAGGCATGTTGCCGGTCGCGTGGCAAACCACCACCGAATTCAAACTGGTACGTCATACAACGTTCTGTTTGAATTCAAATCTATCTTTCAGTTTGTTCAGTACAGTTCTGTAATGCAACACATTTTCGTGTTGCATTCGCCCAACGACAATTCCGGGATGAATTCCAATGTCTTTGGCAAACCCTTCGATAGCGGTCTTTGTATGCTGCAATCCCCTAAGTTCATCAAGATATTTCTTGGGTATCAGCATGTTTGCCGCAAAGTTGTCGGCTTCTTGTTCTTGGTGGCCGCGGTTCGCGGATGCAGCAACGCGGTCATTGTCGAGAAACACGACTTTTTTCGAGTGCAGAATAATGTGCGCCGCCTCGTGAAAGAAAGTAAACCAGAAGCGGTCATTTGTCTTGCCATAAAGAGACATTTGAATCAGCGGCCGCTCCGAGTCAATCCATCGCGCAACGCCACTCACCCGTATGCGGGGAATAACGGGAATCAGAGCAAGGTTCACTCCCGCCTCGGAGCAAAGATTCTTCATTTGTTGTTCGAATTTTTGGGGTCGCCCCACGGTCAAGTTGCGAATCTCTCGCAAGGCGTTCTCGAACTTTTCTCTGGTGTATTTTTCGGGGCTGTATCCGATGTTTTCTATTTGGCTTTCGCCGGCTCTCAACCAGACAGAAACAGCGCCCAGATTCGTTTGGGCGTTGTTCGCGCGCCGAAAGGATGCCTCCATATTAGTGTAGACTTCTCCCCAAATTTCTGGCGAGGCCATGCGAAAGAACATCAGCAAGTCTTCCACAATCGCAGGCTTGTTTTCTTCGGTCTTACGGCGCTTTGGGATGAAGCCGATTTTCATCATGTCAGCAATGGGAAACCGGTCCAACCAAGGGACAAGTTGTTTCAATTTGTCCGCTTCCCTCAACTGCCGAATTCTGGCGCGGTAATGCGCCTCCCGGGTGAGCCAAAAGCGGCTGGTGGAGCCGACCGACCGGGCAAGCGCGACCGCCATCGCCTCGTCAATCGGCGCATCACCGCTAATGAGTCGCTTGGCTTGCGCGAGCGGAATCCCGGCATTTTTAGCGAACGCCTGCGGACTCCAGCCGCGCTCTTTCAGCACATCGGCGATGGTGTCGCCGGGCGGAGAAATCCAGTCGTCAGGATGGAATTGAGTTGTGTCGGTCATTTGAGGTGGCCTCCGATGTGAATGATAACCACTTTGGTGACATTTTTCCAGTCAATGTTGCCCGCCGATGTTTTGGGCGTTTTCTTGTGGTTAGGCCGAAACAGCAACCTTTGATTTTTCGTCAAGTCGAGGGAATAGACACCTTTGCGGTCACCGCCGTATTCATGCGGGTCGCCGGCAATGAGTTCCGCCACATTTGCGGCGGCGGCCAATTCCAGCAGGCGCGTGTAGAGTTTCTGGGCGTTTTGCGCCCCCAATCTTTGCACGGCTTGCCTTCTTTTCCGGCGCAACACCTGCTTGTCCTCTTCCAATTCGGAGTCCAATTCCTCCCGGCTGGGGGCAAACCTTGCCATTTTGGGCGAGTTAAAAGTGAATTCCATGTGCTTCAATCATTATTGGGCGATGGCGGTGAGTATACCAAAATCTCAAGCCGCTACCCCCGCCCTTTGACCTCGGTCAGCAACCGCCCCAGCTCTCCGCCTGCCACCGGTCACAGCCGGGGTTTGGAAAATGCGCTGGTTTTCCGGTTCATCGGCGCCGCCTTTTTGAACCGGCTCGTCGCCGGCGCGCAGGGCGGCGGCGGGCATAAAAAACCGCCCGGCGGGGCCGGGCGGTTGGGGAGTTATTAGGCGGCGACTTTTTGATGCTTTCGATATCATGAAACGGCATGTTCATCTCGCCAGTGCCATGAAGCCGCATCTTTTTGTGCTTCGGTGACATCTTTGCGCGACATACATTTTTCCAGCACATCAAGATTTACCCTGGCATCTTCACTTCCTTGCGCAGTGGCTAAACTATACCATTTGTAAGCCCCTACATGGTCACCATTCTCCTCGAGCTTTTTGCCGAGATATAGTTGCGCGTCCGCGAAACCATGTATATCGGCAGACTGTTTAAGCCAGTGTTTGGCTTTTCGTTGTTTGATTTCCTCGGAATTCTTGTCCTGTACAACCTTGTCTTCGAAATACATCTTGCCGAGATAGAATTCCGCCTCGACAAAGTTTTGCTCGGCCGCTTTCAAGAACCAATCCGTGGCGGTTTCGTAATGCCTTGGCACACCCTCGCCCTTGTAATACATCTTGCCGAGCTCGGCTTGCTTCGACGGGTCGCCCGCTTCGGCGCGGTTTTGCAGGTCTTTCAGGTATTTTGTGTTCATCAGATTGATTGCTCGCGGAATAGTTGCCAAAGTTGGCGGGATTATAATCGCCTGTTTTCGCAATTGTCAGCCCCGCCGGGCGATAGCGGCGGGATGTCAGCAGTCTACTTTGTTGCCGTTTTCCATGCAAAATTCAATCACATCGCCGCTGGCTTCCCGCAAAACCCAATGGCCATGTCGCTTGCCGTCCACATAAGGGCCTTCAAACACATCGCCATCGGCAAGCCGGAAAACCCAATGGCCGTACGGCTTGCCGTCCACATATGTGCCTTCCCCCACATCGCCATTGGCAGACCGCTCGACCTAACGGCCGTGTTTTTTGCCGTTCAAATATCCATTGATGGAGTCGATTTCAACGGATTGGGGGCCGCCACAACCGGCCAGTAGAAAGGCGGCGACGAGGGCGATGATGGCGGTTTGGGTTTTCATGTCGATTCTCCGAGCGGCGGGTTGGCGGGCGGCGAAGTGTAGCACGGCCGGGCGGCGGTGTTTCCGGCTAAAAATGCTGCCGGAATGACGGTTGGGGCGGCTGTTGTGGGGCGGATTCGGTAGAGGTTTTGTGTTATATTGCGGTAAATGTTGAAAAATCGTGGCGCTTGGCATTGCGGGGGTAATCGAATGAGCGAAGAGAAAAAGTGCCGCATTTGGGGTGTCCCATGCGAATATGTCCAGGTTGCCCCCGATACGAGGATGCATCATGTCCAGTCCTCCCGGGCTGGCGGATACTACACGATCACGGCAAGCGCGCATCGTGTGGTTGAAAAATGGAGCGATATAGAAAAAGCCAAAATCTCCCGATGGATTTATATACAAAATCAACTGGGACATGATCCAAAAGTTAATTTTGCTGTTGCCCGACAGGTTTTAAATTGGCCAATGCTGTCGATGATGGAACGAGTCGATTATCTTCTTCAATTTGCTGAATTACAGACAAGAAATTCGATAGAATCGCCTGTTCTGCAGCAGTTAAATGTTGATATGGAACAACTTCTCGAAGGCAAAACAGACAATGCCCAGCAACAGTTAAACAGTATATTTGCCGCCACGGCAACTCTGTCTTTTAGTGCACTCGATCATTTGATGAGGCAAGCTGAAGAAGCAGGTTTTGTGACATTCAATTCGCGTAAATTGAGAGATGGTCGAGCAATCTGGATATCTATAGAGATCACCATGAACGGGTATAAACACCTTGAAAAGTTAAAGAAAGATCGAACTGATTCAGACCAAGCATTCGTTGCCATGTGGTTTGACGATGCGATGAGCGATGCATGGGAAAACGGTTTTGAACCGGCTATCGTTGACGCCGGCTATAAACCCATGCGCATTGACCGCAAGGAACACATCAACAAAATCGACGACGAAATCATCGCAGAGATTCGCCGCTCGCGGTTTGTGGTGGCGGATTTCACATCGGAGCCGAAACAACCGCGCGGCGGGGTCTACTACGAAGCAGGTTTCGCCCATGGACTGAACATTCCGGTTATCTACACTTGCCGTGAAGATTGCCTCGAAGATGTTCATTTTGACACCCGGCAGTTCAATCATCTCACTTCGAATACGCCTGATGATTTGCGGACGGATTTGGCCAAGCGAATTTCCGCCGTACTTGGCGACGGCCCGCATCGAACACGGAAACAAGGTTGACGATTCCATCGCTACCCGGCTTGATTTACCGCCCCATCCCCCCATTTCCGCGTTATAATCGCGCCAAACGGCACCCGGCATCCCACCATGCAAACCGACCTGAAAATCTCCGGCAACGCGGTTGCCCGCATCAACGAACTGCTCGCCGCCAAAGACACCCCCGGCTTGAAGTTGCGGGTTTTCATCCGTGGCGGGGGGTGTTCGGGGTTTCAGTATGGCTTTCAGTTCGACGAGGAGCAGCAGGAGGACGACATTGCCATTGAGCAGGGCGGCGTTGAGGTGCTGGTGGATATGCTGAGTTTGCAATACTTGTCGGGCGCGGAAATCGACTATCAGGATGATTTGTTAGGCAGCCGGTTTTTGGTCAACAACCCCAACGCAGCGACCACCTGCGGCTGCGGTTCGTCGTTTTCCATTTGACCGGCGGTCGCCGGTCGAGGGGCCGCGGCCGGGGTTGAGTTTGCGCCCGGTCGCCCCCATATCCGCGCCGACTCACAACCAAAACCGCCATGCCCAAGCCCGACCAGACCGCCGCCGAATCCGCGCCGAAAGAATCGCCCCCGGAATCTCCGCAACCTGCGACCGCCGAGTCCACCGTCAACAGCGCCGACGCGGCCGAGCCCGGCCCCGATGCGCCGACAGCCTCGGATGAAACCGCCGCCGATTCGCCGCCCTCGGCCGATGAATTGCGCGCCCAACTGGATGCGGCGCAAGCGGAAAACGCGCAGATGAAAGACGGCTTGTTGCGCGCCAAAGCGGAAGTCGAGAACATCCGCCGGCGGTCGCAGAACGAAATCGTGGCGGCGCGCAAGTTCGCCATCGAGGGCTTCGCCAGGGAACTGCTGGAAGTCAAGGACAGCCTCGACCGCGCGGCGGCGGTGGAGTTGAACGAGGGCACGGGCGAGGCGGTGCGGCAGATGAAAGAGGGTCTCGGCCTGACGCTGAAACAACTCGACCTGGCGATGTCGCGGTTTGCGGTGGTCGAAGTCGAGGCCGCGCCCGGCGTGCGATTCGACCCGGAATGCCACCAGGCGGTGAGCATGGCGGCGGGCGGGGAAGTCGAGGCCGACCACATCGTCTCGGTGGTGCAGAAGGGCTTCCTGCTCAAAGAGCGCCTGCTGCGCCCGGCCATGGTGGTGGTGGCCAAATCCTGAATCCTCAATCCTCAATCCTGAATGGCCGATTTGCCCGACTTGTTAATCGGCGGCAAACCCCCATATCCACGAATCGACAATCATTTGCACATCCCGTCAGAGGAAAGAAAACATGTCCAAAATCATCGGCATTGACCTCGGCACCACCAACTCCTGCGTGGCGGT
>JAPPQJ010000089.1:5647-16461 GCA_028817015.1 Gammaproteobacteria bacterium
GCGCGACATCGACCTGATGCCGTATAAAATCATCAAAGCCAAGAACGGCGACGCCTGGGTGGAAGTCGGCGGCAAGCAAATGGCGGCGCCGGAAATCTCCGCGCGCATCCTGCAGAAGATGAAGCAGACCGCGGAGGACTATCTCGGCGAGAAGGTCACCGAGGCGGTCATCACGGTGCCGGCGTATTTCAACGACTCGCAGCGCCAGGCGACCAAGGATGCGGGCAAAATCGCCGGGCTGGAGGTCAAGCGCATCATCAACGAGCCGACCGCCGCCGCGCTGGCCTACGGCATGGACAAGGGCCGCGGCGACCGCAAAATCGTGGTCTATGACTTGGGCGGCGGCACCTTCGATGTGTCGGTGATCGAGATCGCCGAGGTCGAAGGCGAGCACCAGTTCGAGGTGCTGTCCACCAACGGCGACACCTTCCTGGGCGGCGAAGACTTCGACCGCCGCCTCATCGACTACCTGGCCGATGAGTTCAAGAAAGACCAGGGCATGGACTTGCGCGGCGACCCGTTGGCCATGCAGCGCCTCAAGGAAGGCGCGGAGAAGGCCAAAATCGAGTTGTCATCGGCCGCGCAGACCGAAGTCAACCTGCCGTATATCACCGCCGACGCCAGCGGCCCCAAGCACATCAACATGAAGTTGACGCGCGCCAAATTGGAGTCGCTGGTGGACGACCTGTTGCAGCAGACCCTGGGCCCGTGCAAAACCGCGTTGCGCGACGCCGGGCTGAACGCCTCCGACATCGACGACATCATCCTGGTCGGCGGCCAGACGCGCATGCCCAAGGTGCACAAAGTGGTCGCCGACTTCTTCGGCAAGGAGCCGCGGCGCGATGTCAACCCGGACGAGGCGGTGGCCATCGGCGCTTCCATCCAGGGCGGCGTGTTGGGCGGCGATGTCAAGGATGTCCTGCTGCTGGATGTGACGCCGCTGTCGCTCGGCATCGAAACTTTGGGCGGCGTGTTCACCAAGTTGGTGGAGAAGAACACCACCATCCCGACCAAAGCCGGCCAGATTTTTTCCACCGCCGAGGACAACCAGAGCGCGGTCACCGTGCATGTGCTGCAAGGCGAGCGCGAGGTGGCCAGCGGCAACAAATCGCTGGGCCGCTTCGACCTGACCGAAATCCCGCCGGCCATGCGCGGCGTGCCGCAAATCGAGGTGTCTTTCGACATCGACGCCAACGGCATCCTGCATGTGTCCGCCAAAGACAAGGCCACCGGCAAGGAGAACAAAATCGTCATCAAGTCCAGTTCCGGGCTGTCCGATGACGAGATCAACAAGATGATCTCGGACGCCGAAGAGCATGCCGACGAAGACCGCAGGGCGCGCGAGTTGGTCGATGCGCGCAACCAGGGCGAAGCCATGATCCACGGCGTGCGCAAATCGGTCGACGAGTTGGGCGACAAACTCGACGGCGGCGAGAAGCAAAACATCGAGTCCGCCATCGCCGATTTGGAGGAGGCGTTGAAAGGCGATGACAAGGAGGCGATCACCGCCAAAACCCAGGCCCTGACCCAGGCCAGCCACAAGTTGGCCGAGCAACTGTATGCTCAGGCCCAGGGCGAAGCGCCCGGCGATGCGGGTGGCGGCGACAGCGGCGACCAGACCAAAGCCGGGGACGATGTGGTGGATGCCGAATTCGAGGAAGTCGGCGACAAGGACAAGAAAACCTGAAGCGGGCCGGGCCTGGCCCGTTGTCCCGGCGGGCGGGTCTGCGGAGCCCGCCCTTGATGCGCCAAAAGCATGGCCAAACAAGATTACTACGAAGTCCTCGGCGTCAGCCGCGACGCCGGCGCCGATGAGTTGAAGAAGGCCTATCGCCGCCTGGCGATGAAATACCATCCCGACCGCACCCAGAACGACGCCGCCGCCGAAACCCGTTTCAAGGAAGCCAAGGAGGCCTACGATGTGCTCAGCGACGCGCGCAAACGCGCCGCTTACGACCAGTTCGGCCACGCCGGGGTCAGTTCCTCGGCCGGTAGCGGCCCGGGCGGTGCGGCCGGGGCCGGCTTTGGCGACATTTTCGGCGACATCTTCGGCGACATTTTCGGCGGCGGCGCCGGCCACCGCCGCGCCCGCGGCTCAGATCTGCGCTACAGCCTGGAATTGACCCTGGAGGAAGCGGTGCACGGCACGGAAAGGGAAATCCGCGTGCCGAAGAGGGTCAACTGCGCCACTTGCGGCGGCTCCGGTTCGCGCCCCGGCTCCAAGCCCAAGACTTGCGGGCGGTGCGACGGCCACGGCCAGGTGCGCATGCAGCAGGGTTTCTTTTCGGTGCAGCAGACCTGCCCGCAATGCCGCGGGCGCGGACAACTCATCAGCGACCCGTGCGGAACTTGCGGCGGCCAGGGCATGGTGCACGACCAGAAAACCCTGTCGGTGAAAATCCCCGCCGGCGTCGATGACGGCGACCAGGTGCGCTTGGGCGGCGAAGGCGAAGGCGGCGCGCGCGGCGTGGGCGCGGGCGACCTCTATGTCCAGGTGCGCATCGCCCGCCACCCGATCTTTGAACGCGACGGCGACGACCTGTATTGCGAGGTGCCGGTCAGTTTCACCACCATGGCGCTCGGCGGCGCGCTGGAAATCCCGACCTTGTCGGGGCGCGCCAGCCTCAAGGTGCCGGCGGAAAGCCAGTCGGAAAAAATCTTCCGCCTGCGCGGCAAGGGGGTTCGCAATGTGCGCAGCGGCCACCAGGGCGACCTGTATTGCAAGGTGGTGGTTGAAACCCCGGTCAACCTGAACGCCAAGCAAAAAAAATTACTCAATGAATTCGACCGCAGCGTGACCGCCGGCGGCAACCGCCACGCGCCCCGCAGCAGTTCATGGCGTGACAAGATCAAGGCGTTTTTTGAGGATTTGGTGGATTGACGGGGGCGGCGACCGGCGCCGCGCCGTTATTCTCCGACCTTCATCCAACGGCGGCCACGGTGCGGGCCGCTATCCCGCCGGCCGCTGAGCGCATATACTACGCCTTCGCTTCGCCCTTTCGCCGCGCCGCCATGTCCGTGCAACCGAGCCATCCGCAGAAAATCACCGTCATGAAGTTGGCGCAGATGAAAGCGGCCGGCGAGAAAATCGTCGCGCTGACCGCGTACGACTATTGCAGCGCGGTGGCCGCGGCCCAAGCCGGCGTCGAAGTGCTGTTGGTCGGCGATTCGCTCGGCATGGTCATCCAGGGCCACGACAGCAGTTTGCCGGTGACCATCGAGGACACCGCCTATCATGTCCGATGCGTGCGGCGCGCTCGGCAGGGCGCGCTGCTGATGGCCGATTTGCCGTTTATGAGTTACTACTCCGAATCACGGAGTTTGGAAAACGCCGCCATCCTGATGCGCGAAGGCGCGCAGATGGTCAAACTGGAAGGCGGCGCGTGGTTGGCCGAGACCACCCGCTTACTGGTTGAACGGGGGATTCCGGTGTGCGCGCACCTGGGGTTGATGCCGCAGTCGGTCAACCACCTGGGCGGCTACCGCGTGCAGGGGCGCGACCCGGCCCAGGGGCAGTCGATCATAGACGAAGCCAAAGTGTTGCAGACGGCCGGCGCCAGCCTGATTTTGATCGAATGCGTGCCCGCGTCGTTAGGGTCGCGGCTGTCGGCCAGCCTGGAAGTCCCGGTCATCGGCATCGGCGCCGGGGCCGGCACCGACGGCCAGATACTGGTGTGGCACGACTTGTTGGGTTTGTATCCCAGCCAGTCCGCCCGGTTCGTCAAAAACTACCTGAAAGGCAACCCCGGCGGCGTGCAGGGGGCGCTGGCGAATTATGTCGAAGACATCAAGAACGGCCGATTCCCCACCGCCGAACACGGCTATTCCTGACCCGGCCATGGCGGCCCGGGCTGAAGAGTCTCCGCCCAAAGCCAGCGCCGAGGCCCTGGCCCCGGACGGCGTTTTCCAGCGGGAAATGGCGAATTTCGTGCCGCGCGCCGCGCAACAGGAGATGGCCCGGGCGGTCGAGACGGCGCTGGCCCGGGGCGGCACGCTGGTGGTCGAGTCCGGCACCGGCACCGGCAAGACCTTCGCCTACCTGGTGCCGGCCGTGCTGAGCGGGCTGCGTACCATCATCTCCACCGCTACCCGCCACCTGCAAGACCAGATTTTCAAGCGCGATTTGCCGCAGGTGGCCGAGATGCTCGGCGCCCCGGTGGACGCGGTGCTGCTGAAAGGCCGGGCCAATTACCTGTGCCGCTACCGCCTCAAATTGCAGTTGCAACAGCGCGAGTTGCCGGACCAGGCGCCCGAAGAATCCTTCCAGGCCATCGAGCGCTGGGCCGCGGCCACGCAAAGCGGCGACATGTCCGAAGTCGCCGCTTTGAGCGAAGAATCGCCGCTGTGGAAGCGCGTCACCTCGACCGCCGACAACTGCCTCGGCGGCCAGTGCCCCGACTTCAAGCGCTGTTTCGTGGTCAAAGCGCGCCAGCGGGCCATGCAGGCCGACATCGTGGTGGTCAACCACCACCTGTTTTTTTCCGACTTGACGCTGAAGGCCGAGGGTTTCGGCGAACTCCTGCCGCAGCACCACGCGGTGATCTTCGACGAAGCGCACCACATCGCCGAAACCGCGTCGCTGTTCTTCGGGTTTTCGGTCTCCGGCGGCCAGGTCGCCGAACTGGGGCGGGATGCGGTTGAAGCGGAAAAGGCGGAAAAAAGCGGGGTGGATTTGACCGCCGCCGCGGAGCGCATGGAGCAGGCGTTGACGCGGGTGCAACGGGCCGGCCAGCCTTGCGCCGGCCAGTCGGTGGATTTTGACACCCTGCAAAGCGCGGCATTCGACGCCGCTTGCGCGGACTTGACCGAGGCGCTGGCGCAATTTGAGGGAGCGCTAAACGCCGCCGCCCCGGCCGGCGAAGGTCTGCGCAGATGCCTCGAGCGATGCCGGGACATCCAGGCGCAACTGGACACCTGGCTGCACCACCGCGACAGCAACCAGATACGCTGGGCCGAGATCGGCGAGCGCGGGTTTCGCTTGCACGGCACACCGCTCGACATCAGCGGGTTTTTTGGCGAGATGATGCAGCGCAACCCGGCGGCGTGGATTTTCACCTCCGGCACGTTAGCGGTCGGGGACGATTTCTCCGCATTCTGCAACCGCCTCGGGCTGCAAGATGTGCACACCCGCAGATGGGGCAGCCCGTATGACTTCCGCGCCAACGCGCTGCTGTATCTGCCGGCCGACATGCCGGACCCGCGCGCCGATGAATACGCCGATGCGCTGACCCGGGTGATCGCCGAGGTGGCCGCCGCCAGCCGCGGGCGCGCCTTCTGCCTGTTCACCAGTTACGGGATGATGAACCGCGTGCACCAGCAACTGTCGGCGCGCACCGACTGGCCGCTGCTGTTGCAGGGCCAGGCCCCGAAGAACGAACTGCTGGCGCGCTTCCGGCGCGGCGGGCGCGCCGTGCTGTTCGGCACCGCGAGTTTCTGGGAGGGCGTGGATGTGGTCGGCGAGCGTTTGTCGTGCGTGATCATCGACAAACTGCCGTTCGCCTCGCCCGGCGACCCGGTGCTCAAAAACCGCCTCAGCGCCTGCCAGGAGGAAGGCGCCAACCCGTTCATGGACATCCAAATCCCGCAGGCGGTGGTCGCGCTCAAGCAAGGCGCCGGGCGGTTGATTCGCTCCGAAACCGACCGCGGCGTGCTGGTGCTGTGCGACCCGCGGCTTCTCTCCAAACCGTATGGCCGGTGGTTTCGCGACAATTTGCCGGACATGCCGGTCACCCGGGGCATTGAGGAGGTGGCGGCGTTTTTTGCCGATGAATGCAAGTGAACTGAACATCCTGGCGCTCGACACCGTGACCGAAGCGTGCTCGGTGGCGCTCAACCTGCGCGGCGCGGTTACCCAGCAACTGGAAGTGGCGGCGAACGGCCATTCGCGACGGGTGTTGGGCATGGCGCAGCATCTGCTGAGCGCATGCGGGCTCAACCTGCGGGAGTTGGACGCGCTGGCGGTGGATATCGGCCCCGGCTCATTCACCGGCGTGCGCATCGGTATCGGCGTCGCCCAGGGGCTGGCCTACGGGGCCGGGCTCAAGGTGATTCCGGTGAACTCGCTGGAGGCGCTGGCGGAGGGGGTTTTGCGCCCGGGAGACGGCGAAACCGCCGCCGCCACCGTATTGCCCGCCATCGATGCGCGCATGGGGCAGGTTTACTGCGCGCTATACGGTTCAGCCGCGCCGGGCGCGATCATCGAGCCGGCGCTGAGCGCACCGGGCCAGGTGGCAAACGGCGGCCACGCAAACATCACCGGCATCGGCAGCGGCTGGGACCGCCATGCGCCGGCGTTGCTGGAAGCGCTGAACGGGTCGGTGTCCAGGTGGCTGGCCGGGCGCCATCCGGAGGCCGCCGGCGTTGCGCGAATTGCCGCTGTGCGCGGATTGCAGAGCGCGGTTTCGCCGCTGCATCTGCGCGCCACCTACATCCGCAATGAGGTGGCCAAAACCACCGCCCAGCGGCGTGCGTCGGGCGCTCCCTGACCTATAAAATCACATCCTGAACGAAGCGCGTGCCGAAATACGCCAGGGCCAGCACGGCGAAGGCGGCTATGGTCCATTGGGCGGCCATTTGTCCGCGCCAGCCGAACAGCGCGCGGCCGGCCAGCAGGGCGCCGAAGCCGGCCCATGCCAGCAGGCTCAGCAGGATGTGGTGATTGAACAGCAGCAGCACGCCGTGGCTGCGGTGGGTGCTGATCATGCCGGTCAACAGGTTGACGGTCAGGAGCGCAAAGCCGAGCACGATCAGGTGCAGCAGATTGGACTCCATGGTTTCAAGGGCCGGCAGGGCCGGGAAAAGCCGCCTGCGGTTGATTTGACGCAGTTGTTTTTCATGCATCCACAGCAGCAGCGCCTGGGCGAAGGCGATGCTCAGCACGCCGTAGGCGGGGACGGCGATGGCGATGTGCCAGCCGGCACCGCGCGGCAGGCTCTCCAGAAGAAACGCCTCGCCGGGCAGCGCCGCGCCGATGAGGAGCCCGAGCAACCCGGACGGCAGCACCACCACGCCGAGGTTCAAGACCCGCCTGACCAGAGACGCAACCAGGAACAGCGTCACGCTCGTCCACGCCACCAGCGACACCACATGGCCGAGCGCCAGGTTGGTTACGCCGTGGCCGCCGCTGCGATATAATTGCTCGTATAGTTGCAGCGCGTGCAGAACGATCACGGCTGCGACTAACAACCGAATGGCGGCGGGGGTTGCCGGTTTATTGGCCACCGTGTGGGTCGCCGCATTTGCTCCGCCGCCGGTGGCGTGAAGCCAGATTAGCCAACTCGCGGCGAAGTATAAACAAACGGCGGCGATGACCGGGAACATATTGACCGTGGAAGCGATTTTGGATGCGACCGTGAAAAATGAAAGAGAACTGTGCGCTTATAACAGGCAACCGTCATATCAGCGACATGCCCGCTTTTTGCCGGCGACCGGTCAAACCCGGCATGACCGGAAATGCAGCGGGTCACGGCGCAAAACGCCGCCTGCGCCCGTCCATAATGCCCCAATGAAAGACCCGCCAATTATACACCGCCGCCCCGACACCCCGACACAACCGCCGTGTTCGACCAACTCAGCGACCAACTGAAACACACCTTCCGCAACCTGCGCGGGCGCGGGCGGCTGTCGGAGGACAATATCGCCCAGGCCATGCGCGAGGTGCGCATCGCACTGCTGGAGGCCGATGTCTCCCTGGAAATCACCCGCGAATTCGTCGCCAGGGTCAAAGCGCGCGCGCTGGGGCGTGAGGTGTCGGCCAGTTTGTCGCCCGGCCAGGCGGTCATCGGCGTGGTCAAGAGCGAACTGGTCGAGTTGATGGGCGAGGCCAACGACGCGCTGGATTTGGCCGCGCCGCCGCCGGTGGTGATTCTGCTCGCCGGACTGCAGGGCGCCGGCAAAACCACCACCACCGGCAAGTTGGCGCACCATCTCACTCAGCGCCACCGCAAGACGGTGTTAGTGGCCGGCGTCGATGTCCACCGCCCGGCCGCCGCCGAGCAGTTGCGCCTGTTGTGCGACGCCGCCGGAGCGCGGTTTTTCGACGCCGCGGCCAGCCCCGCCGACCCGGTGGCAATCGCCACAGCGGCGCTCGCCGAGGCGCGCCGTTCAGCGGCCGATGCGCTGCTCATCGACACCGCCGGCCGCCAGCACATCGACGCCCAACTGATGGACGAAATCCGCCGCATCCACCACGCCGCGGGCCCGCACGAAACCCTGTTCGTGGCCGACAGCATGAGCGGCCAGGACGCGGTCAACAGCGCCCGCGCGTTTGACCGGGCGCTGGCGCTCACCGGCGTGGTGCTGACCAAGACGGACGGCGATGCGCGCGGCGGCGCGGCGCTTTCCATCCGCCAGGCGACCGGCAAACCGATTAAATTCCTCGGCGTCGGCGAAGGTTTGGGCGCGCTCGAGGCGTTCCACCCCGAACGAGTGGCATCGCGCATCCTCGGCATGGGCGATGTGTTGACTTTAGTCGAGGAAGCCGAGCGCAAAGTCGACAAACAGAAAGCCGAAAAGATGGCCGCCAAAATGGCCGGCGGCCGCGCCTTCGACCTCGAGGATTTCCGCGATCAGTTGCTGCAGATGGAGCAGATGGGCGGAATGGCCGCGCTGCTGGAAAAACTGCCCGGCCTCGACCGCCTGCCGCAGCAGGCCCGCGCCCGCGCTATGGGCCGGACAGACGGCAAAAAAACCGCCCGCACCATCGCCATCATCAACGCCATGACCCCGCACGAGCGGCGCTTCCCGGCGGTGCTGCGCGGCTCGCGCAAACGCCGCATCGCAAAAGGCGCGGGAAGGCCGGTGCAGGAAGTCAACCAACTCCTGAAACAATTCATGCAGATGCAGAAAATGATGAAAAAGATGAACAAAAAAGGCGGAATGAAACAACTCCTCGCCCAAATGCAACGCGGCGGCCCCGTCCCGCCATTCCGGGCCTGACCGGGTGTTCGGCGACTGTTGTCGGGTGGAGTTGCGCTTACTGGTTGAATTCAAGTTTCACCATCGATTCCGCCGCGACATTTCGCCCGGCGCAAAACCAGAACCTCTCGCCCTCATGCCGCCGATGACACCTGACCAGAACAAAGAAATCTCCGTCAACTCCGTTTCACATCACCTCTGCTCCGCCAGCAAGCCAATCAGCCGACCGTTGACACAGTAATACTCGCGTCCCCGCCGGATTCGTTGGAGCAACTTCAAGTCGGTCATCTCGTTCAGGTCTCGGGCCGCCGTCAGCCTGGAGCCTCCCGGGCCTTTTTCCACGATGCTGATTTTGCAACACGGCCGCTTGAATAAAAGTTCGACACATTCCCGCCGCCGGCCAGGGCTTGGTGCAGCGCATCGCCGGGGGTTACGATGTTTTCTGTCCCGGAACTGCTGCGCGCTTCCTGCAGCGGTATGGCGGGCAACAAGTTGTCCTTGTTCGGCAAAACCTCGACCAGGGCGTTCACCCGGGCTAATCCGGCCCTCGCCGAGATGCACGCTTTGAGTATTTCTCTGGATTCCATCCCGGCGGCGGGCGGCAGTTCCGGCAAGGCCTTCCACGGCTTTTCGGGGTTGTGAGGCGAAGCGGGCTCGGGTGAGGCGTCCTGAAACACGGGCAGTTCTCCCGACGCTTGGTTGATGAAATGCATATTTTCCTCATTTTTTATACATATCACCCCCGCATTCTCCGCCCTTTCGGGTCATACAGCGCGCTTAAACTGGCTTTGGCCGGGATGCGTTGGCCGCCGATGTCGATTTCGAACGCGCCGCTGTCGAGGAAGGCCTGGTCGACGCCGGCGTCGAAGTGGACATAGCCGAGGCCGACGGAGCCGCCGAGGGTGTGGCCGTAGTTGCCGGAGGTGAGGTGGCCGACGATTTTTCCGGCGCGTAGAATCGGCTCGTGGTGGTAGAGCATGGCGTCGGGGTCACGCAGCAAGAACTGCACTAAGCGTTTGCGTTTCCATTGGCTGTTTTCTTGTTGCCGCAGCAGAGCGTCGCGTCCGGTGAACGCCACCGATTTGTCCCACGCGCAGACGAATCCGCAGCCGCATTCCAGCGGCGTGTCCTCGTCGGCGACATCGTAGCCGAAATGCAGGAATTTTTTCTCGATGCGGCCGCTGTCGAGAGCGTGCAGGCCGGCTAAGCGCAAACCGTGACTCTCGCCGGCCTGCCACAGGTGGTCGAAAGCGTGGCGCGCCATGTCGGCCGGGACATACAACTCCCAGCCCAGTTCGCCCACGAATGACACCCGCGCCGCGCGCCCCACCGCACAGCCGATTTCGACTTCGCGCACCGCGCCGAACGGAAAGGCGGCGGTGGACATGTCGCGGTCGAGCGCGTCGGTGAGCAAGCCGCGGCTGGCCGGGCCCATCACGCCGAACACCGCCCAGGCGTTTGTTACATGGCTGACCCAGCAGCGCATGTCATCCGCGATATGGCGGCGCAACCAGTCCCTGTCCCGTCCGCTGGACGCCGCGCCGCTGACCACGAAAAACTCGTCTTCGGCCAGGCGCATCACGGTCAAATCGGCCTCGATGCCGCCGCGCTCGTTCAGCCAGTGGGTGTAGACCATGCGTCCGGGCGCGACATCGACATCGGCGGTGCAGATGCGCTGCAGGATGCGGCAACTGTCGCACCCCTGCACCGTGTATTTGGCGAAGGAACTCTGGTCGAATAACGCCACGCCCTCGCGAAAGGCGCGGTGTTCTTCCGCCGAATATTCGAACCAGTTTTGCTTGCCGAAACTGTATTCGTATTCCGGCGTAACGCCGGCCGGCGCAAACCAGTTGGGCCGCTCCCAGCCGGCCGCCTCGCCGAAGCATGCGCCGCGCTCG
>JAPPQJ010000215.1 GCA_028817015.1 Gammaproteobacteria bacterium
AGTTTGTCGTAGTGGCCCAGCAGATTGCCGGACGGGGCGACCACCGCAAGGGAAATGCGAAATCCCCGTTCGGCTCGGCGCGGGAAACTGTATGCGATGTGGGTTGCGTGCTCGCGGGCAATCGCCCGCCACACCTTAAAGGACGGGCCGTCGAGCGATTCGGACAATGCCTCGAGTTGGTTGAATGCCCGGCGCGAATAGTCGATGCTGGACAGTTCGGGAAGGACGACCAAATCCGCCCGGCGATTGGACAATTCGCGGCTGACCCGCGCGCCCAAGTTTTTCAGATGCGCATCCCGCCCGCCCGGGCTCGCCACCGGCGGAACCGCTGTCTGACAGGCGAGGACCTGCAAACCGGGCAATGCGCGCGCCCCGCTCACCCGTCTTCTTCGTTCCAGTATTCGCCGAAACGGCGGCGGTCGGCCTCGATGCGCTCGATCCGTTCAACCGCACAGGCTCCCTCCCCCATCACATAAAAACCGACCAGCATCTCGATGACGGCGGTCGCGCCGATGTAGGATTCAAAAAACATCGGGCTTTCGGTCGGCACCAGCAGCGGATAATCCGACATCGCGGCAAGCGGCGATGCGCGGCTGTCGGTGATGCCGACCACCAGCACGCTGCGTTGCCGGGCGATTCGGGCAATCTGCACCGTGGCGCGGGCGCACGGCCTGAGCGCGAGGCAAATGATCGCGTCCCGCTCCCCCATATCGGCCAGGTCATCGGCCACCACCGACCCCTCGCGGCCCACCAGGCGCATCGATGGGGAAACCATGCCGCCGATATAGTGCAAATATCGGACGAACGGTTGCGAAGCCTGCATCCCGGCCAGGTAGATACGCTGTCGCCGGTGCAGCGCTTCGGCGACCGATGAGATTAACCCCGCATCGACATGATCAAAGACACTTTTGATGCCGTCAAAAGCGGCCGCGCGAAACGACGACCAGACCGCCTCGACGCCGTGGTCGGCCCCCGAAAATTGCAGGCTCAGGGCGCGTTCCTGGTAGGCAAACGGCGCGCCGCGTTGCACGTGCTTACGGTAAACCTCGCGCAGTTCGTCATAGGTGCCAAAGCCGATGGCCTTGGCGAGACGGGCAAAATTTGGCGCGGCGACCTGGGCCGCGGATGCGACTTTGCGCATGGAAAGGGTGGCCACATCTCCGGGGTTTTCCAGCACATAGGCCGCCGCGCGCCGAAGTTGAGGCGGCAACGCGGGGCGCGCTTTGGTCAAGCGGTCCTGAATGGCGTCCAGATCATCCCTGTTCGGGTCGGCGCGAAAAGTCATGGAGCAATGTTATACGCACCGATATGGCCTGCGCCAGGACCCGCTGTGCAAAGCGGCGCGCACCGATCGCGCGATGCCGCCGGCCAACAGCTCAGTTTGCCGCCAACCAGGCGTTAAACCGCTCGGTCAACTGATCGCCGTAGTCCGACCAGAAAATCGCGCTGGCCCTCAACCCCCCGGCGAAATTCTCCTCTGAGGTGGGCAGATGCCGCTTCATCCCGGCGGCCACGAGGGCGACGCCGGAAGCCCGGGCAGGGCCGTATGAGATGTGGTTGGTCAGGTCGGCAAGGCGCTCCGGCGATGTGGCGAATCGAACATATTCAATCGCGCGTTCCCGGTTTGGCGCGCCCCTGGGGATGATGAAGGCGCCATAATCCCAGACTTGACCGTCCCACACGATTTCAAAGGGCTGACCTTCCTTGACGATGGCGTTGAACAGGCGGCCGTTGTAGGCCGAGGTCATGACCACCTCCCCGTCGGCTAACAGTTGCGGCGGCTGGGCGCCGGCCTCCCACCAGATCGTGCTGTCTTTGACGCGGTCGAGAACCGCAAAGGCCCGGTCAACGCCCTGCGGAGTCGCGAGCACTTGATACACCTGATCAAGCGGCACTCCGTCGGCGAGGGCGGCCCATTCCAGATTCGCCTTGGGGCTTTTGCGCAGGCCGCGCTTGCCGGGGAATTTGGCAAGGTCGAAAAGATCGGCGATGGTCTGCGGGCGGTTGCCGGGAAAGGCGTTTTTGTCGTAAGCATAGACGTTCGCCCACACATAGTTTGCCACGCCGCAGTCGTGCAGCGCGTCTTCAAAAAAGTCGTCCCCTGGATGCGAGCCGTCCGTGCCCGGTGCCAGTTCCGATGTCGAAATCTCCTCGAGCAACCCCTCCGCACAACCAAGTTCGGCATCGGTCATTTCAGCATCCAGCACATCCCAGGTGATGTTTCCGGCTTCGATCTGCGCCTTCACCTGGGCCAGGCCGCCGTTGTAAACCTCGGCGAGGATGTTGACACCGGTGGCGGCGGAAAACGGTTTTTCAAATGCCTCGGTCTGGGCCGCGCTGAGCGCGCCACCCCAGCCCACCACCACAAGTTCTTCGGCGCTGACGCTTTGGGTGGCGGTGACGGTGAGCGCCAGGCCAAGCGCCAGGCTGCTCGCATAATTTCCGACTGATGGTATCTTCATGTTCGTGCCCCCATGGTTGGTGCGGACCAATCCGCGATTGCTTGGGGCGCGGAGCGGCCCGCGCCGGGTTGAGGTTGCGGGAAGATCCCGGCGCCTCGTAGCGGAGAATACCCTGAATTGAACAAATATTCAATTTATTGAAAAAAATATTTCATTTGTATTATCATTTGACCGGGGCGCTCGCAAGAATTCGGTGTAACCGCCATGCGAGCACCGCCTTTGACCTGGATTTCGGGAGGACGATATGACCGGCCCGGCGGTTCGTTTTGAGCGTGTCCAAAAGAGTTATGACGGCGAAACACTGGTGGTGAAGGATCTCAATCTGTCGATCCCTCACGGCGAGTTTCTGACCCTGCTCGGCCCGTCCGGGTCCGGAAAATCAACCTGCCTGATGATGCTCGCCGGGTTTGAGAGCGCCACCGGGGGGAAGATTTACCTGAATGAGGAGTCGATCAACCGGGTGCCGCCGCATAAAAGAAATATCGGAATGGTGTTCCAGAATTACGCGCTTTTTCCGCACAAGACGGTGGCCGAGAATCTGGCCTATCCGCTCAAAGTGCGCAAACTCGGCAAAACGGATATCGAGGCCAAAGTCGCGCGCGCCCTGGACAGGGTTCAACTCAAGCGGTTCGGTAACCGGCGCCCGGCGATGCTGTCCGGCGGCCAGCAACAGCGTGTCGCCGTGGCCCGGGCGCTGATTTTCGACCCGGAAATCGTGCTCATGGACGAACCTCTTGGCGCCCTCGACAAGCAATTGCGCGAACAAATGCAGTATGAGATTAAAGACATCCATGAAAATCTGGGCGTCACGGTTGTTTATGTAACCCATGACCAGACCGAAGCCCTGACCATGTCCAACCGGATTGCCGTTTTTAACGACGGGGTGATTCAACAACTTGCGCCGCCACTGGATCTCTATGAAAAACCTGAAAATGCGTTCGTCGCCGGATTTATCGGCGAAAACAACCAGTTGCGCGGTTTGGTTAAATCCGCCCGCGGCGGCGAATGCGTGGTTCAACTGCACGACGGGTCGCTGGTAACCGCACGATGCGTGAATGTGGCCGGGGCCGGCTCGGCAACGACCCTGTCGTTGCGCCCGGAGCGCGTTGAAATCAATCCGCCCGACGGGAAACACCCGAACCGCTTTGAGGGCAGGGTCGAGCAGTTGCTCTATCTCGGCGACCACATGCGCATACGGGTTTCGCTGTGCGGGCACGATGATTTCATCGTCAAGGTTCCCAATGCATCCATGCACCCCGGCCTGAACGCGGGAAACAGCATGACCTTCGGCTGGGCGCCGGAAAACTGCCGGGCGCTTGAGGGCTAAGCGGGTATGCGCGGAGATATTCGTGACGACCATTTCCACTTCCGCCGGCATGACAATCGACGATGACGGTCGCGCGCTGAAGGCGAAATTCGCCCGGGCGGAGCGGGCCCGCCAGATCAAAGCCGCCGGGCTTGTCGCTCCCCTGCTGGCTTTTGTGCTCATCACATTTGT
Source organism: Gammaproteobacteria bacterium (assembly GCA_028817015.1). Lineage (GTDB taxonomy): Bacteria > Pseudomonadota > Gammaproteobacteria > Arenicellales > Poriferihabitantaceae > JAHRAW01. The sequence continues at coordinate 3,961 of JAPPQJ010000215.1, forward strand.
GGTTCCCATCGGCCTGATGATGTACCGCTCGGTCGATGACCCGGTCGCGGTGCGCGCGATTCCCCGAACGCTGGAATTGCTCAACCATTGGTCGCCGGACTCGGCGCCGCCCGAGGCGGTGTTTAAGGTCCTGGGCGAAGAGCTGCTGAGCGCGCGGGAAAGCGGCGACCTCGGCAAACTCGCGACCCGCCTCAACTATGATGTTCCCGGAACACGCAGCACGCTGATGCGCACAGCGCGCGCCATGCGGCGCGGTCCCGCCGAAGGGCGGAGCCATCGGGATTTGTTCGAGACAATCGACCCGAAGTGGCGGGGCGGGGAAATTCTGGCCGGCCTCAAGTCGCTGAACTCGCCGTATACCAGGTCCTATTACCTGGCCGCCGCCGATTTGACCACGAATTTGTACGGCGACATCGTGGCGAAACCGCCCCATCAGCGGATTTATGTCAGCCTCTTTGTCAAAACGCTCTGGGTCAGCCTGCTGGTCACCGCGCTTTGCATTCTGCTTGCTTATCCGGTCGCCTATCAAATGGCGACTTTGCCCGCCGCAACCGCCAATCTGCTGATGATTCTGGTTCTTCTGCCTTTCTGGACGTCGCTGCTGGTGCGCACCACCGCATGGATTGTCCTGCTTCAATCGAACGGGGTACTCAACGACCTCCTGGTCGCGACCGGAATTCTGGGCGATGAGGGGCGCATCCAGATGATCTATAACATGTTCGGCACGGTGGTGGCCATGACCCATATCCTGCTGCCGTTCATGGTGCTGCCGCTTTATTCCGTGATGAAGACCATCCCGCCGAATTATCTGCGCGCCGCCGAGTCCATGGGCGCACCGCCCGCCCGCGCCTGGTTGGATATTTACCTGCCATTAACCCTTCCGGGAGCGGGCGCCGGCTCAATCCTGGTCTTCATTTTGTGCATCGGCTACTACATCACACCGGAGCTGGTGGGCGGACGCACGGGGCAACTCATCTCCAGCGCGATTGCCTATCATATGCAAAGTTCCCTGAACTGGGGGCTGGCGGCCGCGCTCGGTACGCTGCTGCTGGTCGGCGTACTCGCACTGTACTGGCTTTACAACCGCATCGCCGGCGTCGACAGCCTGAGGATGGGCGGCTGAATATGGCCAAACCACCCCCCTGTTTCGGGCTGCCGGGGCGTATCCGAAACATTATCCACAAGGCGGTGTGCGCATCCGTCTATTTGTTTTTGGTCGCGCCGATTCTGGTGATCATTCCGCTTTCCTTCAACGCCGAGCCATACTTCACTTTCACGCCGGGCATGCTGACCTTCGACCCCGAAGCCTTCTCAACGCGCTGGTACCGGGATATTTGGGATAATGAGCAATGGTTGCGGGCCATCCGCAACAGTTTTTTCATCGGCATAAGCGCCGCCGTAATCGCCACCACGCTGGGAACGGTCGCCGCCCTGGGCCTCTCGCAGGCGAGCATGCCTTATCGAACGGCCATTATGGCGGTGCTGCTGTCGCCGATGATTGTACCGGTCATCATCACCGCGGCCGGCCTGTATTTTTTCTATTCCGGCATCGGCCTTAGCCAAACCTTCCCCGGTCTCATCCTGGCGCACGCCACGCTTGGCGCGCCGTTCGTCGTCATAACCGTGACCGCAACCCTTTCCGGGTTCGACCGCTCCCTGACGCGGGCCTCGGCCAGTATGGGGGCGACACCGGCGTATACTTTCTTCCACATCATCGCCCCGCTTATCGCGCCGGGGGTGATCTCGGGGGGGCTGTTCGCCTTCATCATCTCCTTTGACGAAGTGGTCGCGGTCCTGTTTCTGTCCGGAACCGAACAGCGCACCATACCGCGCCAGATGTGGTCGGGAATTCGCGAGTCGATCAGCCCCACCATCCTCGCGGTTGCAACGCTGCTCATTTTGGTCTCGGTGATGCTGCTACTCACCCTGGAAGTTCTGCGGCGGCGCAACGAGCGGATGCGGGGAATTGGAATCTGACATCATGCGGGGAAACACCGCCCGACCGGTCATCACACCGGCTTTACTTCAAGGGGCCGAGGCTAAGAAGGAATTCACCGAAACCGGACTGAGACACCGCATTGTTATTGCTCCGCCATACGGCAACCGTCGAGATTCGGCGCTTCAAATCCCGTATCGGGCGGGCGACAATCCCCTTTCTTCGGATGTTCTGATAGCATTTCGGATACAGGGAAATTCCGCTGCCGGCGGCCACCAGGCCGAATATGCCGTCGCTTGTGGACGCCTCTTGCGCTATTTTCGGGACAAACCCCGCAGCGTGGCAAATTTCATAAAACACGCTTCTGAAAATGCTCCAACTGTCCTCCGTGCCAAGGACAAACCGCTCGTTTTCCAGATCGGCGAGTTGTATTTTTTTACTCAGAAGACGGTGCCTTTCCGGCATGAGAAGCAGCAAAGGCTCGTTGCTGATTTCCTTGACAACAAGATGTTCGTGGCTGTACGGGCCGATTAAGACTCCAACATCGATTTTGGATTCCAGCAACTCTTTCTTTTGTATGGATGACGGCGCATGCTGCAGATTTAATATGATGTCGGGGTTGATTTTCCGAAAGGCTTGAATGATGTGGGGCAGCGTGCCGTTGATGGCGAAATCCATGTAGGCAATCGACAGATACCCGGCCTTCCCCTGGTCGATGCTCTTCGCCAAAGTCGCCGCCCGTTCGGTGCTCGCAATGATATTTTTCGCTTCCACGAAAAACGACTTGCCGGCCTCGGTTAAATGAACGCTGTGGGTTGTTCTGGTCAAAAGGCGCGCGCCCAACTGGTTCTCCAGCCACTTAATCCGCCGACTGAGCCCCGGCTGGGTCATAAGCAGTTTTTCCGCGGCTTTGCGGAAATGCAACTGTTCGGCCACGGCAATGAAACACTTGATATGGAGCAGTTCAAAATTCACGGTAATTCATATTATAAAACGGTTATGTCAATATCATAATCAATTCCGCCTTGACAAACCAGCGGTGGTTCCTTCTGAATCACGCTTAAATTAACGGCAAAGATGCATATCATTATGAGCGAAGACGAATTGAACCAACTCCTTGAAAGCGCCTTCGGCGCGGCCAGGAAACTGTACAAGGAGCGCGGCTTCCAGCGGCGCATCGGATTTGGCGAGAATCCGGCCTTGATCAATGTTGATTTGGCCAACGCATGGACCCGCCCGGGCAACCCGTTTACCTGCGAGGGCATGGATGACCGGGTTATTCCGGGGGTGCAGCGTCTGCTGGCGGCATGCAGGGAACAAGGGCACCCCGTTATCCACGTTACGACCTGCTATCAAAACACGGACCGCTCCGACCCGCACACCGATATGGGGCTCTGGCACCATAAAATCCCCATCGAAGCGGTGGATGAATCGAACCGGGAAGTGTGGGCAATCGATGACCGAATTGCCCCCGTCAAGGGGGAGCAAGTACTCGTCAAAAAACACGCCAGCGCGTTCGCCGGCACCTATCTGGCCGGCCTGTTGCGCTCATTCGGCGTTGACACCATACTGGTGACCGGGGTGACCGCATGCGCCTGCGTGCGCCAGACAATTTGCGACGGCATCGCGGAAGGGTTTCGACCGATCGCCGTCGAGGAATGCATCGGCGACAGGGTTCCGGGGGCGGTGCAATGGAATCTGTTCGATATCGACGCCAAGTTTGGCGATGTCGAAGATGTCGACACCTGCGTCAATTACCTGAATTCGCTGGTCGGCCCCGGATGCCGAACTTCGCCGGAGACTGTTTGATTCTCAACTTGTTCATCAACACATGAACGACTAACCCGGGAGACAGAAGAATATGGCCCGTATTGGTGTGGATGTCGGCGGAACATGCACGGATTTAATTCTGGAGACGTTCGAGTCGGATTCGACCGGGCGCGGCGTGTTTATACACAAGGTCGAGAGCACCCCGCAAGACCAGTCCATCGGGGTGCTCAACGGAATCAGACAGATATGCGAAACGGCCGGCATAAAACGCGAAGAAATCGACCTCATTGTCCACGGCACCACCGTTGCCGCAAACATTACATTGGAGCACAACGGCGCTGAAGTCGGCATGCTGACATCGCGCGGGTTCAGGGACATTCTGCACATCGCCCGGCATAAACGGCCGCATAATTTTTCATTGCAGTTTGATGTGCCGTGGCAGTCCAGGCCGCTGGTCAAGCGCAGAAACCGCATTCCGGTGTCAGAGCGGATTTTTCCGCCTGCGGGCAGAATCGAGGAGCCGCTGGATGAAGAGGAGACCAGGGCCGCGGCGGAGTTGCTGAAATCCCGCGGCATTAAGTCGATCATCATCTGCTTTTTGTTTTCTTTTCTGAACCCGGCGCATGAAAAGCGGGCCAAACAGATAGTGCTGGAAGTCATACCGGACGCCTATGTGTCCTGCTCCAGTGAAATTGCCAATGTGATTCGTGAATACGAGCGATTCTCCACCACCGCCATGAACGCATATGTCGGGCCGAAAGTCGCTTTGTATCTGCAGCACCTGGAACAGAAACTGCAATCCGAGGGCATTACCGCAAAGTTGCGGATTATGCAATCCAACGGCGGCGTTTCGACGGCCGAAAAATGCGCCCGGGAGTCGGTGTCCATACTGATGTCGGGGCTGGCGGCCGGCGTGATCGGCGGCCGTTACTGCGGCGCCTTGTCGAATGCCGGCAATATTCTGACCGTCGATATCGGCGGCACCTCGGCCGACCTCAGCACCATCCCCGACGGCAACATTAAAATCAAAAATTCGCGGGACACCTATGTGGGGGAATACCCCGTGCTGACGCCGATGATCGATATGACGACTTTAGGGGCCGGCGGCGGCTCCATTGCTTATATCGATGAAGGGGGTCATTTTCGCGTGGGGCCGCAGTCCGCCGGGGCTGACCCGGGGCCGGTTTGTTACGCCAGGGGAGGCGTGGAACCGACCGTTACCGACGCCCAGGTTGTCCTGGGCCGGCTGGATCCGGAGCATTTTCTGGGCGGCAACTTAAGCATCGACCCTGGCCTTGCAAAGAAGGCGATTACGGAGAAAATAGCCAAACCGCTGAATATGACGCTTGAACAGGCCGCGCTGGGCATCATCCGCATCATGAATTCCAACATGTCTCTCGCCATTCGCGCCAACTCGGTGGCCCGGGGATACGACACCAGAGACTTCTCCTTAATGCCGTTTGGCGGCGCCGGCCCGCTCAATGGCGTCGCTTTGGCGAGGGAAATTTCCGCCAAGGAAGTCATTGTCCCGCCCGCGCCGGGAATTACCGCCGCCATCGGCCTGCTGGTAACGGACATGAAATACGAATTCACCACTTCGGTTCCCACGCTCATCGGCTCGGCCCAACAGGAAGACCTGGATCGCATCAACCGCGTCGTCGACAAATTAAAAACCTTGTGCCGCGAGCGCCTGCTGGAGGACGGAATACCGGAAAACTCGCATGATTTTGAGCAATTTGCGGAATGCCGGTACCGCGGCCAGGGGTTTGAGTTGCGCGCCGAAATGCCGGACGGGAAACTGACCTCCAAAAACCTCAAGGCCATCGAGAAAAACTTTCACGCGGAACATGAGCGCGATTACGGGTGGCGCTTCAATGATGTCGAGGTTGAAATTGTGACCGTGCGCGTCATTGGCGTCGCCAAAGTCGAGAAGCTTAAATGGCCCCGCCTCGAGGAAGGAAGCGGCAGCCCCGTCGAAGACGCTTTTATGTATGAGCGCCCGACCACATTCGACGACGGTGAAACCCGTGTAACGCCGCGATACAACCGCGACAAGTTGCGCGCCGGGCACGCCATATCGGGGCCGGCCATTGTCATTCAACACAACTCCACCACCATGATCCCCGCGGGGTATCGCGGGCGGGTGCAGGAATTCGGGAATCTGCACATATCCGAACATCATGCCTGACATTAAACGCGAGAGCACCGGAGCATATTATGGCAACCCCCAAAACTGACCCCATTACACTGCAAGTCATCAGCGGCGCGTTGCGCACCATCGCCGATGAAATGGCCCATGTGCTTTACCGCATGTCGTTTTCCTCGATCATCCGGGAATCGCAGGATATTGGCGCCGGGCTGTTCGATGTCAACTTCAATACGCTGACCGAATCCGAAGGGTCGCCTTTGCATATCGGCTCGATACCGGGATATTTGCGCGGTATCGACAAATGCCTGCAAGGCGGGGAGTGGAAAGAGGGTGATGTGGTGATTCACAACCACCCGTACTACGGCGCCAGCCACAGCCCGGATTTGTGCATCGTGATTCCGATATTTTTTGAGGGGGAGATGGTGGCTTTCTCCTCCAACACCGCCCACCATGTGGACATAGGCGCGGCGACGCCGGGGCTGATTATCGACATCCCCGACGTTTTCGCCGAGGGCATGTTGTTTGCCGGCATCAAACTCTACCAGGCGGGCGAGCGCAATGACGCATTGTGGAAGTTTATCGAGTCCAACAGCCGGGTATCGCGCCAACTCAAGGACGACATAGACGCGCAGATTGCGTCCGCCCGCCTGGGGGTCAAGCGCTTTACCGAGTTGCTGGAGAAATACGGCAGGGACACGGTTCTCGGGGCGGCTGATGAACTGATCGACTATACCGAAAAGTTCATGCGCAGCCGCATAAGCGAAATACCCGACGGGGAATACCGCGCCGAAGGCTTTCTGGACGACGACGGCAGAAACCGGGACGAACGTCTTCCGATAAAAGTGTGCGTTCGCATTGAAGGCGACTCCCTGGAAGTGGATTTGACCGGTTCCGCCGACCAGGTGCCGACCGCTTTCAATGTGCCGTTCGACGGGTCCACCAAGCCCGCCTGCTACTGCGCTTTTCGTGTCCTGCTGATGGACACCTATACGGCGGATTACAAAATGCCGCCGAACGAGGGGTCGTTTAAGCCCATTCGGGTTACGGCGCCAAAAGGCTCGATCTTTAATCCCGAGTTTCCGGCGGCCGCCGAAGCGCGGTTTACCCAGTGCAATCGCATGATTGATTTGATTATAAAGGCCCTGGCGCCGGTGATCCCGGACAAGGTTACCGCCGGAAACTCGGCGACCCTTTCCTTTGCCGCTTATTCCGGGGTAAAGCCCGGCGGCGACTACTGGGTGTTTCTTGAAGTAAACGAAGGGGCATACGGCGGGCGCCCCCTTTCCGACGGCCCGGACACCATTGACAACTTGATGGTAAACACCCGAAACAACCCCATAGAAGATTTGGGCATGCATTTGCCGATGATTTGTGACCGGTATGAAATACGGGACGATGTAATGCCCGGCGTCGGAAAATACCGCGGCGGACTCGGGGTGGTGAAGTCCCAGCGACTCCTCTCCCAGGGCACCTGCACCCACGAATGCGAGCGCCACTACGATGTGCCCTGGGGCTTCATGGGGGGCGGCGAAGGCGCCGTCGGCAAGGTCGAAATTTACACTCACGGGTCGGACGGCGCGCCCCGGAGCGTCCCGTCCAAGTTTTCGGCGTGGCCGCTTGAATCCGGCCAGGGGATGTCTTACTACTCGCCTTGCGGGGGCGGCTATGGAGACCCGTATGAGCGCCCGCCTGAAAAGGTTGTCGATGATGTGCTGGACGGGTTCTGCACCGTTCAGCACGCGCGCGATGCGTATGGCGTGGTGTTGAATGAACGCAATGATCTCGACATCCGGGCAACCAATGCATTGCGGTCCACGCTCCGCAATCAGAAGACCTGACATTAATTCTTAATCATGCAAACAGTGGGGAAACCGAAATGAAAGAAAGCGAATCAACCGTAAAAATCGATTATTCTCGCAGATCTTTTCTCAAAAAAGCGTCCGCCGCATCAGCCGGGATAGCCGCCACAGGCGCCGTTTCCGGGTTTCCCATGGTATGGGCCAACAAACTCAAAGACGTTGAGTTGCTCCATGTCGGCCCGTCGTATTCGGTTATTCAGGAAATCGCCGACCAGGCGTCCAAAGACCTGGGGTTCAAGATACAAGTGCAGACCGCGTGGACTGACGCTCTGCTGACCAGAATTGCCAATCAGCCGGACACGGTGGACGTGGCGGATCTGGAATTCTGGGCAACCAAGCGCATCTGGCAAAGGGGGAATCTTCAACCCGTGGCCATTCGGGAAATCGACCTTTGGGATAAAATCTACCCGATTTTTTCAAAGGGGGAATATCCGAACGGCGCGAAAGTCTCGACCCAGGGAGCGCTGCCCTATGAGGTGCAATACGCCTCGGGCCCCGGCTCAAAAGAAATACACTCCGGGCCGACCGATTACGCGACCATCATACCCACCGTTTATAACGCCGACACGCTGGGCATCAGGCCGGATTTAATCGGGCGCCCGATCGAGAGCTGGGCTGAGTTGTTGAACCCGGAATTCAGCGGGAAGACCGCCATTTTGGGCATCCCGGCAATCGGCATCATGGACGCCGCCATGGCGGTTGAAGCGCGCGGGGACATCCAATACGGCGACAAGGGCAATATGACCCGCGCGGAAATTGACCAAACCATTGAAATCATGAAAGACCTGAAATCCCGGGGGCACTTTCGCGCATTTTGGAGTTCGTTCGATGAATCGGTCAATCTCATGGCCAGCGGGGAGGTTGTTATCCAGTCGATGTGGTCCCCTGCGGTTACGGCGGTAAAGACCCGCGGCATTCCCTGCGTTTATCAGGAGATGAAGGAGGGCTATCGCGGCTGGGGCAACGGCATGGGATTAATGGCGCATCTGGACGGCCTGAAACGGGACGCCGCAGTGGCCTACTTAAACTGGTATCTCTCCGGGTGGCAAGGGGGGTTTATAGCGCGCCAGGGCTACTACAGCGCGGTCCCAGAAACCGCCAGGGACCACATGTCGGAAGACGAATGGGGGTATTGGTATGAAGGCCGGCCGGCAAACGACAATATCGTCGACCCCTACGGTAATCTGATGGGGAAAGCCGGCGAAAAGCGCGATGGCGGGGCTTTTGCGAAACGCATGGGCAACATTGAATGCTGGAACACGGTTATGGACGAGAACCGGTACATGGTGAAGAAATGGAATGAGTTCACCGCCTCTTGACGGCCCGGCCCTTCGACGACCCGGCGGCGGGGAATGCGCCGAATGAGCGGGGCGCGGCGAATCTCCGGCATGCGCCTGGAAAGGGTTCTGCCCTATGTTCAGGTCATGCCGCTGGCCGCGGTTCTGTTGTTGTTTCTGGTTGTGCCGCTTGTTTTTGTCGGCCTGCTCAGTTTCTGGGAGTTCGACGACATTCAGTACTACCCGTCGTTTACGCTTGCAAATTATCAGGAACTCTTTGCCTCGCCCCTCACCTGGAAACTAATGGCGGACACGATAACGTTCACGGCCGTGGTGTGGCTGCTGACGGTGCTGATCGGGTTTACATGCTCGTATTTTCTGACTTTCCATATCCGCACATTACGGGTTCAAATTTTGCTTCTCCTGATTTGCACCATACCGTTTTGGACCTCCAATGTAATTCGCATGATATCCTGGATTCCATTCCTTGGAAAACAGGGCGTTTTCAACCAGGGCTTAATCGCCGTCGGCGTAATCGACCAGCCGCTTGAATTTTTGCTGTACTCCGACTTCGCGGTCATCGTGTGCTATGTGAATTTGTTCACCTTGTTCATGATCGTCCCGATCTTTAATTCAATGGTGAAGATCGACCTCTCCATCATCGAAGCCGCCAGGGACGCCGGGGCCAATTCATGGAACATACTGACCAACATCATCATCCCCTTGTCCAGAAGCGGAATTGTCCTGGGCACGATTTTTGTGGTCACCCTGGTCATGGGGGACTTCTTCGTTGTAAAAATCATGAGCGGCAGCCAGAGCGCCAACGTCGTGTCCGCGATGAAAAACGAAATCGACCAGCTGTATTACCCGCCGGCGGCGGCCAGCGCCATGCTGCTTATCCTGATTGTGGTTTTGATGATCACCCTGGTGCTGAGAATTGTTGATGTGAGAAGGGAACTGGTGCAGTAGTCAATGCGGTCACCGAGCCAAAAAAGACCGATGTCGTTTTATCTGCTGGCCGGGTTTTTTGCGCTGTTTGTGCTGTTTTTGTACGGCCCGATGTCGTCGATTTTTGTTTTATCCTTCCAGGGGCCGGAAGGAGGATTGACTTTTCCGATGCGCGGCGTTTCCGTTCACTGGTTTGACGTCCTGTTCAACAGCCAAAGAGGGGATGCCGGCGCCGCATTCCGGCGGTCGGCCGGGCTGGGGCTCCTGGTCATGGGCATCACAACCCTGCTGTCATTCGCCGCGGGGCTGGCATTCAGGCGGAAATTTGTCGGTTCCGGCTTCATATTCTATCTGACCGTTATCAGTTTGGTCATGCCGGGGCTGCTGATAAGTTTGGGAATAGGCCAACTGTTTCAGATCGTCGGCGTCGGCACCAACTGGTATACATCGGGGCTTGGGGCGCATCTGACCTGGACTCTGCCGTTCGGGTTGCTGATTATGTTTGCCGTATTCGGCCGATTCAGCAGATCGCTGGAAGAGGCGGCGCGGGACCTCGGCGCGTCCCGGTGGAAAATCCTGGTTCATGTCACAACGCCGATCATATTCCCCGGAATAATAGCGGTCGCCTTGTTCGGCTTTACATTGTCTTATGATGAAATTGCGCGGTCGGTGCTGGCGATCGGAACAAAAAACACGCTGCCTCTGGAGATATTCAACATGACCCAGAATGTGACCACCCCGGATTTGTACGCAATCGGAACTTTTACGACGGTGGTGTCGCTGCTGGTAATATTGATTTCGCTCTGGTCGATAGCCTTCATCCAGAGAAACCGCGCCGGCACACCCGGAAAACAGTGACCGCAATCGACAAAGGTGCGAGATAGTGCCCAAAGCAAAATCCGGAAAAGTCGAACTGCTTAATGTCATTAAACAGTTCGACGGAATCAAGGCGGTTGACAACCTGAATCTCACCATTGAAGACGGCAGCTACTGCTGCCTTGTCGGCCCGAGCGGCTGCGGAAAAACGACGATACTGCGCATGATTGCCGGGCATGAGTTCCCCACCACCGGCCGAATTATGATCGGCGGCGAAGATGTAACCGGCCTTGCCCCGGTTGAGCGCGGAACCGCAATGATGTTTCAGAATTACGCGCTGTTTCCGCACCTGAAAATTCTGGACAACGTCGCGTTTCATCTTAAAATGCGCGGAGTCGCCAAAGCGGCGCGGCAAAAGCGGGCCGGCGAGATGCTGGAGCGGGTGCAATTGGGGCACCTGGCATCCAGACTGCCCGCCGAATTGTCCGGCGGACAACAACAGCGGGTTGCGCTGGCAAGATCGTTAATAACCAACCCCCGGGTTCTTCTGCTGGACGAACCGCTGTCCGCACTGGACGAATTCCTGCGTTTGCAGATGCGCGGCGAGTTAAAGCAGCTGCGAAAATCGCTGGACATCACTTTCGTCCATGTAACGCACACTCAACCGGAGGCGCTGGCTTTGGCCGACCGGATTGTTGTAATGGATCACGGACTAATCGAGCAGGTGGGGCGCCCGGAGGATATCTTCAACTTTCCCAAAAGCCCGTATGTCGCCAAGTTTATGGGCGGGCAGAATGTTTTATACGGCTCGGTCGACGCGGTTGATCCGGGTGATCAAAACAGAATCACGGTCGTTCAAGAATCGGGAAACAAACTCTCGGCCGGCGTTGGCGAAAACCGGTTCAAACGCGGTGATCCGATTAAATTGTCGGTAAGAAGGGACAAGGTTCACATATTGACGGACGGTCAGGCGGAATCCGCCGAATGCGGCTTCACCAATCAAATCACCGGACAGGTCGCCGGCATTGAATACCAGGGGTCGTATGTCAAAATAACCCTTGACTGCAACGGTAAAGAGCAATTTGTGATCAACGCCCCTGACGCCGTATTTTTTAAGCGCCCCGTGGATTTGGGCGATCATGTGGCGGCGGGCTGGCCGCCCGATGAAACCATTGTGCTCCACGGGGACAAAGACTCATCGAGCGCCGACATGGCGGCGGGGTAACGCTCTCGGCAACGCCGGAACGCTTCCGAACCGCCGCATTTTCCCGCTTGTCGCCCGGGCATTTCAGTCCCGAAAGTTCACATACTGCAGCGGCAGCTCCAGTTTCTGTTCATCCATGAACGCGATCACCCGTTGCAGGTCGTCCCGTTTTTTGCCGCTTACCCGCACTTGTTCGCCCTGGATGGCGGCCTGCACTTTGATTTTCCGACTCTTGATGAGTTTAACGATCCGCCTGGCCAGTTCGGTGTCGACGCCCTGGCGAACCTTAATTTCCTGCACCGCCCTGCCGGTCGGGCTGACTTTTACCTCGCCTTTTTCCAGGCAGGCGACATCCACGGCGCGTTTGGCCAGTTTCAACTGCAGCACATCGACCACTTGGCCGACCTTGTAGTCGTCGTCGGCGCGC
>JAPPQJ010000125.1 GCA_028817015.1 Gammaproteobacteria bacterium
TCCGCATCGGCATCAGCGGCGGCGTGCGCAGCGATGATGTGACGGTGCCGTTCACCCTGGCCGGCCTGGACGTCTCGGAATTCAACATCGCCGCCGCCACCGGCCTGACCATGAATGAGGACGGCTTGGGCGGCGAGTATGTCTTCGCACAGAGCGCCACCGCCGCCGCCACCGCCACCGCCGACCTGATTTTCACTATGGTGGACGATGCGCTGAACGAGCCGACTGAAACTTTCACGCTGACCGGCGCGGCCGCCGGCGCAACCGGCCTGCGCACCGCCGGCAGCATCGTCTATGCCGAAAACGCCGCCGCCGTGTCGGTGCGCGTGGCCGACGACGACCCGATTACCGCGGCCTTCACCGGGGCCACCGCCGCCACCGTCAACGAAGGCGGCGCGGCCGAGTTCACGGTGCAGTTGAGCGGCGCTTCGGCCGGCAGCGTGACCGTGGTATACACCGTCACGGCCGCGGCCGGCACCGGCCCGTCGCCGTCGTTTGACGCCTCGGACAACCCGGTCATCGCGGCCGGCGACACCTCCGCCACCATCCGTATCAGCACGCCGCTGGACGCCATGACCGACTCCGGCAACGCCACGCTGACCGCGCGCATCACCTCGGTCACCACCGCCAGCGGCGGCGCGGTGTCGGTCGGTACGGCGGCGCAGGCGGTGGTCACCGTGAACTACATCGCCCAGGTGCGCACGCTGTCGGTGGCCGTGGTCGGCGACGCCAGCGTGGATGAGGCCGACGCCGACCGCGCCCACACCTTCCACGCCGCCCGCACGGGCCAGGCTTTCGACTCCGATGTCACGGTGACTTGGACAATCACCCACGCCGAGACCGGCGGCACCGTGGACGCCGATTTCGCCGCCGTCACCGGCACTTTCACCTTTCCCGCGGCCGCCACCATCGCGCCCTTCGACATCACCGTGGCCGGCGACAACTTGAACGAGCCGACCGAAACTTTCAATCTGCAAATCAGTGTGCCGGATTCGGTCGCATCCGAGACCGCCATCGGCCCGGCCGCGGCCGTGGCAATCGCCGACGACGACGACCTGACCATCACTTTCCCGGCCGAGGCCAGCGTTACCGAAGGCGATGCGTTCAGTTTGTCCGCGGCCATCAGCGGCGGCGAGGTGAACGGCGAGGTGCGCCTGACCTGGGCCGCCGCGGTCGCGTCGCCGGCCACCGCCACCGCCGCCGACTTCACGCCGGTCGCGTCCACCGTGCTCACCGCCGACGCCGCCGCCGACACCTTCGACCTCACGGTGCAGACCACCGAGGATGCGCTGGCGGAATCCGGCGAGGCGTTCATCATCACCGCCACCGCCACGGCCGCCGGCGCGGTCACGGTGGCGAATGCGCCGCTCAGCGTGACCATCACCGACGACGACCCGGTGACCCTGGGCCTGACGCGCACCTCCGCGGCCAGCGCGCTGGCCGAAGACGCGGGCGAGGTGGTATACCAGGTTTCCCTCAGCAGCCCGCGTTCATTGGCGTTCAGAAGCGTGACCGTGACCATCGACCCGGCTGATATAAACGGCGCGGGCGGCGATGACTGGACGGTCACCTCGCCGGCCGGCTTCACCTTGGGCGGCGATGGCGGCGGCAGCGGGCCCCTGACACTGACCGACCCGGACGGCGACAGCGTATACACCGGCGCGGTGCGGCTGACCATTACCGACGACTCGCTTCTGGAAAACACGGAAGCCTTCACCCTCACCGTCTCGGCCCCCGGCGCGGGCGGGACCAATTCCGGTTCGGATACGGTCACCATCACCGACGACGAGACCGCCGCGGTTGCGGTTGCGCGCACTGACGACGACGGTTTCAGCGAGGGCGGCGCGGAGGGCGAGGCCACCGCCGAGTTCGCCGTATCCATCACCGGCGCGACCTTAAGCGCGGATGCCGAGGTCACCTTCGCGGTCGCCGGTTGCGGCGGCGGCAACTGCACTTTCGCGCCCGCCTCGCCGCTGACCATTGCGCCCGGCGGCGACCAAAACGCGGTCATCACGCTCACCGCCGGCCCCGACGACGACATCGCCGAGGCGCAGGACATCGCGGTTTCCGTCTCCGCCATCGACACCCCCGGCGTGGCCGCCATTACCGGCCTGCCGGCTTCCGCGACCGCCACCCTGAGCGAGGACGATTATCTGGAGGTGGGCGTCACCGCCGCCAATGCCGAAGTCGCCGAGGGCGGCAACGCGGTGTTCGACTTCGCCCTGAGCACCGGTGCTGATGACGGCAGCGGCGCAACCCGGGACACCGTGGTCACCTACCGCCTGGCCGGCGACGCCGCGCGCGGCGGCGATTACACCGGCCACGGCGTCGCCCCGGCGCAGGCGGCGGACACTGACTACACCGTCATCTTCGCGGCCGGCGAGACCGCCGCGCAACTGTCATTCGCCCTCGCCGATGAAGGCGCGGCGGAGGCGGACGAGACGCTCAGCATCACCATCACCGGCGTCACCACGCCGGGCGGCTATCAAACGCGCCCGGATGCCGACGCCGCCACCGCCGAGACCACGATTCTGGACACCTCGCCTGCGCTTGCCGTCACCTGCCCGGCCATTACCGAGGGTGATGCCGACTTGGCGGTTGCCTGCACCGTGACCCGAACCCGGGGCGAGTTTGACGCGGAAACCACCGTCAACTGGGCGGTCACGCACGACACCACCACCGCGGCCGATTTCAGCGGCGCGACTTCCGGCAGCGTCACTTTCGCGGCCGGGAATGACAGCGCGGGTTTCACCGTCACTGTCGCCGGCGATGAGGTGAACGAGGACACCGAGCATTTCACCGCGGCCACCTCGGGCAGCGAGGCGGCCATCAACCACGCACCGGCCGTGCGGGTGGCCATTGCCGACGACGACCGCATCGCCGTCACCGTCACCGCCACAACCGCCGTCAGTGAAGGCAACAACGCCGTGGTTAATGTCAACCTCGGCAGCGTCCCCAGCCGCGCAATCACCATCGACTACGGCGCGGGCAGTAACGGCAGCGGCTTGGCCAACACCGCGGCCACCGATGATGTGGACGCCTCCCTCAGCGGCGCGACCGCCGACTTGGGCGCCACCACGCCCGCGGACGGCATGGTCACCATCGCCGCCGACACCGACCCGCCCACCGCCACTTTCACCATTCCGGTCACCGCCGACGGCCTGAACGAATCCGCCGAGACCTTCCAAGTCTCCACTTTGGCCGATGACATCAGCGGTGCGCATGGCACGGCCAGCGTGGCAGGCGGCGGCGAGTTGACTTTCACCATCGCGGCTTCGGATGCCGTCACCGTGTCCATCGCCGCCGATGCCGCGCGCGCCAGCGAAGGCGGGATGGCGGCGTTTACTTTGACTTTGACCGGCGCTTCCGCCGGCTCGGCCGCGGATATTACGGTGCCGTACACCGTGGCCCTCACCGGCGCCGGCTACGCCATCGCCGACATCGGCGGCGCGGCCGGCCGCGTCACCGTCACCGCCGGCCAAACCACCGCCGCGCTCAGCCTCGCCCTGCCGTACGACAACGCCCTCGGCCCCGATGACCCGGCCCAGACCGTGACCGTGACCCTCACCGCCGACGACGCCATGACCACGGAAACCGACGAGGGCCCCACCGCCGGCCCCGGCGCCGGCCGTGTCGCGCGCAGCGCCACCGCAAGCGAGCAAAGCGCCGATGTCACGCTGAATTTTGTCGGCACCGACCCGGCCGTATTCGCCATCGCGGCCGCGCCGGATGTGGCGGAAGGCGATTCGCTGGCGTTTCGCGTCACCGGCCGCGGCGGCGCGCCCACCGGCGCCGTCACCGCCACCTGTACCGCCGCCGGCCACACCGAACCCGCGGCCGGCGAAGACCCCGGCAGCATGGCGGCCGCGGCCGGCGATTTCCGGGATTCCGCCGCCGCTTCCACCGCGTCCGCGTCTTTCCCCGCGCCCACGCTGACTTTCACCGCCGCCAACTTCGCCGCGCCGCAGTACTGCATTTTCTACACTTTCGACGACAGCGCCGATGAGGGCCGCGAGGCGGTGCAGGTGACGCTCAGCGTGGCCGGCGGCGGTGCGCGGGTGGACGATGACGCCGATACCGCGATTGGCCGCATCGCGCCCTCAGACACCGCGCGCGTCGCCGACATCGTGGTCACGCCCACCGGCGGCGCCGTCGACCGCGACCCGCGCACGCCGGGCTGGCAATTCAACGAGGGCGACGCCTTCGAGGTCGGCCTCGCGCTGCACGGCGTGGGCGCCAGCCAGAATTTTCTCTTCCAGACCAACGCCCAATCGGCCTGCGACGGCGCATCCAACGCCGACTTCACCGGCTCGTTCAGTTGCGGCGGCAGCGTCAGTTCCACCGATTTCGTCAATTTCGGCAATCCGGTCAAGCGTCTGTATGCGCTGACCATCGCCGACGACGCCCTGCCCGAAGCGCAAGACGAGCGAGTGACCTTTACCGTCTCCCCGCTGCCCGCCGACTTCGTCGCACTGACCAACTACGCCCTCGGCCGCAGTTCCGTCACCGTCACCATCCTCGCCAGCGACCGCACCCTCACCGTCACCGGCCCCGCGTCTATCACCGAAACCGACGCCGGCGTGGAAAGCGGCGACTACACCGTCACCCTCACCGGGCCCGCGTTCAGCACGGCCACCAGGGTCACCTGGGCGGTCGCTCACGGCACCACTGAGGACGCCGATTTCGTGGACGCATCCGACCGCGAAGGCACCCTGATCTTCGGCCCCGCCGACGGCCACAACACTGCTAAAACTTTCACCCTCACCGTGGCCGGCGACACCTTGAACGAGGGCGCCGATGCCTTCTCCGTGTTCATCCGCGTCGCCGACCCATCGGCCGACGGCGGCACTACAACCAGCGGCAGCGTCACCACCACCATTCCCGCCTCCGACCCCATGACCGCCTCCATCGCCCGCGCGGCCGGGCAGGCGGAGACCGTGGACGAGGGGCAGTCGGCGGAGTTCACCGTCACCTTAAGCGGCGCGGCCTCCGGCTCCGCGGCCGCCGTCGCCGTGCCGTATACCATCGCCGGCAGCGGCGGCTACACGCCCACCGACGCCGGCGGCGGCAGCGTCACCATCGCCGCCGGGCAACTGCAAGGCGCCATTAGCGTGCGGATGCCGCTTAGCGGCATCCTCGGCGCCGGCGATGACGACCAGACTGTCACCGTCACCCTCACCGCCGATGACGCCGCCACCATGGACTCCTTTGAGGGCCCCACGGCCGCGTCCGGCGGCGGCGAGGTGGCGCGCACCGCCGACCCTGCGGGCCAGTTTGCCGAGGTCATAGTCAACTTCATCGACGACGCGCACAGTTTCACCTTCACCGACTCCGCAACGACCATCGCCGAAGGCGACGACGCCACCTACACCGTCACCCGCAGCGGCTCGGACATCACCTCCGGGGCCGCGCTGAGCGTCACCTGGGAATACGCGGCGGGCAACCCGGCTCCGGTCGCCGCGGATTTCCCCGGCGACGTCTTCCCGGCCGGCGGCGTGCTGGAATTCACCGGATCACAGGCCACCAAAACCTTCACCATCGCCATCGCCGATGACACCATCAACGAGCCGGGCGAGGTTTTCGCTCTGACATTAAGCATCGCGCCCGAGCATCGGGTCGCCGCCGATGACCAGGGCGGCGCATCCCTGCCCGCCGCGCTGAGCGTCACTATCACCGACGACGACTCGGTTATGGTCACCATCGCCCGCGCGGCCGGTGGCGGCGCTGTCAACGAGAACGGCGGCGAGATGGAGTTCACCATCACCCTGGAAGGCGGCGAGCGCGCGGCCGGCGTGGAGACTCTGGTGCCGGTCAGCGTCGGCGGGGCCGGCATCACGGCGGACGACTTCGACATCACCGGCCCGCTCACCGAATTAGACGGCACCCCGCCGGCCGCCGGCGACACCGCGATTACCGCGATCCTCGCCGACGACCGGTCCACCTACACCCTCACCCTCACCGCCACCGACGACGACCTCAACGAGGCCGCCGAGCAACTCACCGTCACCGGCGCGGCGCCGGGCGCCGCGGGCCTGCGCCTGTCCAACGGCGGCGGCGCGAAATACACCGAAGGCGGCGATTCCGCCAGCCGCCCCATCGCCGACGACGACGCCATCAGCGTGTCCATCGCCAACGCCGGCGTGGACGCCGATGCCGACGCGGACGGCTTCCAGGTGGAGGAGGAACACACCGCCCAATTCACCATCACCATGGACCACGCCAGCAGCGCGGAAGCGCGCATTCCGTGGACCGCCACCGGGTTGGAAGCCGCGGACACCACCGACGCTTTGAGCGGCGTGGCCGTGATTGCCGCCGGCGACACCGAGGCGACCGTCTCCTTCGCCCTGGCCGGCGACGCCGACGCCGGGGCCGATGAGATGAGCGAAGACTTGACCGTGACCCTGGACGCCACCGGCGCCACCGCCGCCGGCGTCATCGCCCGCAGCGCCACCGCCTCCGAGCAGGCGGCCACGCAGCGGGTGATTCCGCGCTTTGTCCCCACGCTGGTTTTGTCCGCCACCGGCGACAACGGCGACCGCGACGCCGCGACCCCCGGCTTGCAGGTGAACGAAGGCGACCGCGTGACCATCACGCTGACCATCGAACACCCGGAGGATTTGGACGCCAGTTTCGACACCGCGGCCTCCGCCTTCACCGGCGAAGCCGAGCCGGGCACCGATTTCACCGGCGAGGGCGGCGCGCCCGACATGGCGTTCCCCGCCACCACCGGCAGTCTGGACGGCGTGTCCTCGCGCTCGGAGACCTGGCTGATTACCGACGATGCAGCCCCCGAAGGCGACGAGACCGTCATTTTAGGCGTGCCGGAAGTGGTATATGCCGGCAGCGGCGTCATCGTGAGGGGCGACTCCCTGAGGATTACCATCCAGGCCAACGACGGTGAGCCCGCGCGCACGCTGACCGTTACCGGCCCGTTTATCATGTTTGAAAGCGACAGCGATTTGGAAAGCGACAACTACATCGTTACCCTCAGCGGCCGCGCCTTTGCCACGGCGACCGCCGTCACCTGGACGGTGAGCCACGGCAACACGGTGGACGCCGATTTCGTCGGCGCCCTCAGCGGCCTGGTGACTTTTGACGCCGGGCAAAGCGGCGTCACCGAGACCTTCACCCTGATGGTGGCCGGCGACAACCTGAACGAGCCGCCGGAAAGATTCACCGTGCAGGTCACCGCTCCGGACTCCGTCACCACCATCGGCGCAGCGCACACCACCACCGTGTTGGACGACGACCCGGTCACGGTCGCCATCACCCGCACCGCCGGCACCGGCGCGGTGGGCGAGGGCAGCGGCGCGCTGAGATTCACCGTCACCTTGGCCGGCGGCACCCGCGCTGCAGGCGTGGACACCGTGATGCCGTTCACGGTCACCGGCCTGGATGAGGCCGAGTTCGACATTGCCGCGCCGCTGATCGACCACGACGGCGACCCGATGACCGACCTGGTTGCCCCGGCCGCCACCGCCACCGGCGGCACGCTGACCATCGCCCACACCAGCACCAGCGGCGACATTGTCGTGACTTTGTTGGACGATGAGTTGAACGAGGCGCAGGAAACCGTGACCGTGACCGGCGCGTCACCCGCTTTAGCCAGTTTAACCCGCTTGCGCTTGACCGGAACCGGCTCCGGCGGGGTGCAGTATACCGCCGGCGGCAACCTGGCGGCGGTGGATGTCACCGACGACGACGCCATTAGCGTGTCCATCGCCGTGGCCGGCACCGACGCCGATGACTCTTTGGGCGGCCATCAGGTGGAGGAAAGCGCCGACGCCACCTTCACCGTCACCCTGGACCACGCCAGCGCAGCCGATGCCACCATTCCTTACACCATCGGCGGCGAGGTGGAAGCGGACGACTACACCGACAGCGGCAACGGCAGCCTCACCATCCCCGCCGGCGACACCGAAGGCACGATTACCGTGAGCCTCCTGGCCGACGCCGACACCGATGCGGCGGAAGACCTGACCGTCACCTTAACCGCCGCCGATGCCGGCCCGCCGGTGGTCGCGGGCCCCACCGTGGCCGCCGGCGGCGGCGACATCGCGGTCACCGCCACCGCCGAAGCGCAGTCCGCCACCGCGTCCATCATTCCCTACCAGGGCGCGCATCGCTTCACCCTCACCAGGGCGCCGGCCACCATTGCCGAGACCGATGTGAACGCGGACACCACCTTCACCGTCGCGCGCAGCGGGCCGGACATTCTCGACAACCAGGATTTGACGCTGACCTATACGGTCACGGTCGGCAGCGCCGCGGCCGCGGATTTCAGCGGCGCTCGTTTGCCCACCGGCACGGTCGGCTTCAGCGGCTCGCAGACCAGCAGAACCTTCGACATCGGCATCGCCGGCGACAATTTGAACGAAGACGGCGAGACCTTCACCATCGCTTTTAGCATCGCGCCGGATGACCGGTCCGCGGCCACCGCCAATAGTCTGGTCGCCAACGGCTTGCCGGCCGACCACCAGGTCACCATTACCGACGACGACCCCATCGAAGTCACCGCCACCGCCACGACCGGCGTCACCGAAGGCGGCAATGCCGTGGTCAACCTGAATCTCGGCAGTGTCCCCAGCCGCGCAATCACCATCGACTACAGTTTCGACAGTAACGGCAGCGGCATTGCCGCAACCGCCGCCACCGATGATGTGGACGCCACCAGCGCCGACCTCGGCGCCACCACGCCCGCGGACCACATGATCACCGTCGCCGCCAACACCGACCCGCCCACCGCGACCTACACCATTCCGGTCATCGCCGACAACCTGAACGAGGGCGCCGAGACCTTCCGGGTCCATACCTTCGCCGATGACATCAGCGGCGCGCACGGCGATGCCACGGTCGCGGCCGGCGACGAATTGACCTTCACCATCGCCGCTTCCGACCCCATGACCGCGTCCATCGCCCGCGCCGGGGCCTCGCCGCCGGCCACCGTGAACGAAGGCGCGTCGGTGGACTTCACTGTGACCTTGTCCGGTGCAACCGCCGGCTCCGCGGCCGAGGTCACGGTGCCGTATTCGGTCGGCGCCAGCGGCGGTTACGCGCCCACCGACTCAGGCAGCGGCGGCCTTGTCATCGCCGCGGGCCGGACCGAAGGCCTCATCAGCATCGTGATGCCGCTCACCAACGCCTTCGGCACGGACGACCCCGACCAGACCGTGACCGTGACCCTGACCGGCGACGACGCCGCCACCGATGACACCGATGAAGGGCCCACCGCCGCCACCGGCGGCGGCGCGGTTGCGCGCACGGCCACCGCGGCCGACCAAAGCGCGGAAGTGGCGGTGAATTTCGTGGATGCCGCGCATGTGTTCGAGTTCTCCAGCCCGGCCGCCGCCATCACCGAAGGCGGCGGCGCCACCTACTCGGTTACGCGCAACGGGCCCAGTATCACCGCCGGGGCCACGCTTAGCGTCACTTGGGCATACGCGGCCGGCACGCCGGCGCCGGTGGCCGCGGATTTCAGCGGCGCGGCCGTGCCGGCCGGCGGCGTGCTGGCGTTCACCGCGGCCGAAGACACTAAGATGTTCACCGTGACCACGGCCGAGGATTTGCTGAACGAAGCGGGCGAGCAATTCGCGCTGACGCTCAGCATCGCGCCCGCGCACCAGGCGGCCGCGGACAGTGAGGGCGGCGTCGGTTTGCCCGCCGCGCTCACCGTCACCATCACCGACGACGACCCGATTACGGTTACCATCACCCGCCACAGTGGTTTCAGCGCCAGCGCGAATGAGGGCGCCAATACCCGGTTCACCGTCACCTTGGCCGGCGGCATGCGCACCGCCGATGTCCTGGTGCCGCTTAGTTTCAGCGGCCTGGACAACGCCGAGTTCGACATCTTGAACACCGCCGCTACCGCCACCGAAGTCACGGCATCCTTCGCCTCCTTCGCCGATTCTGTCAATTCACTGTCCATTACCGTGGAACTGATGGGCGACGACCTGAACGAAGGCACGGAAACGCTCACCGCGACCGGCGCGCCCCCCGGCCCCACCGGTCTGCGCACCGCCGGCGCCATCGCCTATGCCAACAACGGCAACAAGGCGAGCGTGGATGTGCTTGACGACGACGACATCACCCTCACCATCGCCAACGCCGGCGTCGACTCGCGCGCCGACAGCGGCTTTCAGGTGGATGAGAGCGCCGACGCCACCTTCACCGTCACTTTGGGCGGCGCGGCGAGTGGCTCGGCCTCGGAAGTGACCGTGGCTTACACGGTCGGCGGCGATGTGGAGGCGGACGACTACACCGACACCGGCGGCGGCACGCTGACCATTCCGGCCAACACCGCCAGCGGCACCCTCACCATCGCCATCTTGGAAGACGCCGACGCTGACACGGCCGAGGACATCACCGTCACCCTGGACGCCACGGGCCACAGCGCCGCCGGCGCCATCGCCCGCACCGACACCGTCGCCAGCCAGTCGGCCACGCAGACCATCATCCCCAGCCAGTTCGACCACCGCCTCGCGCTCACCGCCCCGGCCGCCGAGATTGCCGAGGGCGACGCCGATGCCGACACCACTTACACCCTCACCCGGCGCGGGCCCGATGTCGTGACCGGCATGGATTTGGTCATCACTTGGGCGGTCACTCACGGCACCACCGCGGACGCGGACTTCAGCGGCGGCAGTTTGCCCGGCGGCACGGTGACTTTCGCCGGCGATTCCACCGAGGAAACCTTCGACATCGGCATCGCCGGTGACACGCTGAACGAGGCGAACGAGGATTTCGCCATCACCTTTAGCATCGCCACCGCGAACCAGGCCGCGGCCACCGCCAACGGCGAAGCGCGAGTGCCGGTTGACTATGCCGTCACCATCACCGATGACGACGACATCACCGTGTCCATCGCCGCTGATGAGTCCGCGTATGCCGAGGGCGAGTCCGCGGCCTTTACGCTGACCTTAAGCGGCGCAAGCCAGGCCGATGTCACCGTGGCCCTCGCGCTCGGCGGCACCGCCACCGCCGCCGACATCACAGCGCCCGACCCGCTGAGCGCGACCGTGGACGCCGGCCAACTGACCGCCGCGCTCACCATTCCCCTCACCGCCGACACCGACCTGACCGAGGACCCCGAAACCTTAAGCGTCACCATTTCCGCCCCCACCGGCCGCGGCGTCACTGTCGCCACCGGCGGCGGTGACAGCGCGGAAGTGGACATCACCCAGCCGGTGCTGCCCGCGCCGACGGTGGCCGCGGGCGATGACCAGACGGTGGACGACGGCGAAACCGTGACCCTGGGCGGCACGGTGACCCGCGGCGCCGATGATGATGACAGCTCGCTGGCCTACGCCTGGGTACAAATCACCGCCGCGGATGACGACACGCCGGTTGTCAGCGGCGATGACGATTATGTCGGCGCATTGACCGGCGCCAGCGGTACGCCGTCCGCGGACATGGCCACCCTCGGCCAGTCCCTCGCCATCTTCACCGCGCCCAACCAGGTCACCTCCTCGACCTACTACTTCCAACTCACCGGCACCGCCAGCGACGATGGCGGCATGGTGCGCGGCGCCTCCGCCACCGACATCGTGGCGGTCACGGTGAATGACGACGACGCGCCGGCAGTCACCGTCCCCGCCGACTTCGACGCCCTCGACACCGCCGGCGGTGCGTCCATCACGGCGGTGGTCGGCAACGACGACGGCGACAGCGTGACCTACCAGTGGGTGCAGACCAGCCCCGACCCGGCGGCGCAAGACGCGCTCACCCTCACCATTGCCGATGCCGAAACCCGCACCGCGGTCCTGACCTACCCGGACCTGGCGGTGCGCACCGCGCAGGAATTCACCCTGACTTTCACCGCCACCGACACCGCCGGCTTGTCCGGCAGCGCCAGCGTCACCATCACCCTGCGCGACGACGCGCGCCCCACCGCGGCCATCGCCAACGCGGCCATCACCGCCACCGTCGGGCGCGCGGTCAACCTGGACGCTTCCGGCAGCCGGCGCGCCGGTTTCACCCCCGGCGACCAGCCGGAAGATGCCACCGGCGTTGAATTCGCCTGGGAGGAGGTGGACGGCATCGCCTCGAACACCGCGCCGGTGGACCCGGTGACACTGACCGGTGCGGCCACCGCCACGCCGAGTTTCACCGCGCCGAATGCGCCGACCACGCTGTATTTCAAGGTCACGGTCACCGATGAAGTGACCCGCCGCACTGCGGTGGCCCGCCTCAGCGTCAGCGTGCAAGCGCGCGCCGCCAACGCCGCGCCCACGGTGGAGGCCGGCGACGACCAGACCGTGGACGAGGGCGAGGTGGTCACCCTGGACGGCACGGTGACCCGCGATGCGATGGACACCGCCAGCACGCTGGACTACGCCTGGGTGCAAATCACCGCCGCCGATGACACCACCGAAATTACCGAAGGCGACGATTATGTCGGCGCATTGACCGGCGCCGGCGGTACGCCGTCCGCGGCCGCGGAAACCTTGGGCCAATCGCGCGCCACCTTCACCGCGCCCGCCATCACCGCCGCGCCGTTTGCCCGCGAGTATTTCTTCCAACTCACCGGCGGGGCGGAGGACTCAGGCGTGACCGACAAGACCACGGCCGCCGACATCGTAAAAATCACCGTCACCGACGCCACCGCGCCCACCGCTGAGGCCGGCCCGGACGCGGTGGTGGCCGAGGGCAACACCTTGCCCCTGGCCGGCGCCGGCAGCGACTCCGAAGGCGACACCGCGCTGACCTACGCCTGGGAGCAATCGCCGACCACGCCCGCGCTTACCATTGCCGACACCGCCACGCCCACCGTTGCCTGGCCCGCCGTCGCCACCGTGCGCGGCACGCTGGTCTACACGCTGACCCTCACGGTCACCGACTCGCAGGGCAACGCCGCCACCGACACCGTGCAAATCACCGTGCACGACACCACCGCGCCCACCGCCGCGGTCGCCCGCGCGGCCATCACCGTCGATACCGGCGCCACCGGCGTGGAACTGGATGCATCCAGCAGCCGGCGCGCCGGCTTCACCCTCGGCGACAGGGATGACGACACCACCGGCATCACTTTCGCCTGGGAGCAGGTAAGCGGCGCAGCCAGCAACACCGCGGCCACCGAAAACATCGTCACGCTGTCCGATGTCGCGGTCGCCGCGCCGACTTTTGACGCGCCGGCTTCACCGGCCACGCTGTGGTTCAAGGTCACCGTCACCGATGCCGTCACCCGCGCGCGGTCGGTGGCCCGGGTCACGGTCACCGTCCGCTACCCGCCGCTGCCGGGGCCGAGCGTGGATGCCGGCACCGACCAGACCGTGGACGAGGGCGCAACCGTCACCCTGTCCGCCACCGCCACCCGCGGCGAAGGCGACACCGACAGCGACCTGGCGTATGCCTGGATGCAAATCACCGCCGCCGATGACATCACCGAAATCACCGAAGGCGCGAGTTATGTCGGCGCGCTCACCGGCGCGACCACCGCCTCCGCCTCGTTCAGCGCGCCGGCCCAGGTGACCCGCACCACCTACTACTTCCGCATCGCCGTCACAGCATCCAAGACCGGCCGCACCGACGCATCCGCCGCGGACATCATCGCCGTCACCGTCACCGACACCAGCGTGCCGGTCATCACCTCGCTGACCGATGATTTCGACGCCCACGACACCGATACCGGCGACACCGTGACCGCCACCGTCACCAACCCCGACGGCGACACCGTCACCTATGCGTGGGCGCAGACCGCGCCGACCGGCCAGGGCGCGCCGGTCATCACCATCGCCGACGCGGCCACCCGCAGCGCGACTCTGACCTACCCGGATTTGCCCACCCGCACCACGCAGATTTTCGTCCTCACTTTCACTGCAACCGACACCGCGGACAACGCGGCCATGCAGACCGTGACCATCACCCTGCGCGATGCAACAAAGCCCACCGCGTCGGTTGCGGCCACAGAAATCACCGCCGATGCGGGCGAGACCGGCGTGGAACTGGACGCATCAGGCAGCCGGCGCGCCGGCGGCGGCTCCCCCGATGACGCGAGCGGTGTCACATTCGCCTGGCTGCAGGTGCGCTCGGCCGGCGACAACTTGCCGCTGGACTCCATGCGCGATGATTATGTGACGCTCTCGGACGCCACCGCGGCCGCGCCGACTTTCACCGCCCCGGCGGTCGGCGCCACCTTGTATTTCCGCGTCACTGTCACCGACAGCGTCACCTTGCGCAGCGCCGTGGCCCGGGTCACCGTCACCGTGCGCTCCCTGATGTTCAGCATCGCCGACGCGCCGGAGGTGGCGGAAGGCGACTCGCTGGCGTTCCGCGTGACCGCCGCCGGCCCCGCGCCCAGCGCCAGCGTCACCGCCACCTGCACCGCGGCCGGCCTCGCCGAGACCGATGACGCCGGCGAGACCACCAGCGCCGCGGCCACGGCCGGCGACCTGCGCGCTTCCGACGCCGCCTCCACCGCCGCCATCGCCTTCCCCGCGCCCCAATTGACTTTCACTACGGAAAACTACGACCAACCGCAATACTGCATTCTCTACACCTTCAACGACAGCACGGACGAGGGCCGCGAGGCGGTGCAGGTGACGCTCACCGTTTCCGGCGGTGGCGCAACGGTGGACGCTGACGCCGACACCGCGACGGGCCGCATCGCCGCCAACGACAAAGCGCGCACCGCGGACATCATCGTCGCGCCTTCCGGCGGCGCGGTTGACCGCGACCCGCTGACCCCCGGCTGGCAGTTCAACGAGGGCGACAGTTTCACCGTTAGCGTCAGGTTTAACGGTTTGGGCGTTACAGGTTTCAGGTCGACCGCCCGCAGCCTCGCCACCTGCGTCGGCGCCGAGTCGGTCGACTTCAGCGCATTGACCTGCGGCGGCATGCAGCAGACCTTGGACCGCGTCGGCGGCGGCGGCTTCGACAACATCGCTCAACTGCTGGAGACGACCATCGTCGACGACACCGCCACCGAATTGGATGAAAGCGTGACCTTTGACCTCACCGAAATTCCCACCGCCGCTCTTTCCAGCATCGGCTATTCGCTCGGCCGCACATCCATCACCGTCACCATCCTCGCCAGCGACCGCCGTCTGGCCGTCACCGGACCCGCCGCCATCACCGAAACCGATGCCGATGTGGAAAGCGGCGATTACACCGTCACCCTGACCGGCCCCGCGTTCAGCACGGAAACCACGGTCACCTGGACGGTGTCGCACGATTCCACCGTGGACGCCGATTTCGCCGCCGCAAGCGATCGCGAAGGCACGCTCATTTTCGCCCCCGGCGACGGCCACAACAGCGCCAGGACTTTCACCCTCACCATCGCCGGCGACACCTTGAACGAGGCCGCGGAGGCGTTCACCGTGCAAGTCAGCGTAGCCGACCCCGCGGCCGCCGCCGACACCACCACCGCCAGAGCGGCCCGCACCACCATTCCCGCATCCGACCCGATGACGGCCGCCATCGCCCGCGCCGCCGGCCAGGGGGCGACCGTGAACGAAGGTCTGTCGGCGGAGTTCACTGTCACCTTAAGCGGCGCGGCATCCGGTTCCGCGGCCGCGGTCAGCGTGCCTTACTCGGTGGCGGTTGCCGGCGACGGCTACACCATCGCCGACCTCGGTGGCGCGACCGGCAGTTTGACGATTGCCGCGGGCGAGACCGAAGGCACGATTAGCATCGCTCTGCCCATCAGCGCCGCCCTCGGCATGGACCACCCCGACCAGACCGTGACCGTGACCGTGACCGCCGACGACCCCGGGACCACCGGCACCGACGAAGGCCCCACCACCGCCACCGGCGGCGGGGCGGTCACCCGCACGACCCAAGCCGCTGACCAAAGCGCGAGCGTGGATATCAACTTCGTCGACGCCTTGCACACCTTCGCCTTCAGCGGTGCGGCCACGACCCTCACCGAAGGCGCGGCGGCCACCACCTACACCGTTGCCCGCAACGGCCCGTCCATCAGCGGTGCGGCCGGCATCACCGTCACTTGGGCGTATGCGGCCGGCACGCCGGCGCCGGCGGCCGCGGATTTCGCCGGCGATGCCGTGCCAGCCGGCGGCGAGTTGGTCTTCACCGCCGCGGAAGCATCCAAGACTTTCACCGTCGCCACCCAGGAGGACCAGTTAAACGAGCCGGGCGAAGTTTTCACGCTCACTTTAAGCATCGCGCCCGGCGCGCACACCACGGCCGCGGATGCCGAAGGCGGCGCCGATTTGCCGGACGCCCTCACCGTCACCATCGCCGACGACGACCCGGTGACCGTGGCTATTACCCGCGCATCCGGCAGCGGCG
>JAPPQJ010000106.1:0-13022 GCA_028817015.1 Gammaproteobacteria bacterium
GCGAGGCGGCTCGATTTGGTGTCAATTATACTATGTTGCGCTACATCGCAACACTGAATTGGTGGTTTTTGGCGCCCAATTGCGCCGACGGAGACCTGGCGCGAGATCATCGCCCGGCGGCGGCGGTATTTCGAGTTGAAAGCAAAAATGCGGTGCGGCGACCTCCACCGCATCGACGATTTAATCACCCACAACCTGGACATCGAGCGTTTCACCGCGGACGCGCTGCGCGACTACGAGGGCTCGGATTTCATCGCCGCGTTCTTCGCCGCCATCGCCGGGCGCAAAACAACGCAGTCCAATCACAAAGACCGCCGCGGCGTCACCGTGCTCGACCCGGCCTGCGGTTCCGGCGCGTTTTTGTTCGCGGCGCTGAATGTGCTGGAGCCGCTGTATGAAAAATGCATCGAGCGCATGGATGAATTTGTCGCCGAGGACGACCGCTTGCGCGCGGCCGGCGCGCGCAAAGGGAGCAAAAAGCACGACCCATTCCGCAAGGTGCTGGATGAAATCGGCAAACACCCCAACGAGCGGTATTGGATTTACAAGACCATCATCTTAAGCAACCTGTGCGGCGTGGACTTGATGAAGGAAGCCGCGGAAATCGCCAAACTGCGCCTGTTCCTCAAGTTGGCGGCGGAAGCGCGATACGACCCCACGGCCGCCAACCTCGGCCTCGAGCCGCTGCCGGACATCGACTTCAACATCCGCGCCGGCAACTCGCTGGTGGGGTTTGCGAGTATGGCCGAGTTCGAGAAAATCGCCACGAGCGAATTGGACTTGAGCGGCGGGCTGATAAACAAAATCCGCGAAGACGCCAAACTCGCGCAGATGGCTAATGAGGCGTTTCGCAAAGCCCAGGACCATGGTGGCAAGGGTTATCGGAAGTCGAAACAAGAATTGGCATGCCGTCTCGACGGTTTGAACCAAAGCATGAGTCATTACTTGGCGAAGCAATACGGCGTCGACCACGACATCAAGCCGGAAAAATACGCGCAATGGCAACAATCCCACAGGCCGTTTCACTGGCTGGCGGAGTTTTACGGAATCATCGAAGAGGACGGCGGTTTCGATGTGGTGATTGGGAATCCGCCGTATGTCGAGTATTCCAAAATCAAGAAGCAATATGAAGCGAAGGAATACAAAACCGAATCCTGCGGCAACATCTACGCGATGTTTGTCGAGCGGGCGTTTTCTTTAAGGAACGCCGGCAGGATGGGAATGATTGTTCAGTTGCCGATTGTATGCGCCGACCGGATGATTCCTGCGCAAAAACTGTTTTCCGGGAACGCCGGTTGGTTTCTGAATTTCGATGACCGACCGGGAAAGTTGTTTGCAGATTTGCAGCATATTCGTGCAACGATATTTTTAACCGCACCAAGCGATGCCCCCGCGTTTGTTGCCACAAAATACCAACGCTGGTATTCAAGCGCGAGGCAAACAATCTTTCAAGATGCCGCCTTGAAAAATATAGACGCGCACATCACGCCCGGGATTTTTCCTAAACTGGGAGATTCCCTGGGCGCGTCTTTGCTTGACAAGATTGGCCGGCATAAAACGCTGGCTGCGGCCCTGATGAAATCGGATAAACAGCATTGCTGCTACTTTCACAACGCACCGCAGTACTGGATTCGCGCCACCGATTTTGTCCCGCACTTCTGGAATGAGCGCGATGGTGAAAAACAATCCGTGCAAGTCAAGACTTTGGCTTTCTCAAACCGCGCGCATGCGCTGTCGGTTTGCGCGTTGCTAAACAGTTCGTTGTTCTATTGGTGGTTCATTCTCTGTTCTGATTGCCGACATTTGAATATGCGGGAAATTGAAAATTTTCCCTTCAATCCTCACCATGCCGGCAAGGGAGTGCTCGGCGAATTAGCCGCTATCGTTGGCGATTTGATGGCGGACTACCGCCGCCACGCCGTCCGCAAAGAAACCCAATACAAAACCACCGGCAAGGTGGTGTATGACGAATTTCACCCGGGCCGTTCCAAACCCATCATGGACCGCATCGACGCCGCCCTCGCCAAACACTACGACTTCACCGAGGCGGAACTGGACTACATCATCAATTACGACATCAAATACCGCATGGGCGGCGCGGAAAGCGGGTGACGGCCGGCGTTCCCACTTGTCATTCCGGAAGGTAGAGAAATAAGGAGCGATAGCGACTATATTTCTCACCTATCCGGAATCTCTTGCCTTGTCCCCCGCTCAACAGACCGCGGGCGTGACGAGGTGGGGGACGACGCGCCCGCCCCGTCACCCCTGCAGTGGTCCGCCCCGTCACCCCCGCAGTGTTTTAAGCGGGGGCTGCGGGCGTGACAAATGGGGCTACGGGCGCGGCAGCGAGAGGATTGGAATGCGGCGGCGCGAATTTCGCCGGGAATTTTTTCGTCGGCGTGGGCACAACCATGATTTATTGTGGTATTTTCGCCCACGAACTCAACCTTTTAGGAATTCAAACGACATGGAAGCGAATCAACCAATCATCGATGTGCCGACGCTGCGCCGCGATTTGTATCTGGTGCTGGGGCTGTTGCTTGCCGACCGCGCCATCGCCGATGCGCCGAATATGACGGAGTGGACGCAAGTCTTCTACGACAACGAGGTGCGGCGGCTGATGCTGTGGGTGGCGACCGCGATGCGTCACTTTCTGGGTCACCAGGCGGGCGCGTTCAACCGCGCGCGTTGCGGGGAATACTGGGCCGACTTTCCGAATCGCAAGAGGGAGCCGCTGACTTTTCGGCGGGCTTGCAATGCGGTGATTCACGCCCGGGAAATTCTGCCCTACAAAGCGCCGTGGCATGCTCCGAAACCGAGCGCCAAGCGAGTCTACACCGACCGCATGACCATCCGTAGCGTCAACCGCAGTAGAAATACCTGCGCGCATCTGGATATAATCCAGTTTGTGGAAATCGCCAACGCCGTCATCGACTCGTTCCCGGAGGAACCCGACCATGCCGACCTATAGAGACACCTACCAGTATTACTTCAAGATGGGCAACAAGATTGTCCATGTTGGGATTACCTACAATCCGGACTTTAGCGAGGCCGAACTCAAGCAGATGCCCGGCTTAGGCAAGGGGCATATCAAGGAAATCGGCTTTCGCACCACCTACGATATTGCCAACGCCTGGCTGCAGGAGCAAATCCGGCAGGGCAAACCGCGCCTTGAGGGCGTGGCGTGAACAACGAGCGCGCGCGGCGCGGCGTTATCCAAGACGACCTGACAGTCAAAGACATCGCCGCGAAAAATCCGTACATCGACATCCGCCTTTTCAAGGAATGGCGGGAAAAAATGGCGGTGATTGAGCGCTTGCATGTCGATGCGGATTCCGAGCGCAGAAAGCCCGAGCCCAAGCGCCGCCAATCAATTCCGCTCAGCGCGCTTAAATTTTAGCCGGGCGAATATCCGCCAAATGCGGAAAGTGATTTCTGCGCTCGGCCAAAACGGTTATTTCTACCCCATCATCCAAACAAACCGAAAGAACACCGGCAGGATGCCGACGCTATCCATCCACGGCTGGCCCGCCCCCGTCGCCGCCCTCGGCAACGCCGCCATCATCGACCGCCGCAAAACCGCCTTTCTCTGCTCGCGTGAGTATCCGGCCGGCGCGGTGTTGCGGATTTACGACTGGGCGAAGGCGGCACGCGAGCGCGGGGAATGCGTGATTTCCGGCTTTCACTCGGCGCTGGAGCGCGATGTGCTGGAAATTCTGTTGGGCGGCGACCAGCCCATCATCCTCGCCGCCGCACGCGCCTTGCCGACACGCCATTCGCCGGGCGTGCGCCGTGCGTTGCGGGACGGACAACTGCTGATTGCCAGCCCGTTTCCCGCCTCGGTGGCGCGCATCACCGCCGCCACCGCCCGCCGCCGCAACGAGTTTATGCTCAGCGTCGCCGAGCGCATCGTCGTCGGTTATGTGCAACCAGGCGGCGCACTGGCGCAAGTCCTGGGCGGCGTTGCCGCGCACAAGGAAGTCATCCGCCTGGCGGTTTAGGGGCTGAGCGAAACCAAAGCGGCTGCGTGTTCGATGCGGAAAACGGCAAACGCCATAGCCCCCGGCATCCCGCACCCCGTTAAGATTGATTTTTGTCATCAACAGGTTGCACATATATTTTGCCTCGAATAAGCGCTCCTGATCCCGGGCGAAATATCATCAGGGGCAACCGCCGGAGACCGCGAGGCTGTGCTATCATCCAGCGCTGGCCACACCGATTCCCACCGATGGCAAAACAAACGCTTTACGACAAACTGTGGCAGCAGCATGTTGTCCACTGCGCCGGGGACGGCACGGCGCTGATTTATATCGACCGGCACCTGGTGCACGAGGTCACTTCCCCGCAGGCGTTCGAGGGGCTGCATCTGGCCGGGCGCCGGCCGTGGCGCGCCGCGTCGGTGTTGGCGGTGCCCGACCACAATGTGCCGACCACCACCGACAGCGCCGGCATCGACGACCCGGTCTCCAGGCTGCAGGTGACCACGCTGGAGCAAAACTGCAATCACTTCGGCATCACCGAATTCGGCATGGGCGACCCGCGCCAGGGCATCGTGCATGTGATCGGCCCGGAACAGGGCGTGACCCTGCCCGGCATGACCATCGTATGCGGCGATTCGCATACCTCGACGCACGGCGCTTTCGGCGCGCTGGCGTTCGGCATCGGCACTTCCGAAGTCGAGCACGTGCTGGCCACCCAGTGCCTGCGCCAGCGCAAGTCGAAGAACATGCGGGTGTTGTTGCAGGGCGAACTGCGGCCGCTGGTCGGCGCCAAGGATGTGGCGCTGGCGCTGATCGGCGAGATCGGCACCGCCGGCGGCACCGGCTACGCGCTGGAATTCGCCGGCCCGGCGGTCGAAGCGATGTCCATGGAAGCGCGCATGACCCTCTGCAACATGGCCATCGAGGGGGGCGCCCGGGCCGGCATGATCGCGGTGGACCAGACCACCATCGACTATCTGCGCGGCCGCCCGTTCGCGCCGGCCAGCGAACGGTGGGAACTTGCGGTGGCCAACTGGCGGGAATTGCGCTCCGACCCGGATGCCGTGTTCGACCGCGAGGTGGCGCTCGATGTGTCGAGCATCGCGCCTCAAGTCACCTGGGGCACGTCGCCGGAAATGGTCACCGACATAGACGGCGCGGTGCCCGACCCGGCGCGTCAGGCCGACGCCGGCAAGCGCGAAAGCATGGAGTTGGCGCTCAAGTATATGGGCTTGGAGGCGGGCACGCCGATTAAGGACATCGCCCTGGACCTGGTGTTCATCGGCTCCTGCACCAACAGCCGCATCGAGGATTTGCGCGCCGCCGCCGAGGTGGTCAAGGGCAGGAAGGTGGCCACTTCGATCAAGCAGGCGTTAGTGGTGCCGGGCTCGGGCCTGGTCAAACGCCAGGCCGAAGCCGAAGGCCTGCACCAGGTTTTCATCGACGCCGGCTTCGAATGGCGCAATCCCGGCTGCTCAATGTGCCTGGCGATGAACGCCGACCGGTTGCAGCCGGGGGAGCGTTGCGCCTCCACTTCCAACCGCAACTTTGAAGGCCGCCAGGGCCAGGGCGGGCGCACCCACCTGGTGTCGCCGGCGGTCGCCGCCGCCGCCGCCATCGCCGGGCGTTTTGACGATGCGAGGGTCGCCTGATGGACGCTTTCACCACGCTGCGCGGGCTGGTGCTGCCGCTCGACCGGGCCAACGTTGACACCGACGCGATCATCCCCAAGCAGTATCTGAAATCGATTAAACGCACCGGCTTCGGGCCGACCCTGTTCGACGAATGGCGCTACCTGGACCACGGCGAGCCCGGCATGGACCACGGCAAACGCCCGCTGAACCCCGACTTCGTGCTCAATCAGGAGCGCTATCAGGGCGCGCAAATCCTCCTCGCCCGCGCCAATTTCGGCTGCGGCTCATCGCGCGAACACGCGCCGTGGGCGCTGCTCGACTACGGCATAAGATGCCTCATCGCGCCGAGTTTTGCCGATATTTTTTACAACAACTGCTTCAAGAACGGGATGTTGCCGGTGGTGTTGGACGAGGGCGCGGTGGACGATTTGTTCGCGCAAGTCGAGGCGCAGCCGGGCTATCAACTGAAGGTGGATTTGCCGGCGCAGCGCATCGTTCGGGCGGACGGTGCGGTGATTGGATTCGACATTGAGGCCGGCCGCAAGCATTCGCTGGTGAACGGGCTGGATGATATCGCGCTGACCCTTGAACAAACCGAACTCATCAGGGAATATGAAAGCAAGCGAAAAACCGAGGCGCCGTGGTTGTTTGGCGGCGAGGCCGGGTAGCGCAAAGCAACAGCAAACGGGCCGGGCGCGTGCTCTTCCTCCAGCCGCCGGCGGCGCAACGCCCGGTTGCACAAAAGACCGGGCAAAAGACCCGTTAGGGGTTTGCGGCATACACCATGACGGCCTGCCGGCGGTCACCTGCCCGGTTCGATTTCGCGAGGGCTGGCTGATTACCGATGACGCAGCCGACTTCTTTTTCCCGCAGGGCGCATCATCATGGCATCGCTCGCGGAAATTCGCCTGCTTGATTACCACCGGAAAACCGCGGGCAAGGCGGATATTGTTCTGGTCGTGTATGATGAGGAAGGAAAGGCGTAGGATTTCGGTGCGCTCGAAGCGGAAAATGAGCATGCAGCAAACGCCCCTTTTTGCCGGGCAACTTGAAGTTCCGCGGCCGCGGCGCGCGGTGAATGTGGCTTCGGTGCCGCAGCGGAGTCCGTTTCGCTATCCCGGCGGGAAAACATGGTTTGTTCCGCGGCTCCCGGTTTGCTCATCGAGCCGTTTGCCGGCGGCGGAATCATTTCGCTGACGGCGGTTTTTGAAGGGATGGTCGAGCGCGCCCTGATGGTGGAACTGGACGATGAAATCGCCGCGGTGTGGAAGGTGGTCGTGAACGGCGAGTCCGAATGGCTGGCCGGGAAAATTCTGCGCTTCAACATGAGCAAAGCCAATGCGGCGGCGGCGCTCAAGCGGGAATCCGCCGACTACCGGGACACCGCGTTTAAGACCATCGTCAAAAACCGCACCTTCCACGGCGGCATATTGGCGCCCGGCGCGGGCCTGGTTAAGAACGGGGAATCGGGCAAGGGCGTTCTTTCACGGTGGTATCCGTCAACCCTGGCCAAAAGGCTCAGGGACATTCACCGCATTCATTCCAAACTGGAATTCCGCCACGCCGACGCCTTCACCGTGGTGGATGAATACGCGAACGATGCGGATGCGGTTTTCTTCATCGACCCGCCGTATACCGCCGGCGGAAAAAACGCCGGCAAGCGGCTGTATACGCATTACGCGCTGGACCACGATGCGCTTTTCGGCAAGTGCGCGGCGCTGAAAGGCGATTTCATCATGACCTACGACAACGCCCCGGAGGTGGTTGACCTTGCCGGGAAATACCGTCTGCAGGCCAGGCCGGTGGCGATGCGCAACACCCACCATGCGGAGATGACAGAGTTGGTCATCAGCAGGAATCTGGACTGGATGGATTAAACCGGGCGGTCCGCCGGTTGAATGTAACGCAAAACCCGCGCGCTGCGGCGCGTGGCGCATGGTGTATAGTAAGCGCATGAACATCGCCATCGACAACCGCATTCCAAGCATGCGCCTGCGCGAGCCGGGGCTGCCACCGGCCGGGCTGGAGCGGCGGCGGGTGCCGGCGCTGGGAATGCTGGCGCTGCCGGTGTTTCGCGGCGATGCGATTGAAATCATCGACCCGCAAGGGCTGCAGGTCGCGCATGTGGCCGGGTTCAACCATCGAGGCGAGTCCATTACCGCCGCGTTCGGCGTGGCGGAAAACGCCACCGGCGAGCGCATGGCGAAGTGCCTGGCAAGCGATGCGCCGGACGCGCGCCGGCTGGCCGGCAAGTTGCGCGAACATGGCATCGACTTGGGGCGCGCCAAAGTCGCCGAATTGCTGGCCGGCGAGTCGCGCCCCGGCAACGCGGTGTCGCTGGTCTGCGAGGCCGATGCGCTGTGTTTAATTTGCGCGCCGGGCGAGGCCATGCGCATGGACGCCGGACAATCCCTGCAAATGCCGGCGTTGCCGCCCACCGAGTTAATCGTGCTCATACGCCGCGCCGCCGCAAACGCCGCCGCAGCCGGGGCGCCGCCGCTGCCCGACCCGTTGGCCGACCCGCGCGCCGAAATCCGCATCGACCGGAGCACCGCTACGGCTTATGAGGTGGCGGCCGGCGAGTATATTCAAGTGCTGGATGTCGAAGGCCGCCAGTGCTCGGATTTTCAGTGCTTCGACCGCGCGCAGTTGGAGCGCGGAGTGGAAAGATGCCTGGACGCCACCACCACCCGCGCGCTGGTCGGCGCCGCTTATCCGCGGCCCGGCCTGTATGCGAAGTTCTACGATGTCGATTTCGAGCCGTTGGTCGAGGTGGTGCAGGACACCTGCGGGCGGCACGACAGTTTCGGCCTGGCCTGCACCGCCAAGTATTACGACGACGCCGGCTACCCGGGCCATGTCAACTGCTCGGACAACTTCAACCGCGCATTGGCGCCGTATGCCGTCGCGCCGCGCAAGGGCTGGATGGCGATGAACCTGTTCTTCAACACCTTCTTCGACGACGCGCATCAATTCGCCTTCGACGACCCGTGGTCGCGGCCCGGCGACTATGTATTGCTGCGCGCGCTCAAAGACATGGTATGCGTCTCCTCGGCCTGTCCGTGCGACATCGACCCCGCCAACGGCTGGAATCCGACCGACATCCACATCCGCCTGTATGCGCGCGGCAACCGCTTCAAGCGCGCCGCGGCCTTTCGCAAGACTCCCGACGAGGAACCGCAGATGACCCGAGAGACCGGCTTCCATTCGCGCACCTCCGCGCTGACCCGCCGCTTCACCGAATACGCCAACCACTGGCTGGCGCAAAGTTACACCAACTTAGGCGCGGTGGCGGAGTACTGGGCGTGCCGCGAGGCCGTGGTCATCGCCGATTTGTCGCCGCTTCGCAAGGCCGAGGTGGTCGGCCCGGACGCGGAGCGCCTGCTGCAAACTTGCGTCACCCGCGACATGCGCCGCCTGAGCGCCGGGCAGGTGGTGTATACCGCGATGTGCCATGAGTCCGGCGGCATGATTGACGACGGCACGGTGTTCCGCTTGGGCCAGGACAACCTGAGATGGGTCGGCGGCGGCGACGCCTCCATCCTGTGGCTGCGCCGCCAGGCCGAAGAGCGCGGCTTGAAGGCCTGGGTCAAGGATTCCACCGAGCAGTTGCACAACCTGCAAGTGCAGGGCCCGCGCAGCCTCGAGGTGTTGCGCGAAGTCATCTGGACGCGCCCCGACCAGGCGGCGGTCGATGAACTGCAATGGTTTCGGTTTTCCGTCGCCAGAATCGGTGGTGTCGGAGATGACGCCGGCATCCCGGTGGTGGTGTCGCGCACCGGCTACACCGGCGAGCGCGGCTACGAAGTGTTCTGCCACCCCGGGCATGCGCCGCAGGTATGGGACGCGATTTGGGACGCCGGGCAGGCGGCCGGCATTAAACCGCTCGGCCTGGAGGCGCTCGACATGTTGCGCATCGAGGCCGGGCTGGTGTTCGCCGGCAACGAGTTTTCCGACCAGACCGACCCGTTCGAGGCCGGCATCGGTTTCACCGTGGCCGACAAAGCGGACCACTTCATCGGCAAAAAGGCGCTGCAAAAACGCAAAGCCAACCCGCAGCGCAAGTTGGTCGGCTTGGAGTTGGCCGGCGAGGAACCCGCGGCCACCGGCGACGGCGTCTATGCCGGCCCGCTGCAAGTCGGCGTTGTGACCAGCGGCATGCGCTCGCCGATTCTGCGAAAGAACATCGCATTGTGCCGCCTCACCGTGGAACACGGCGACCTCGGCCGCCGGTTGGAGGTCGGCAAGTTGGACGGCCACCAGAAACGCATCCCGT
The DNA here is from genome assembly GCA_028817015.1 of Gammaproteobacteria bacterium. Classification (GTDB taxonomy): domain Bacteria; phylum Pseudomonadota; class Gammaproteobacteria; order Arenicellales; family Poriferihabitantaceae; genus JAHRAW01. The sequence continues at coordinate 9,891 of JAPPQJ010000106.1, forward strand.
GCATCGTTGCCGCATTCCCGCACTACGACCCGAAGAAGACCAGGGTGCGCGGCCTCGCCTCCGCCGGTGGAGACTGAAGTGCCAGGTCATTTTGCGCCCGCCATGTTGGCGCCGGAGCCGACAAGATCATGACCCCGTTCGGCAGTCACAGCGAATACGGCGTCCTGCGCGAAGTGGTCATCGGCAATGCGCGGGATTTGACGCTGCCGCCGTTTGGCGGCGACCTCCTGCACTACAACGACGAACTCCGCGCGGCGTTGCAGGCCACCGGCAACCGCCCGCTGGCGGTGGCCGACCATTTTCCCGGGCGCTGGGAGAAAACCTGCGAGCAAATCGAAAGCATCGCCGCGGTGTATGAACAAAACGGCGTCACCGTGCACCGCCTGCGCGCGTATACGGACGCGGAAAAATCCTGTCTCTCCAGCCTGCAGCCGGGCGTATCGCAACTGTATCCCGCCGACCCGGTGTTCGTCATCGGCGCGCATTTCATCGAAATCAACATCCGCCGCGCCTACCGCCGCAAGGAGGTTTTCCCGATTCGCGACGCGGTGCTGCCGCTGCTCGACGGCGACCCGCAGGCGCACTATGCGGCCATGCCGGCGGCGCGGCCGTGGTCGCCGTCCGGCCAGGGCCCGGGGCCGTTTCTGGAGGGCGGCGATATCCTCATCGTCGGCCGGGATTTGCTGGTCGGCGTGGGCAGTCTGTGCACCAACCGCGCCGGGGTCGACTGGCTGGCGCGTTATGTCGAGCCGCACGGCTACGCGGTCCACCCGATGCCGATTGCCGGCGACATCCTGCACGCTTTGGGGGTCATCTGCCTGTTGCGGGAAGGCCTGGCCATGGCCTATCTGCCGGCCCTCGCCGACGGTCTGCCGCCGCCGCTCAAAGACTGGGAGGTCATCGAGCTGACCTTCGAGGAAATGCAGGCGCACGCCAGCGTCGGCGTCAGTCTGGATTCGGGGCGCTACATGCTCGACCCCCGCCACCGCCGCGTCATGGAGCAACTCGACCGCCACGGCATCGAGCCATTGCCGACGCCGTGCGATGCGCTCAGTTATTGGGGCGGCGCGATTCGCTGCGTAACCCTGCCGCTTAAGCGCGACCCGGCCTGAGCCACGATGAATGCACCGTCAACCCGCCGACCGGGCGCCCTCGACCGCGCATTGGCGGCCGACATCATCGCCGCCGTCGACGACAATTTCGCCGCACAAGTCGCGTTCACTCGGGAATTAATCGGTCACGAGTCGGTGCGCGGGCGCGAGCAAAGCGCGCAGGATGTCGTCCACCGCCATCTCGCCGAGCGCGGCTACGAGGTCGACCGCTGGGCCATCGAGGTCGGGGACATCGAAAATCACCCGGGTTTCTCGCCGGTCACGGTTTCCTACGACGACACCGACAATGTGGTGGCCACGCACCGCCCGCGCCACGACCTCGGCCGCTCGCTGATTCTCAACGGCCACATCGATGTGGTTCCCGCCGGCCCGCCGGAGATGTGGCGGCGTCCGCCGTTCGAGCCGTGGCTTGACGGCGACTGGCTGTATGGCCGCGGCAGCGGCGATATGAAGGCCGGGTTGGCCGCCAATCTGTTCGCGCTGGAGGCCCTGCGCGCGCTCGGTTACCAGCCGGCCGCCACCGCCCACATCCAGTCGGTCACCGAGGAGGAATGCACCGGCAACGGCGCGCTCGCCTGCCTGGTGCGCGGCTACCGCGCCGAAGCCGCGCTCATCCCCGAGCCCGAGGACGACAAACTGGTGCGCGCCAACGTCGGCGTCATCTGGTGCCGCGTGCACTTGAAAGGGCGTCCGGTGCACACCCGCATCGCCGGGAGCGGCTGCAGCGCCATCGACGCCGCCTACCGCCTGATGGCGGCGTTGCGCGAACTGGCCGAAACGTGGAATGCCCGCAAGGACGAGCATCCCTACTTCGAGGATGTCGAGCACCCGATTAATGTTGTGTTCGGGCGCATCGCCGGCGGCGACTGGGCCTCCATGGTGGCGGCGTGGTGCTGGTTCGATGTGCGCATGGCGATTTACCCCGGGGTTGACCCGCGCCACGCGGCGCGCGAAATCGAACAGTGCATCCACCGCGCCGCGCGCGCCGACCCGGCCCTCGCCGGCCTGCCGCCGCCGCAGGTCGAGTACACCGGATTTTTCGCCCGCGGCTATGTGCTCGAAGAGGGCGGCGACGCCGAACGCACCCTGGCCCGCGCCCACCGCCACAGTTACGGCCAGGACCTGCAAACCTTCGTAACGCCGGGCTATCTGGACGGCCGCGTGTTCGTGCTGTATGGCGACTGCCCGTGCCTGGTATACGGCCCCTATGCGGAAAACATCCACGGCATCGACGAGCGCGTTTCCCTGGCGTCGGTCAAGCGCATCACCGCCTCCATCGCGCTGTTCGTCGCCGACTGGTGCGGGCTGGAATCCGCCGGGCCCGGCGGGCGCGCCGCATAGCCGCACCGCGGCCCTTTCCCCTGGTCGCCATCCCCGCCTCCGGGCGGCTTATATGGGATGGCATCAGGCGGTGAATTGCGATACATTGAGGCGTTCATCCATTACCACCAATGACTACCGGAGGAAATTCATGACTCGAGTGGCCATAATCGGTGCGGGGCCTTGCGGCATTTCCCAGTTGTGCGCGTTCGCCGCCGCCGCTGAAAAGGGGGCGGATATTCCCGAAATCGTCTGCTATGAAAAACAGGCGGACCCGGGCGGCCTGTGGAACTACACCTGGCGCACCGGGCTGGATGAATACGGCGAGCCGGTGCATGGCAGCATGTATCGGTATCTGTGGTCGAACGGCCCCAAGGAATGCCTGGAGTTCGCCGACTACACCTTCGAGGAGCATTTCGGGCGGCCGATTGCTTCTTACCCGCCGCGCGAGGTGCTGGCGGATTACATTCGCGGGCGCGTGGATAAGTCTAACGTGCGGAAGTTTATGCGCTTCAACACCGCGGTGCGGCGGGTTGTTTATTTTGACAATGAGCAAAAGTTCAGCGTTATGGCGCATGACTTAAAAGCCGACACGGCATCAATTGACAAGTATGACTATGTCGTGGTCGCGACCGGTCACTTCTCTACGCCGAATGTGCCGCACTTCGACGGCTTCGACACTTTCAACGGCCGCGTTCTG
>JAPPQJ010000106.1:13090-16173 GCA_028817015.1 Gammaproteobacteria bacterium
CGTCATCGGCACCAGTTACTCGGCCGAGGACATCGCCTCGCAGTGCCACAAGTATGGCGCGAAGCGCATTATCTGCAGTTATCGCACCGCGCCGATGGGCTTTCATTGGCCGGACAACTGGCGCACGGTGCCGCTGCTGACGAAAGTTGAAGGCAACACCGCGACCTTTAAGGATGGCGCGACCGAAGATGTGGATGCGATTATCCTGTGCACCGGCTATCTGCATCACTTCCCGTTCCTCACCGATGAGTTGCGCCTGCAGACCGACAACCGGCTGTGGCCGCTGAATTTGTACCAGGGGATTTTCTGGGAGGACAATCCGAAGTTGATGTATCTCGGCATGCAGGATCAGTTTTACACCTTCAACATGTTCGACGCGCAGGCGTGGCTGGCGCGCGATTACATGTTGGGACGCATCCAGTCGCCATCGCTCGCCGACATGCAAAAGCACAGCGCGGCGTGGCGCGCGCGCGAGGAGAAGTTGCAAACCGACGAGGAGATGATCGTGTTCCAGGGCGATTATGTGAAGGAGTTGCTCGCGCAGACCGATTATCCGACTTTCGATGTCGACGGCGTCAACCGGACTTTCATGGAGTGGGAGCACCACAAACACGACGACATCATGAACTACCGCAACAACGCCTACCGCTCGCTGATGACCGGCAACATGCAGCCGGTCCACCACACCCCGTGGCTTGAGGCGATGGACGACTCGATGGAAGGCTACCTGAGCGGTTAGGCTGACGGGGTTCGCGGGCCGGCGTTTGGGGCCGCCTCGCGGTTGGGAGCGGGGGCGGGCGGTTTTGGGTTGCAGGCAAATCCGCTTCGGTTGCGCGGGTGACGGTTTGCCGGCGTAAAGCGCAAAAAACAAAAAACCCCGCCGAAGCGGGGTTTCGCGGGTATCGGTTGACCCGACTTGCCCCGTCTTTGTCAGCCGGGGGTAACACGGGTTGCTTGGAGGCCTTTGGGGCCCTCCTCCATCTCAAAGGTGACCGACTGGCCTTCACGCAGGGTTTTGAACCCGGTGCCCTCAATTGAGCGGAAATGGACGAATACATCCGCACCACCATCCGCTTGAGAGATAAACCCGTATCCTTTGGATTCGCTGAACCACTTTACAGTGCCGGTAGGCATGGGACTTGTTCCTGAAAAAAATAAATTAAACGATAGCCTATGGAATGGATGCCATAGAATAAGTGCATACAGGTAATGAATCTGGAATTCAGTGGACAACCAGGGGAAAACCGGAGGGAACAACCAAAATAGCCAAAAACAAAATCTGCAACACGGCCAGTATAACGGTTTTTTCCCGGTTTTGCCACAAATTTTTTTGCTTTTTTGCCGCATTCGCCGAAAAATGACCGAAAACCGGGTCGGCGATGGGCGAGCGCATCGCTGGGGCGAAGAAAAGCCGCCCCGGCTGGCCGGGGCGGCCTTGAATCATCTGGTGGAGGTGGCGGGAATCGAACCCGCGTCCGCAGATCCTACACACACCGGCTACTACATGCATAGTCTGCCTTCGAGTTAACCGGTGCGCAGGTCGGCAGACTGACGCACACCCCGGCGAGTCCGATTACTTTTAGCGGCCAGGCAACGGACCGGCCTGGCGCGCGAGCCTCTATAGTTGACCTTTCAACCCTCGGCCGTAGAGGCGAGCCAAGTGAAAGGGCTGGCCGGATTAGGCGGCCAGCGCGTAGTTGTCGTCGTTGGCAACTATTGTTTTGCAGGTGGATTAGCGAGGTCATCTGCCCCTCGGCATGCTCCGATGGCTTCGCAACCAGCGTCGAAGCCAGTCACCCCCATGGATTGGAATAGTGTAACACGGCGAACATCATAACATAATGGATGGTTTGGCGCCACCCCCTGCATGTTGCCGCCCAATTCCGGGCTCTTGTGGCGAGTATTTGGCGGGGGGGCAGGCAGTTCGGGCCGTAGTGCGGGCGGTCAAACCGGCCACCCCGCGCCGCCGATAAGGGCAGCGCCGGGCATAGCGTGTGGCGCGGCCGACCCAAACATGCTCCAGGAGAATCCGCACACCCGCAAGCCGGGGCCTTATTTGCGGGTCGGCTTCCTTTTTTACACCGGTCAAGCGCTCACAGGGTTTCCGGCCTCATACACCCGCTTACTCCCGGAGATCCCCCCAATCACCCGAAAGGATTTACAGCGCCCGCTTTCCCGCGTATAGTCGGGTTTTGGCGCGGGGCCATAGCTCAGCTGGGAGAGCGCCTGCTTTGCACGCAGGAGGTCGGCGGTTCGATCCCGCCTGGCTCCACCATTTTCCCGAGATGCCCTGGCTGTACAATCCTGCCCGATTCCTCAGTACTTCTATCGGCGCCTTGATGCGCTCGAGCGGCGCGCCCGGCCCGCAATTGATGGCCGGCCGCCCCGAGATTTGCGGGCCGGCATCGCCCTAAGCGACCTGTCCACCTGCCACCGCTTCCGCGCCAGCGGATATTCCGCCGGGCCGGTGGTCGCTACCGGCGGTGGAAATTCGCTCAGGATGGCGAAAATCGGTTAAAAAAAAGCAAATTTCCCGTAAAAAATACTGGACACAGGGGGTGGTTGGCGTATAATACGCGCCCCGCCGGGGTTTTCGGATGGCGAATTCGGCGCGTATTCGGCGGTTTGACCCGCCTGGCTTCGCCGGATTTTTGCGGTGGCAACGCGGCGGAAAGCGTAAACAGGGCGGGTTTAGCCAGGGTCATAGACACAAGTCAATCAATCCGGGTTGATTTGTGTTTATCACTTGTGGGCTGTTGCCAATGCGGCAAGCCCGGTTCTTTTACAATCAGGGTAGTCAAAGGCGCGCGCAAGCGCGAATTTGCAGTTGTTATTCACATCGGCAAATTCCGTTGGCGCGGGTACCGGAATGCGGGGCGACCCGTGTTCCGATTGTTGCATGTTGCATAACTCTTCGAGAGTTCAAGCCGGCGACTCCTTCAAGTCGCGCGACGGCGGCCCGGTCCTTAAGACCGGGGCGGTGGTTGCAGACTTTTTGGGGTTGTATGGTCAAGCAAACAAGCGCATACGGTGGATGCCTTGGCGATAAGAGGCGATGAAGGACGTGGTAGTCTGCGATAAGC
>JAPPQJ010000143.1 GCA_028817015.1 Gammaproteobacteria bacterium
GGTGGTGCTGCGCTCGGCGCTGGAGCGCGTGTTCAGCGCCGGCGCCAATATCCGAATGCTGGCTGCGGCTTCGCACGACCACAAGGTTAATTTCTGCAAGTTCACCAATGAAACGCGCAACGCGATGGAGGATGCCAGCGCGCATTCCGGCCAGAAATTCATCGCCGCGGTGGCCGGCGCGTGTGCCGGAGGCGGGTATGAACTGGCGCTGGCCTGCGATTACATTCTGCTCACCGATGACGGCGCATCGTCGGTGGCGCTGCCCGAGGTGCCGTTGCTGGCGGTGTTGCCGGGCACCGGCGGGCTGACCCGGCTGACCGACAAGCGCAAAGTGCGCAGAGACCGCGCCGACCTGTTGTGCTGCGCCGAGGAAGGCGTCAAAGGGCAAAAAGCGGCCGACTGGCGGCTGGTGGACGAGGTGGTGGTCAATTCAAGGTTCGAGCCGCGCCTGGGCGAAGTGGCCGCGCAACTGGCGGCGCTGTCGGACCGGCCGGATGGCGCCGAGGGCGTGGCCCTGGGCCCGATACAGCGCGCGCTCGACGACCATTCGGCGACTTATTCCTGCGTGAGCGTGCAAATCGGGGCGCAGGCGGCCACCATCACCGTGAGCGCCCCCGAGCAGGAGGCGCCCGCGGATATCGATGCGCTGTTGCGCGCCGGCGACCAGTTCTGGGGCATCCGCGCGGCCCGCGAATTGGATGATGCGCTGCTGCATCTGCGCTTCAATCACACTGAAACCGGCATCATCCAATTCAAGACCGCCGGCAGTCGGGAAAAAATGCTCGCCTGCGACGATTTTTTGCAACGCCATCAGGGGCACTGGCTGGTGCGCGAAATCCTGCTCAACTGGGCGCGCGTTTTCAAACGCATCGATTTGACTTCGCGCTCCCTGGTGGCGCTCATCGAGGCCGGCGGCTGCTTCGCCGGCACCTTGGCCGAGATCGCTTTGGCCTGCGACCGCGTGTTCATGGCCGACGGGGTGTTTGAGGATGCGCCGGGCGAGGCCGAGATGACGCTGTCGAGTTGCAATTTCGGCAGTTATCCGATGCCCAACGGATGGTCGCGGCTGGCCACCCGGCTGGTCGGCGAAGCGCACCTCATAGAACAGGCCAAGCGGCGCATCGGCGAGCCGTTGCGGGCCGCCCGGGCGCTTGAACTGGGCCTGGTCAGCTGCGCCTATGACGATGTCGACTGGGAGGACGAGATTCGAATTTTCATCGAGGAACGCGCCAGTTTTTCGCCGGATGCGATGACCGGGATGGAGGCCAACTTGCGTTTCGGCGGGCCGGAAACCATGGAGACCCGGATTTTCGGGCGCCTGAGCGCCTGGCAGAACTGGATTTTCCAGCGCCCCAACGCCGTCGGCGAGGAGGGCGCGCTGCGCCGCTACGGCAGCGGCAGGAAAGCCCGCTTTGACCGCCGGCGGGTATAGGGGCGCTTAATCGGCGCTTTCGCGGGCCCCGATGACGCGCACGATATCGGCCGCCGCCGGCAGGCGGGGGTTGCCGATCACGATGGCGACCAACCCTTCGATATCGGCCTCGCAGGGGGCGATGTTGAGGCGCCGGCCGACCGCCTGAATCAACTTCACCCGGCCGTCCGCCCGGTCCACAGCCCAGCCTTTCATGCGATAGACATCCCGGCTGTGTTCCAGCCAGTGAGCCAGTTTGCGCACATCGACGGGTGCGGTTGAGCGCAGGGTTCGGGCGACAAACCGGGCGTGGGCGGCGGCCGGTGGCGCACCGCGCCGGCGGTCGCGGGCCTGCTCCAACAGGTGCGCCCATTGCACCTCAGCGGTGGTCGAAAGCGAGGCCGACGGATAGCGGCGCGACAGCAAGTCGATGACCCCGGCCTGGTGGTGCGGGGGCAGCGGCTCCAGTTTGCTGACCAGGATGTGTCCGGCGGATTGCAGTTGCCGGTCAACCGTGTCGGCGATCCATTGATCCTGCAACTGCTCGCCAATCGCGCCGGCGTCGGCTAATACGAATACGCCGCCGGGGGCCAGTTCCGGGGAGATGCGCGCGACTTCGGCGACCCGCCCCGGATGGGCCACGCCGCTGGCTTCAACGACGATGTGCTCGGGGCGCGCCGCCAGGTCGAGGACCGTGGCGATGCCGCGCGCCAGGTCGTCTCCGATGGTGCAGCAGATGCAGCCGTTTTGCATGGCGATGGTCTCGCCGCCGTGGGATTGGATTAGCGCCTGGTCCACCGCGATGTCGCCGAAGTCGTTGACTAACACCGCGCAACGGGGCGCCTGCGGGTCGGCCAGCAGGCGGTTCAGGAGGGTGGTTTTGCCGGCGCCGAGGAAGCCGCCGACCACCGAAAACGGCGGCGCCGGGCGGGCCGGTTTCATTGGCCGCCCTGCCAACGCCCGCCCAACACGGTGCCAAGCACGCCAATATCCCGGATGTCGGCCGGCGCAACGCGCAGCGGGTCGTCGTCGAGGGCGGTGAAATCGGCTAATTTGCCGGGGGCGACGCTGCCGATGCAATCGTCGAGGTCGAGGCTGATCGCCGGCCCTAACGTGACCGCGCGCAGCGCCTCAAAGGGGGTGATGCACTCCTGCAGGCCGTGCTCGCGGCCGGATGCGGTGCGCCGGTTGACCGCACACCAGGCGGTGAACAACGGGCCCATCGGGGTGACCGGCGCATCGCAGTGGATGGCGATTTCCAGCCCGGCGTCCAGCGCGGTGCGGGCCGCGTTCATGCGCGGTGCGAGGTGCGGGCCGACCGTGGCGTCGCGGTGCTGGTCGCCCCAGTAGTAGGTGTGGTTGGCGAACAGGTTGATCAAGCCGAGTTCGGCGGCGTGCTGCAACTGCCGGGCGTCCATCATCTGCGCGTGCTGCAATACATGCCGGCGCCGCGGGCCGCTCTCGGCGATGGCTTCGGCGAAGGCCTGCAGCGTCAACTCGGAGGCCTGGTCGCCGTTGACATGGATGTGCAATTTGATGTCGGCGGCGTGCAGGGCGCGCATCATGTCCTGCAGTCTGGACGGCGCGTCGCACCACACGCCGTTTTCAACGCCGTTGATATACGGCCGGCGAACGCGCGCGCTGTAGCCTTGAATGGAGCCGTCGGTGATGATCTTGACCGCGCCGAAATACAGTTTTTCATGGTTGTAGTCCGGCAACTCCGCGACCCGCGCCCGCACCTGCTCGGCCGACAAGTTCAGGGTGCTGAGCGCCGGCACGATGCGGGCCGGGAAATCCTCTTCGGCGGTGACCGCGGTGAACATGTCCACCACCGGCGCGTCCAGGCTGTTATACAAATCCGCGGTGGTGGTGATGCCGGCGCGCAGACAGGATTTTCCGAAACGGCGCAGGCCCTCGGGGTCATCCTGGGCGTGAAAAATCGGGTCGCCGACCGCGCGCAACACCGGGAACACCGCGGCAAACTCGGCCAGTTCGCCGTTCGGTTCGCCGTCCTGGTCCACATAGACGCCGTCGATGACATTGCCGCGGTGGATGCCGGCCCGTTGCAACGCCACCGAGTTGGCCGTGATCAGGTGGAGGTTGCTGTGAAACAACACCACCGGGCGCGACTCGGAGACCGCATCGAGATCGCGGCGCATGGGTTTGTCCTGGAAGTAGATGGGATCGTAGCCCCAGGCGAACAAGGTTTCATCACGCTGTTCCAGATCCCGCTCCAGGCGGCGCAACCGCCGCACCAGCGCGTCCACCGATGCACAGCCTTCCACCAGGTGGCCGTCCGGGTGGATGCGGTCGTGGAAGCCGACATAGGGCAATTTCCAGATCATGCCTTCCATCGAGTGGGCGTGGCCTTCGACGAAGCCGGGGGTCAGCACCGCCTCGGCGAACAACGGGTCGGCGCTGCCGTATTCACGCTCCAACTCGGCCCCGCCGACCGCCACGATGCGCCCGCCGGCCACCGCCACATGGGTGGCGCTCGGTTGCGCGGCGTCCATGGTGATGATGCGGCGCGCCCGGTAGAGTGTGGTCGAGTGGCTCATTGGATTTCCCCCCCGGGGGTGTTGGTGGTTTGCATCAAGTAACCAGATGGCAGGCAACCTGGTGCCCGTCGGCGACGCTGCGCAACGGCGGCGACTGGCTGCGGCAGATTTCCTCGGCCAGCGGGCACCTGCCGGCAAACCGGCAACCGGGCGGCGGGTTGATGGGGCTGGGCGGGTCGCCGACCAGCCGCGTGCGCCGGCCGCCGCCCCGGCCGTGCACGCTCGGCACCGCCGCCAGCAGCGCCCGGGTATACGGATGAAGCGGATGAGTGAACAGGCGGGTGCGGCCGGCCTGCTCGACGATCCGCCCCAAATACATGACGGCGATGTTGTCGCAGATATTCTGCACGACACCGAGGTCGTGGGAAATGAACAGATAGGTGAGCCCCAACTGGCGCTGCAAGCGCGCCATCAGGTTGAGGATTTGCGCCTGAATGGCCACATCCAGGGCCGACACCGGCTCGTCGCAGACGATTAAGTCGGGGGTGGTGGACAGCGCCCTCGCCAGGCCGATACGCTGGCGCTGGCCGCCGGAAAACTGGTGCGGAAACAGGGACTGCTGGGCGGCGCTGAGGCCGACCTGGGTGAACAATTCCAGAACCCGCCGGCGGCGCTTTTGCGGCGTGCCGATGTCCATTAAATCAAGCGGTTCGCGCACGATGTCGGCGGCGCGCTTGCGCGGGTCGAGCGACGAGTACGGGTCCTGGAACACCATCTGGAAATGGCGGCGGGCGGCGCGCAACGCTTCGCCTTCGAGATCGGAAATGACCCGGCCGCCGAGGGTCATGCGCCCGGCGGTAACCGGCACCAGGCGCATGATCGCCAGCGCCGTCGTAGTCTTGCCGGAGCCGCTTTCGCCGACCAGCCCAAAGGTCTTGCCGGCCTGGATGCGGAAACTCAAGCCATCGACGGCGTGCACCACCGGCTGCCTGCCGAACAGCGAGCGCTTGCCGCCGCCGAAGTGCACCTTCAAGCCTTCGACGCTGAGCGCGTTTGCGCCGGCGGCGTTGCCGTTACCGTTCATCAGGCGCCTGCGTTTCCCCGCCGGCCACCCAGCACGCCGCCGCATGACCGGTTTGCGGGTGAAGGTCGCGCATGGCCGGGCGCTCGGTGGCGCACCGCTCAAGCGCTTCGCGGCAACGCGGCGCGAACGCGCAGCCGCGCCCCAGTTCCAGCAGCGACGGCACCCGGCCGGGGATTTCGACCAACTCGCGGCGGGTGGCGGGCGGCGCCGGGTCGAGGTGCGGCACGCACGCGATCAGGCCTCTGGTATAAGGGTGGCGGGGCGCGCTCAGCACCTGCTCGACGCCGCCCTGTTCGACGATTCGCCCGGCATACATCACCGCCACCTGGTCGGCCAGTTCGGCGATGGCGCCCATGTCGTGGGTGATGAGGATGATGGCGGTGCCGGTGTCGCGTTGCAGGTCGCGCAACAGGTCGAAGATCTGCGCCTGCACGGTGGTGTCGAGGGCGGTGGTCGGCTCATCGGCGATGAGCACGCGCGGGCGGCACGCCAGGGCGATGGCGATCATCACGCGCTGGCGCATGCCGCCGGACAGTTGGTGCGGATAGGCGCGGACGCGCGCCGCCGCTTCCGGGATGTCCACCGCCTTGAGCATGTCCACGGCGCGCGCCGTGGCCGCTTTGGCCCCGGCGTTGTCGTGCAGGCGCACGCTTTCGGCGATTTGCTCGCCGACCGTGAATACCGGGTTGAGCGACGACATCGGCTCCTGGAAGATCATGCCGATCTCCTTGCCGCGAATGCGGCGCATGCGCTCGTTGTCGAGCCCGACCAGTTCGCGCCCGGCTATTTGAATGGAGCCGGAAGCAACCCGGCCAGGCGGGTCGGGCACCAGCCCCATCACCGCCAACGCGGTCATGGATTTTCCGCAGCCCGATTCGCCGACTATGCCGAGGATTTGGCCGCGCTCGACGCTTAAGGAAACGCGG
>JAPPQJ010000220.1:0-24410 GCA_028817015.1 Gammaproteobacteria bacterium
CAAAACCGTCGCCAACCGCGTCATCTTCATGGATGTCGGCGAAATCATCGAGGAGAACACGCCGGAATTGTTCTTCGACTCACCGCAGCACGAGCGCACCAAGTTGTTCTTGAGCCAAATCTTAAGCCACTGACGGGAAGCCGCGGTCTGCACGGCCCCCGTTGCATAAGCCGGCATACCGCGACCGGGGCTATCCGGGGGAGCGGCCTTTGCCGTGTTTGGCCTTGAATAAACGCCACAGCACGCACAGGGACTCCTTGATTGCCCCTTTGCGCACCGTGAGACTGGGGTTGCTATAGTGGATCGGCACCTCGGCATAATCGAAGCGGTGGGCGTGGATGCGAATTTCAGTTTGGAAAAACGGCCCCTTGGCCTGGATCCCCGCCGCTAAAATTTCCTGCAATACCCGGCGTTTATAGCACTCGAATGAACTGGTCATATCGGTCATCCCGGTGCCCAACGCCAGATTGGTCAGCAGCGTGCCGCCGCGGCTGACCAGGTAGCGTCTCCAGAAGCGCTTCTCAAAATACCCGCCGCGCATGAAACGAGAGCCGAACACGCAATCCTTTCCGGCTTCCATCGACTCGAAAAACTTGACGATGTCCCGGGGCTGCTGGCTGAATCCGGCGTCGATTTGCTGAATCCAGTCGCATCCCGCCTGAATGGCCTCGCGGTAGCCGCGTTTATACGCATCGGCCACTGACCGGGTTTCCGGCGCCCACACACATTGGACCGGCTTCATGGCGGCGGCCATCCGGCGAGTAATGTCCAGCGAGTTGTCGGTGCTGACCCGGTCGACAACCAGGAAAAACGAGACCTGGCCGAAGGAAAAGCGGCCGCAGACCGCCAGCACTTCTTCGACAAACGCCTCGATTGTGGCCTCCTCGTTGGCGATTGGGCAGACAATTCCCAGGTGCATATCAGCGTAGCGAGTGGGTGTCATGTGAGATTGCTGCACCGCAGGTGCTAAGGTTCAAAGGCGGGCCAAAATCCATGCTGAACGATCAAAACGCGCCGGCATCGGGAAAATATCAGCGGATCCTGCTTTTTCCACCGACCACAAGCGCGGGATTTTCCGGCATCTCAGATGAATTTGCAATAACAACAAGGATTAGGCGGTCAACCCGAAGCGTCCAAAGCGGTTGTGCCGTAATACTTCCACATCAGCAGCGCCACGCTGCTGCGGTGCGGCGACCATTTTTCCGCCAGCGCCGCGGTTGTTCCGGCATCCGGGCGCGCGCCGAGGGACGCATAGCGCTGCACCGCAACCCGCAACGCCAAATCGCCGGCGGGGAAAATATCGCGGTGGCCGAGCGCGAACATGGCGTAGATTTCCGCCGACCACCGGCCGATTCCGCGCACCTTGAGCAACTCGGCGATGGCCGCTTCGGCGCCGAATTCCCGCACCGCGTCGAGGTCCAGGTCGCGGTCCGCGACCATCCGCGCCAGGCCGCGGATGTATTCCACTTTCTGCCGCGACAGCCCGCATTGCCGCAGTTGCGCGTCATCGCGGCCCAGGATTCTGCGGTGGGTAACCGGCCCGCCGCACAGCCTTTCCAGGCGCCGCCAGATGGCCGCCGCCCCCCCGGTGGACAGTTGCTGCGACACGATGATGGAGAGCAGCGTCGCGAAGCCCGGCTCCCGCACCCTCGGCTCAGGGCATCCCAGCGCGTCGATCAGGCGTTGCAGGCCGGGGTCGAGAAGCGCCGCCTGCTGCAGTTCCCGCGCCACCTGGCGGCGCGAGGTCGGCGTCGTGTGGCGGCCGGTTATCATTTACAATGATGCGGGGGGCGGGTTGAGGCCCATGGCGGGTGGTGCAACCGTATCCTACCATTGAGAGGTTGGGAGTTGATCGTTGAGAGTCTTCAATGCGCATATTGATCGTCGAAGATGACGCGGCCACCGCGGCGTATATCAAAAAGGGGTTGCTCGAAGCCGGGCATTCGGCCGACATCGCCACCCGCGGCGATGACGGGCTGCAGATGGCCGGCGACGAGAACTACCAGGCGCTGGTCGTTGACCGGATGCTGCCGAACATGGACGGCCTGTCGCTGATCGCGGCGCTGCGCAAGGCTGACAACAAAACCCCGGCGTTGATTCTAAGCGCGCTCGGCGAAGTCGGCGAGCGCGTCGAGGGACTGCGCGCCGGCGGCGACGATTACCTGCCCAAACCGTTCGCCTTTTCCGAGTTGCTGGCGCGCCTCGAGGCGCTGACCCGGCGCCCGGCCGCCGCGGCCCGGCAAACCACGCTGCGGGTCGGCGATTTGAACATGGATTTGCTGGCCCGCGAGGTAACGCGCGGCGGCACCCCGATCAACCTGCAACCGCGGGAATTCCGCCTGCTGGAATACCTGATGCGCCACAGCAACCAGGTGGTCACCCGAACCATGCTGCTGGAAAATGTCTGGGATTACCGCTTCGACCCGCAGACCAACGTCATCGACGTGCACATCAGCCGCCTTCGAGGCAAAATCGACAAAAACTTCGACGCCCCGCTGCTGAACACCGTGCGCGGGGCGGGATATATTTTGCGTGAAACCAAAGCGTAGGTTTTTTCACAGTTACACCTCGCGGTTGGCGCTGCTGTATGCGCTGATTTTCAGCGCATCCACGCTGTTCCTGTTTTTGTTTTTTTACCGCTTCACCGCGTCCTACATGACCGAGCAGGTTGACAACACCATCGACAATGAAATCCAGAGTCTGGCGGAGCGCTACGACGCCCGCGGGCTGGAGGGCATGGCCGCATTGATCGCCGCCCGCGTGCGCCGCCAGCAGGCCCAGGCCACCGGCGACTGGATCTACCTGCTGACCACCGCCGCGTTCCAACCGCTGGTCGGCAACCTCAGCCAGTGGCCGCGCAACACCGCGACCGACGCCGGGCGCATCGAGTTTGACCTGCTGGTCAACCCGGAGAGCGGCGAGCGCCGCCTGGCGCGCGCGCGGGTTTTCAGCCTGCCGGGGCGCTACCGGCTGCTGGTCGGCCGGGATGTCAAGCAACTGACCGAGGCCAAACGCCGCATCATCCAGGCGCTGACCTGGGGCTCGGCGATCATGTTAGTGCTGGCGTTCGCCGGCGGCTTCGTGGTCAGCCGCCGGGCGGTGCGCAAGATCGAGCGCATCAACCAGACCGCGCGCAGCATCATGTCCGGCGACCTGTCGCGCCGCGTGCCGCTGACCACCGACCACGACGACTTCGACCAGGTGGCGGAAAATTTGAACCGCATGCTGGACCGCATTCAACGCCTGATGGAGGATATCCGCCGGGTTTCCGACAATATCGCCCACGATTTGCGCACGCCGCTGGCCCGCCTGCGCCAGCATCTCGAACAGGCGCGCCGGGATTCCGACCCGCGCTCGGCGCACCACCTGGAGAGTTCGATCAGGGAGGCTGATTCGCTCCTTTCCACCTTCAACGCGCTGTTGCGCATCGCCCGCATCGAAGCCGGGCAGATGCAGTCCGGCTTCGATTTCATGGACTTCGCCGCTCTGGTCGGCGATGTGACCGAGTTCTACGAGCCGCTCGCCGAGGAGAAACAGCAACGCCTGGAAACCACCGTGGAGTTCGGCGTCCAGTCGCGCGGCGACCGCGATTTAATTTTTCAGGCGCTGGCCAATGTCATCGACAACGCGATCAAATACGCGCCGCGCCAAAGCGTCATCCGGGTTTCGCTCATTCGGCTGCACGCCGAAGCGGTGATCACCATCGCCGACCACGGGCCGGGCATCCCCGCGCCCCGGCGGGAACGAGTGTTCCGCCGTTTCTACCGCCTCGACCAGAGCCGCAGTTCAACCGGCAACGGCCTGGGCTTGAGCCTGGTGCAGGCGGTGGTCTCCCTGCACAACGGCGGCATCGAACTGGAAGACAACCACCCGGGGTTGAAGGTGGTCATCAAACTGCCGCTGATCGCGCAACCTGAAAGCAACGCATCAGCGGCGGCGACGGCGGATTTGCAGCAACCGGGCCGCCGACGGCGGGGGGTCATTCGGGGTTGAGCAATGCGCCGTTGCGGTCGGCATTTTGCCAGCCGCTTCCCGCCTCCGGAAGGGAAATCCCGTCGAGTTCTTCATTTTGTTCAAGCGGCACCGGCAACTTAAGCATGTGCATCATTTGGTTCGCATCCGGGAGCAGCGACCGCTCGACCGCAACCCACGCCAGCCCCGTCAGCACGCCAACGAGCAGCAGTACGCGCGCCAGCAGGCCGCCGCGTTTCTTCGACTGCGCGTAGTATCTGGCCCGCCTCAGTGAGGACCTGGCGACCGGAATTTCATGCATCGCCTCCGGTCCCAGGCCGGCGTGCCCGATAATCTCCTCGTAGTCCAGTTTCAATAACCTGGCATAGGCGCGCAGATACCCCTTGACAAAGGTCAGGCCGGGCAGCCGGTCATAGGCCTGCTCTTCCAGGGCCTCGACCGTGGCAACGTTGAGGTTTAAGTATTTGGCCACTTCGCCGACGCTTAAACCCCACTCCGCCCGCGCCGCCGCCAACCGCTGTCCGGCGCTTGCCGAAGGAGACGATGGGGTGTCAGGTTTGTCCATGCCCGGATCGTTGCCGGCGGCTTTCCGGAAAACCACGCAAGCCCAAAACCCGCATCCGTTATGCGCCGTCCACGGCCTTCATGCTCAAGCGCACCCGCCCCTGCTTGTCCACTTCCAGCACCTTGACCTTCACCTGGTCGCCTTCGCTCAGCACATCGCTGACCTGGTTGACCCGGTCTTTGGAAATTTGCGAGATGTGCACCAGACCGTCGCGACCCGGCAGGATGTTGACGAAGGCGCCGAAATCCATCAGCCGCACCACCTTGCCCTGATACACCGAGTCCACCTCCACATCGGCGGTAATCTGCTCGATGCGGCGAATCGCCTCCTGCGCGGCGGCGTTGTCGGTGGAGGCGATTTTAATGGTGCCGTCGTCGTCGATGTCGATGCTGACCCCGGTTTCCTCGGACAGCGCCCGCACCACCGCCCCGCCCTTGCCGATCACATCGCGGATTTTCTCGGGGTTGATTTTCATCGTCAGGATGCGCGGCGCGTATTCCGACATCTGCGCGCGCGGGCGGTCGATGATCCGGCCCATCTCATCGAGGATGTGCAAGCGCGCGCGCCGCGCCTGCTCCAGCGCCGTTTGCATGATTTCGCGGGTGATGCCGTCTATTTTGATGTCCATTTGCAGCGCGGTCACGCCGTCCACGGTGCCGGCCACCTTGAAGTCCATGTCACCGAGGTGGTCTTCGTCGCCGAGAATGTCGGTGAGCACCGCAAACCGGTCGTCATCCTTGATTAGCCCCATGGCCACGCCGGCCACCGGCGCAGAGGTGTTGACCCCGGCGTCCATCAGCGCCAGGCTGACGCCGCACACCGTGGCCATTGAACTGGAGCCGTTGGACTCGGTGATTTCCGACACCACGCGGATGGTGTAGGGGAAGTCGTCCTGGTTGGGGATGACCGCCTTGACAGCCCGCTTGGCCAGCCGCCCGTGGCCGATTTCGCGGCGCTTCGGCGAGCCGACCCGGCCGGTTTCGCCGACGCAATACGGCGGGAAGTTGTAGTGCAGCATGAAGCGGTCACGGTACTCGCCCTGTAGCGCATCGACCACTTGGGCGTCGCGGTCGGTGCCGAGCGTGACCACCACCAGGGCCTGGGTTTCGCCGCGGGTGAAACTGGCCGAACCGTGGGTGCGCGGCAGGATGCCGGTTTCAATATGCAACGGGCGCACGCTTTCCCGGTCGCGCCCGTCGATGCGCGGCTGGCCGGCTAAAATGCGCCCGCGCACCACGCTTTTTTCGATGTTCTTGACCTCGCCCGCCACCGCATCCGCCAATTCCGGCGAGCCTTCGGCCTCGGCATCCGGGCACAGCGCATCGACGATATCCTGGCGAACCCCGGCCAGCGCATCCAGGCGCTCGGTCTTGTCGGAAATCCGGTAGGCCTGCTCAATGCGCCCGCCGGCCTGGGCCACGACCCGCTCGGCCAGGGCGTGGTCGCGCTCGGGCGCCTGCCATTGCCAGCGCTCTTTGCCGGCCTCGCGGCCCAGTTCCTTGACCGCGCGAATCACCGCCTGGCTTTGCTCATGGCCGAACATCACCGCCCCGAGCATCTGCTCTTCGGTCAGCGCATGGGCTTCCGATTCCACCATCAAAACCGCCGTTTCGGTGCCGGCCACCACCAGGTCCAGCGAAGACGCCAACGCGGTTTGCGTGACCCCGGGGTTGAGCACATATTCGCCGTCGATGAAGCCGACCCGGGCCGCCCCGACCGGCCCGTTGAACGGAATGCCGGAGATCTCCAGCGCCGCCGAGGCGCCGACCAGCGCGACGATGTCCGGGTTGATCTGCGGGTCGATGGACAGCACCGTGGCGATGATCTGCACCTCGTTCATATACCCGTCCGGAAACAGCGGGCGAATCGGCCGGTCGATGAGCCGGCAGGTCAACACCGCGTTTTCGGACGGCCGCCCTTCGCGCTTAAAAAAACCGCCGGGAATCTTGCCGGCGGCGTAAGTTCTCTCTTCGTATTCCACGGTCAGCGGAAAAAACGGCAGGTGGCCCTTTTCTCTGCGCCCGACCACAGTGACCATGACCACCGTGTCGCCCATGCCGGCGACCACGGCGCCGTCGGCCTGGCGGGCAATGGCGCCGGTTTCCAGACGCATCTGATGTTGGCCGTATTGAAACGTTTTGACTGTTTTGTTCACAGTTTTGCTCCTGTTGCTCCTGAATGACTCTCGTGCACACCGCGCGATTGGCGGTTGGCGGTTGGGACTATTTACGCAAGCCCAGTTTGCCGATCAACTCCCGGTAACACTGGACGTCGGATTTCTGAAGGTAGTTCAGCAATTTGCGGCGTTGACTGACCAGCCGCAGCAATCCCCGGCGGGAATGGTGATCGTGAACATGGGTTTTGAAATGACCGGTGAGGTCCTGAATGCGCGCGGTCAGCAATGCCACCTGCACTTCCGGCGAGCCGGTGTCGCCCGGCTGGCGCTGGTGCTGCTCGATGACAGCGGCTTTGTCTTTAGCGGTTAAGGCCATGATGACTTTCTCTTTTGCGATTGATCTCAATTTGTCCGGATTGATCCCGTGACATGGCGACCGGGCGTCACCGCAGCATTGCGGGGCATTGGCCGGGCCACCGATTGTGACGGGTTGGCGGTTTGGGCAACTCCCCGGCGGCGCCTCCCGGATGGAAATTCAAGTTAAAGATTAACGAGGTGCGCATTGTAACCATCCGGCCCGCAATCTACAAGCCTTGTGGACCTGGCGGCGGGGCGCTTGCGCGCAAACCGGGAAACCGCGATTTTGCCGGGAAAAACCAAAAAAGCAATCAAAAAATGACCGGAAAATCGTATAATCAACCGCCGTGATTTTACAACCTCCACCTCACCGAAACCAATGAAATTAAACCGCGTGGGATTCGTCGGCTGGCGCGGCATGGTCGGCTCGGTGCTGATGCAGCGCATGATCGCCGAGCACGACTTCTCGCTGATCGACCAGCCGCTGTTTTTCACCACCTCCCAGGCCGGACAGCCGGGGCCCGACCTCGGCCCCGACAGCGGCCACAAAATCCCGCCGTTAGTGGACGCCGGCGACCTCGACGCGCTGGCCCGAATGGACGCCATCGTCTCCTGCCAGGGCGGCGACTACACCCAGGCCACGCACGCCCGTCTGCGCAGCCGCGGCTGGTGCGGCTACTGGCTGGACGCCGCCTCGACCCTGCGCATGGCGCCCCATTCGACCATCGTCCTCGACCCGGTCAACCGCGCGGTGATCGAGCGCGGATTGGCCGCGGGGCAGCGGGATTTCATCGGCGGCAACTGCACCGTGAGTTTAATGATGATGGCGCTGGACGGCTTGTTCAACGCCGGCCTGGTGGAGTGGGTCACGGTCATGACCTATCAGGCCGCTTCCGGCGGCGGCGCCCGGCAGATGCGCGAATTGGTGGCGCAGATGGGCGCCGCGCACCGCTCCGCCGAGGCGTTGCTGACCGACCCGGGCCGGTCGATTTTGGACATCGATGAAGCGGTCACCGCCGCCCTGCGCTCGGCGCAACTGCCGGCGGCGCAAACCGGCTACCCGCTGGCCGGCAGTTTGCTGCCGTGGATCGACCGGGATCTGGGCGAAGGAATGAGCCGCGAGGAATGGAAGGGAGCGGCGGAAGCCAACAAAATCCTCGGCCACAATGGCCGGGCGATTCCCATCGAGAGCGTCTGCATTCGGGTCGGCGTGCTGCGCTGCCACAGCCAGGCCTTCACCATCAAGTTGAAGCGGGATTTGCCGGTGGACGAAATCGGCGAGATGGTCGAGCGCGCCAATGACTGGGTGTCGGTGGTCGCCAATGAGCGCGAGCCGTCGCTGGCGCGGCTGACCCCGGCGGCGGTCACCGCGACCCTCGACATCCCGGTCGGCCGGCTGCGCAAGTTATCCCTCAACGGCAGCGGCGGACACCTTGCCGCGTTCAGCGTCGGCGACCAGTTGCTGTGGGGCGCGGCCGAGCCGTTGCGCCGCATGCTGCGCATCCTGCACCAGCACTGAGCGCGCGCTGATGAAAATCCTCATCGCCGACCCTTTCCCCGAGTCTCGCCGCCGCGCGCTCGGCGACGCCGGCCACCGCATCACCTTTGAGCCCGCTTTGCAGGGAGACGCGCTTTGCCAGACGCTTGCCGACCACCAAATCCTGGTGGTGCGCAGCACCCGCGTGGACGCCGCCGCCATCGACGCCGGCGCGGCCTTGCAACTCGTCATTCGCGCCGGGGCCGGCACCAACACCATCGACAAAGCCCACGCCGCCGGCCGGGGCGTGCGGGTGTGCAATGTGCCCGGCGCCAACGCCATGGCGGTGGCCGAACTGGTGTTTGGGCTGATGATCGCCATCGACCGCCGCATCGCCGACAATGTTATCGACCTGCGCAACCGGCAATGGAATAAAAAGCGCTACGCCCAGGCGCGCGGACTGCACGGCCGCACCCTCGGCATCCTCGGACTGGGCGCCATCGGCGTGGCGGTGGCGCAGCGCGCGCAAGCCTTTGGAATGCGCGTGCGTGCGCTGAAAAAACCGCAGCGCGCGGCGGCCACTGAGGGAACCGCGCGCGACCTGGAAATCGCCGAGGCCGATTCCATTGAGGCGCTGGCCGCCGCCAGCGACATCATCAGCCTGCATCTGCCGCTGACCCCGGAAACCGAACGCATAGTGGACCACGCATTCCTCGCCGCGATGCCCGACCGGGCGATTCTCATCAACACCGCCCGCGGAGAACTCATCGACGAGGCGGCCCTGATTCGCGCCATGGACCACAAGGGCATCCGCGCCGGCCTCGATGTGTATCAGGGCGAGCCGGCCGGCGGCCGGGCGGCTTTCCACTCGGCGCTGGCCGCCCACCCCCATGTCACCGGCACGCATCACATCGGCGCGTCCACCGAACAGGCGCAAACGGCGGTCGCCGACGGCGTCATCCGGGTGGTCGATGCGTTTGAAAAGGGCGCGCTGCTGCATTGCGTCAATCAATGATTGGCGGTGAGCGTTCCCACCATTCCCAACCGGATCATTCCATGAGCGAGCGAAAATACAATTTCAGCGCCGGCCCCTGCACCCTGCCCCTCGAGGTGCTGGAAGAGGCGCAGCAGGAACTGGTCGATTACCACGGCGCCGGCATGTCGCTGATCGAGATGAGCCACCGCGGCGCGCATTTTCAGGCGGTGGCCGGCGAGGCCGCGGCATTGGCGATGGAAATCTTTCAGGCGCCGGAGCAGTTCAGCGTGCTGTTCATCCAGGGCGGCGCCACCTTGCAGTTTGCGATGCTGCCGATGAACTTCCTGCACACCGGCCAGCAAGGCGGTTATGTTAACTCCGGGGCGTGGGCCGGCGGCGCGATTGCCGACGGCGCCGCGCACGGGCGCATCTACACCGCGTGGGACGGCGCCGACGACCATTACACGCGCATGCCGGCGGACCACGAAATCCGACTGCGCGACGACACACGCTACCTGCACATCACCACCAACGAGACCATCGGCGGCATTCGATTCCCGCATTGGCCCGAGGTTGAAGTGCCGCTGATCGGCGATGTGTCGTCGGAGTATATGGCGCGCCCGATTCCGTGGGAGCGATTCGACCTGGTATACGGCGGCGCGCAGAAAAACCTGGGGCCGTCCGGCATGGCGGTGGTGTTTGTGCGCAAATCGGTCCTGGAAAACAGCAACCGCGACCTGGCCCGATACCTGCGTTACGACATCCACGAAGCCGGCGGCTCGATGTTCAACACGCCGCCGGTGTTCCCGATTTACCTGTTCGGCAAGGTGCTGAAATGGATGAAAAAACAGGGCGGGCTGGCGGTCATGGAGCGCCGCGCCGCGGAAAAATCCGGCGCGTTATACCACGCCATCGAGCAAAGCGGCGGCTATTACAACTGCCCGGTGGAGCGCGCCTGCCGCTCGCACATGAATGTGGTGTTCCGCCTGCCCAGCGAAGCGCTGGAGAAAAAATTCCTCAGCGAGTGCGAACAGGCCGGCCTGATGAACCTGAAAGGCCACCGCAGCGTCGGCGGTTGCCGGGCCAGCATCTACAACGCCATGCCGGCCGAGGGAGTCGCCGCGTTAGTGGATTTCATGGCGCATTTTCAAGCCGCCAGCGGATAGCGGCGGCGAGCGTGCGATGCCGCATATCCGGCCCATCGACGGTTATCTGGTTGACCCGGCCCACGCCGAGCAGGTGGTGTCGCCGGCTTACGATGCGGTGTCGCCCGAGATGCGCCGCGAATTCGCCGAATCGAATCCCGGGAACTACATCAACACCATGCGCCTGCTGGCCGATTTCCCGCCGGACTCCCAACCGACCGTCGATGAGTTGCTGGCGCACAACAAAGCCAACCTGGATGCGCTATTGGCGAGCGGCGCCTTCAACCGCATTGAGCGCCCGAGCCTGTTCATCTACCAATTGGCGACCGCCGACCACCTGCAAACCGGCGTGGTCTGCGAAATATCGGTGGACGAATACGCGCAGGGCCGCCTGCGCAAGCACGAGAACACGCGCAGCGACAAGGAGGATTTGCTGGCGATGTATCAGCAGGTGGTCGGCGTCTCATCCAGCCCGATTTGCCTCGCCTACCGCCACGACGACGCCATCGCGCGTGCGCTGACGGACCTGACCGCCGCGCCGCCGGCGCTGGATTTCGTCTCCGGCGACGGCGTCGCCCAGCGCATCTGGCGCATCGATGACGCCGCCGCGCAACGCCGGCTGCAGGAATTGTTTGCGCGCATCGACATCACCTACCTGACCGACGGCCACCACCGCGCCGCGGCCGGCTGGCGGTATGCGCGGATGCGGCGGGAAAGCGGCACAAACCGCGGCGATGAGCCGTATAACCAATTACTGGTCGCGTTGTTTTCCGCCCGGCAACTCAACCTCCTGCCGTTTCACCGCGCTGTTGCAGACCTGAACGGACTGAGCGAAATGCAACTGGTGGACGCGCTACAACGGGATTTCGAAGTGCAAGCGGTGGCCGGGGAATCATTCGCGCCGTCGCGCCACGGCGAATTCGGCATGTTGGTCGGCGACCGCTGGTATCGCCTGCGCATGCGCGAAGGTTTGATCGATGCGGATGACCCGGCCGATTCCCTGGATGTCTCCATCCTGCAAAACCACATCCTCGCGCCGCTGCTTGGCATCGCCGACATGCGCAGCGACCCGCGCCTGGACTATGTGTCCGGCGTCTCCGGCAACGACGGCCTGCGCCGCAAATGCGCCGACGGCTGGGCGGTCTGCTTCGCCTGTTTCGCCACCTCCATCGATCAGTTGATGAAAGTCGCCGACGCCGGCGGACTGATGCCGCCCAAATCCACCTATTTCGACCCCAAAGCGCGGTCGGGGATTTTCATTCGGCCAAAATAACGGCCGCCGACCAGTCACGCCTGCACCGATCACCCTACCCGCCCCCGTCGCGTATCCAGCAACCGGCGCCGGTCGATGTGCCGCCGCTTGCCCCTCAACCCCGGAAATTACGAAATTTTGTCGTCAACAACCCGCCTGCAAGCTCGGGCAGGTCTCCAAGCCGGATGCGGCGTCAAGCCGTAAGCGATACGCACACAAATCTCAGCGATCAGATCGAAAAATCTCTCAATTCAATCTACGCTACAATAATTTCAACCATCATGGGGCACTCAAAATGGCTACAAAGAAATCGTTAAATTGGTTCTTGAAGGGGTTGATTTACGCCGCTCCGGCGGTGGGTATTCGCGGACAAAATGATGGCTGTAACTTAAGTCTGGCAGGTCGGTCAGGCAGAAATTGACAAGAATCCTCTACCGCCACATTTTGGGCAGGTGATGTGTATGCCCCCGCTGCCTCGGCAACGGGAGCAAGTTCTTTTTGGAACGGTGTTTTTCTTTGCGTCAAAGGCGGATGGATGAGATATTTCCCCAATGTTCAGTGCATCAAAAGAAAGCCCATATGCCACTGACAGACGGTCATAATCTTGCTTTGGAAGTCCCGGGGTATTTAGATCCCCCAGTTCTGGAAAACGAGATTTTCGCAAGGCTCGCCCGTGTCGCGCTCGTTTTTGAAGATCAATAACATCTTGAAAATAGACTGTCTCGTAGAATTTCACTCGAGCGCCGCCGCCACATAACATCAACGGCACTCCACTTTCCCAGTCTCCTTGATTTGGCTGGCTTTCGTGAGCGTGCTGAAGACATGAGTTGATTTGGCGATAAATTCCTTGTTTAAATTCTTCATCGAGATTTTCGACCTCTTGCACGGATACTCCTAGTCGCTTGGCAAATTCATCGCAAGAAGGAAGCTGATCTTGTGGGCTAGGTCTCCAGCCGTTTTGTCCTTTTTGTTGCTTGCAACGGGACTCAGCGAGGTGGATGGTTCCAAATTTCTGAACCTGTGCGGCCAAAATCGGATGCCTATTTTCTCCTTCATGTTGATGCACGATGAAAACCGTGACATCAATGGTTCCGGCACCAACATCAGCAAGAACATGTATGCCAGATTCTCGTTGTGTTGAGTTAATGTAGCCCTGAATTTGAGCGACAAATTCGGGAAACGCGTTGATCATGTCACGGTGCAACTTTCGCTCCACATCGTTTAGTACGACTTCATCTTTACTCTCCGGAAAATTGGTGCTTTCATACCACGCTTCCTCTACAAGATCTATATATGTTTCTTTCAGTCGCTCATTTTCATAGTTCTCAGTCGGTAACCCGATGTTGATCGCCCATTTCAGGACATTGTTTCCGTACACTCCCTTTTGTTCGGTCATCAGCCAGTCACGTGATTTTCGCAACACATGCGCGATATAGATTATGATACGCCTCTTGGTGTCATTATCCAGATTACCATCGAGTATTTTCATTTTGAGGTCTGTATGTATTTTTTGACAATCCTTTGGTTTTTTAACGGAGAGATTACCGGTCGAGCATTCATAAAGACAAGTCGGCAAAAGAAAACCCTCTGTTCCCTGAGCATCATCATTGAGTGGAACAGCAAACTTATACCCCGCCCCGTGTAGCACTACCTTAGTAAAGGCAGTGCCAAAATCGAAGCCAATAATTATCTGGACGGATTCCTTCGCGGCTTCATTACGATCGATTTTTTCGGAGTCGTATCCTTGCTCTGTAATGGAATTTGCATCATTGATACGCTCAGTGGTTCTGGGTTCATCGACTTTCGATTTCCCCGGCCACAACCACTCAAATATGCGTTTCAGAATCATCACCGCGCATCCTATTTGAGCAGTAAAACTCCGCAACAAAATTGCGTCTTGTTTGCCTGAATTTCAACCCTATTTTTCAGTTTTTCGATTTGCACCTCAAAGCTTTCCGTCAGATTCTTAATGCGCCCCCGAGTTGCAGGAATCATTCGTGTGTTATTTTCATTGCGATATTTATCTAGAACACTATGTAGTGTTCCGAGTTGCCGGTCACGCCGACTTTTTGCCGCATCGATTTGCGCATTGATGCGATCTTCATTTTCAGCCTGTTTATCATCTTTTTCCATATGGAACTGTTTATCCAAATAGCTAAGGCAATCCAAGACCTTATCTTCCAAGTGTGCCCGGTCTATCTCGGTAGCGTATTCTGGCCAATCTGACCCGGAAAGGCGTACTGCATTCAGAAGTTTCCAGGAATTCTCAGCATCCAGCGCAATATCTTTTGTAGCATGAATCGCTCGAATCCGCATGTCTGCTTCCTCACGGAGCCCGGTGAAAGTCCATTTATAGGCGACAAAAGCATACTGTCCAACCGGTAAATTTAGATCAATGTCGATTGCTTTGGATGGAAGTTTTACTGCCACCACCGGAAAGAAGTTCTCATCGTTGATTTTTGTACTGATAAAGCGAATTAACGGATGAAACTGATCGATTTGTTCATAGGTGCTGACAGCGTTTGTTTTGTTGACAAACTCACATCGGACTTGATTACCAATTGCAAGTCTGGTTTTTTTACGCAGATTCTTTGCTTCGATAAACTCTTGAAGATCAGCGGCTGTCTTCGCCGGCAACTTGATTTGAAAAACCTTTCGATGGTCGATTCGTCGAAATTCATGTCCAACGGCATGTTTATCCAGATAGTCTTTCACATAAACAATCAAGTCGTCTTCTGTGATTCTCTTTTTGAGATCACGCGCCGTTTTGACTTTTTTCAGTATGTAATCTCCATGCGCGATTAAATTGGATGCTTCTTCTTCAAGTTGTTCCTCCTGTTTTCGATTGTTCGCCACCGCCTGGGCGGTTTGATCTATCCTCTCTTCCTCCTCCTCGGGAGTCAGTTGGTGGCGAATGAGATCGTCGGTCAATTTTGTTATTTCTTCTCCTAATATGGCTTCCATTCCGCCAAGTGCACGCGTAAATATTTCCAAGCGCTCAAAAAGTCTGCGACAAATTCGCTCATCGACAGTTTCAGCATGAAAAAAGTTGTAGATATTGACTGTGCCCGATGCCTGACCGATTCGATCCAGTCTGCCTATTCGTTGCTCTACCTTCATCGGGTTCCATGGTAAATCATAATTTATAAGCGTCTGACAAAACTGCAGATCAACCCCTTCGCTCGCCACTTCTGAAGAAAGGAGCATCTTTTTTTCAGGATCATCTCGAAATCGGTCGATGGCTTCCTGTTTAGATTCTTTCATTCCACCCACAAGAATTTGGATGGAAATGCCTTTTTCGCTCAAACGCTCTGCAAGATAGTATAGCGTAGCTCGAAAATAAGAAAACAAGATAATTTTTCTCTCGGGGTACTCTTCCAGATATCTCTGGACAGCATGATAAAGTTTCTCGAATTTGCTGTCGTCATTTCGCAACTGCGACAAGTTAACCGAAGGAAGAACCGTGGAAATCAAGTGGGCTATGAGTGGAGAAGCGTCCTTGGCGGAATCGGTCTCTTTCCCCATATCTTCATAAATTTCCTCTCCGATGAAGTGTTTGTCCGCTTGATGCGCCTTGTCTTTCCAAGATTTCACTGCGGCATACATACAACTCGATATTTGTCGCTGGGGGCTGGCGAGTAGAAATCCGTCATGAATTTCCCGTTGTTCCGCATAAACTCTGACTGCACGCGTAACATCATCATACAACTTTTGCTCCGTTGGATTGAGTTTCACCATTTGGCGGGTTGGCCTGCGCACAATGCGGCGTTTGATAACATCTCTCTTCCGGGTGCGATTGACCGCGTGACGCAAAAAATTTACTCGGTCGATTTTGTTAGCCAACTCCACGCGGTCTGTTGCCGTCAAAACGCCTCGCTGAGATTCGACGGTCTCTATCAGTTTCTTGAGTTTCGAGTTATTGGCAAGGATGCCATGCCCGCTGTCGCGCGCATTGATTAAGCATTTGTGAACGCGGTCCGCGGACACGTTATTGTCAAAAATCAATTCCCGTGCTCTCACCAGTGGCTCGTTTGCTTGCAAAACATGACCAAAAAACTCTTGGTCGCGAAATAAATCTTGGTCCACTATTTTGAGCAAATTAAAAAGATCTTCATTCTTCAAATTAATCGGTGTTGCCGACAACAATAGAATGTTTTCACTGACGGATTGCAACATTCTTCCGAGACGTGCTGTCTGACTGCTGCTGTTTCGCATGTGATGAGCTTCGTCGATGATGGCCAAGTCCACGACCGGGTCGGGGTTGTCGGATTGTTCATCAAGGAACTGCGCTAATCGACTGCGCGGATTGAGAGGGTCTTGTTCCTGCTTCTGGTCGCTCGGAATCCGTATGCCCTGCATGCTGGAGATAATCCCCTTGCCATCAAAAACCTGAGTTCGTGGCCGTTTGAGTTCCTCGAAAAGTTCGGCGGCGTTCATGATCGTCGTGTCCACGCCGAATCGGTTCCGCAACTCATCCCGCCACTTCTCACGCAACATGGCCGGACAAACCACCAAAAGCCGCCGGCAATCATACCGCGCACGCAATTCTGTCCAGATGAGGCCTGCTTCTATCGTCTTGCCGAGGCCAACCTCATCGGCGATAAGCAGGCCGCGTGAGGGCGATTCCAAAAAGGTAAGGACCGGCTTAAACTGATACGGAAGAAATTCTGTTCCAGTGATGTCCAAACTGTAAATGAGACTGGAGAGATTGCCGCTTATCTGGACATGGGAAAAATTTCGCCTGAGGTCCGACACATTGCCGAAGGATTTTTGTTTGATTATCTCAAACACATCCCAACCGTCTTCGGCGAATTCTAATTCATACTGCGGCACATATTCCCTGTTGCCAGGGAAATCAACTTGATGGTAGGTTTCCTCCGCCCTCTTAAGGATACAGCCAGTTATATACCCCTGTCTTCCAGGGTCATAGCGGCGGAACACCTTATCACCTCTTTCAAACTGCCGACAATCGGACATGGGTTTTATTCCTCAATTAAGAAGAGTTGAGATAACTTAAGGGTTATGGCAAGTTGAGCAACAATTTTCTGCACAAGTTTAGCAGGATTTCATAGGCATTGTCATGCCGATGATTGAACCTGAGCACTCCCTCTTTCAGATACAGATAAAGGGTTTTCCTGATCATGCCACTGAACCCCAAATACCCAGCGTAACCCGCTCATGGCCGCCGAGGTCGCGGCAGGTGGCGATGGCGGTGAAGGCGTGTTGCAACAGCATATCGCGCACTGCCACCGCTTGTGTGTGACCATGTTCCAGCAACAGCGCGCCGCGAGGGGTCAGGCGGAGCGGCGCGTCGGCGATGATCTTGGCCAGATCAGCCAAGCCGTCGTGCGCCGACACCAGCGCCGCGTGCGGCTCGAAACGCAGGTCGCCCTGGCGCAGGTGCGGGTCGTGCGGGGCGATGTAGGGCGGGTTGCAGACGATGAGGTCGAAGCGCTCTCCCTCCGGCAGCGCCGCAAACCAGTCGCCGACGCGAAACTCGACCGCGCCGCTGCCGGGTTGCGCGACCGCCCCCCCCAGCCGCCGCTGATTGGCGCGCGCCACGGCGATGGCGGCGGGTGATGAGTCGGTGGCGGTGATGGCGCAACCGCACAACTCAAAGGCCAGCGCCAACGCGACCGCGCCGCTGCCGGTACCGAGTTCCAGCACGCGCAGGCCGCGGCGGCCGGCCGCACAAGCCAACGCTTGTTCGACCAGCAACTCGGTTTCCGGGCGCGGAATCAGCACCGCGGGCGTCATTGTCAATTCCAACGACCAGAATTCCTTGCGCCCCGTGAGATACGCGACCGGCTCGCCGCCGGCCCGCCGCGCCACCAAATTCCGGAACGCCGCGGCCGGCGCGCCCGGCACGCAACGGTCGGCATCCGCGACTAACGCCGCAACGCTGAGGCCGGTGGCGTGCGAGAGGAGAATTTCGGCGTCGATGCGGGCGTCGATTCCATCGCCGCCGGCCGCGACCAAGCAAGCACGGGCGATTTGCAGGAGGTTGGCGACTGTGTTCTCCCCGGCGATTCCTCGATGCGGCAAGATTGCCATCCGTGGCGTCTGGATTCCTGCTTCCATGCAGGAATGACGATTGAAATCCTCCGCCTTATTCGACATTTTTGCCGCCAGGCGCCGCCTCCGCCAACAACCCCGCCCGGTGCTCGGCCAGCAGCGGGTCGATCACCGGGTCGAGGTCGCCGGCTAAAATGGCGTCGAGTTTGTGCAAGGTCAGGCCGATGCGGTGGTCGGTCACCCGCCCCTGCGGGAAGTTGTAGGTGCGGATGCGCTGAGAGCGGTCGCCGCTGCCGACTAACGACTTGCGCGTGCTGGCTTGTTCGCGCTGCTGTTTCTGCACCTCGGCTTCCAGCAGGCGTGATTTCAGCACCGCCATGGCGCGCGCGCGGTTTTTGTGCTGGGAGCGCTCGTCCTGGCATTCCACCACCACGCCGCTCGGCAGGTGAGTCAGGCGCACCGCCGAGTCGGTTTTGTTGACATGCTGGCCGCCGGCGCCCGAGGCCCGATAGGTGTCGATGCGCAAATCGGCCGGATTGATTTCGATCTCGTCCATCTCGTCGGCTTCAGGCAAAACCGCCACGGTGCACGCCGAGGTGTGAATGCGCCCCTGAGATTCGGTTTCCGGCACGCGCTGCACGCGGTGCGCGCCGGATTCGAATTTCAGCCGCGAATACACCGCCCCGGTGATGCGGCTGATGATCTCCTTGTAGCCGCCGTGCTCGCCCTCGCTGCGACTGATGATTTCCACCTTCCAGCCGCGCGCTTCGGCGTAAGCGTGGTACATCTTGAACAAATCGCCGGCAAACAGCGCCGCCTCGTCGCCGCCGGTGCCGGCGCGGATTTCCAGGAAAACGTTGCGCCCGTCGTTGCGCTCCTTGGGCACCAGCAGCGCCTGCAGCGCCGATTCGCGCTCATGAACGGCCTGCTCCAACGCCGGGACTTCCTCCTTCGCCAGGCTGCGAATGGCCCGGTCCGAATCACCCAACATGGCGCGGGTCTCGGCCAGTTGCCGGTCCAGTTGGCGGTAGCGGGAAAACGCATCGACCAGCGGCTCGATCCCGGCCAGTTCGATCGACAACCTTTGATAGCGCCGCGAATCGGCGATCACCTCCGGGTTCGACAGCAGCAGGTTAATCTCGTCCCGGCGCTCGGCCATGCGCCGCAATTTGTCGAGGGTTGCAGGGTTCATCGGGGGCGGGGACAGCGTGAATGTCAGCCGGGTGGAGCGCGCTGCCGGCCACCGGCAGCGCCGTCGCCGGTGTTGACCGTCAGCGCTTGGTTGACAGGCCGAACAACTGCCGCGCCGCCGACTTGAGCCCCGGATGGCCGTCTGTGCCGGCCTGCTTGAGCGCCTGGCTGGGGTGATGGGCGAATTTGCCGGTGAGGGTGGCGGCCAGTTGCCGAACCACCGCCTGCGGGTCTTCGCCGTTGCGGATTTTGCGCACCGCTTTGTCGGCCTCGCTGCGGGCGGTGGCATCCAATTCCCGGCGCAACTGGCGGATCACCGGCACCGAATCCAGCGAGCGCATCCAGCGCATAAAGCGAACCACCTGCAAGTCGATGATGGCTTCGGCTTCGACGGCGGCGTCGCGACGCAAGCCGCGATGGCGCTCAACCACGGATTTAAGGTCGTCAACCGTATACAGATACACATCGCGCAGCCGGCTGACCTCGGCCTCCACATCGCGGGGCACCGCCAGGTCGAGGATGAACATCGGCTTATGGCGGCGCGCCGCCAGCGCCCGCTCGACCGCACCCTTGCCGAGAATGGGCAGGGTGCTGGCGGTCGAGGAGACCACGATGTCGGCCCGCGCCAGGTGCGCCGGGATCTGCCCCAAGGTGATCGCATCACAGCCCACGGTGCGCGCCAGAGTCTGCGCTTTGTCAATGGAACGGTTGGCCACGATGAGGTTGGCGATGCCGTTTTCGGCCAGGTGGCGCGCGACCAGTTCGATGGTTTCGCCGGCGCCGATCAGCAGCGCCGTCTGCTCACTCAGGCGCGTGAACACCCGTCTGGCCAGACTGACGCCGGCGTAGGCCACGGACACTGAATGGGCGCCGATGGCGGTGTGGGTGCGCACTTGCTTGGCCACCGAGAAGGTGTGTTGAAACAGGCGGTTCAGCACTTTGCCGGTGGCGCCGGCGGTGGCGGCGGTGTGAAACGCATGCTTCATCTGCCCGAGAATCTGCGTCTCGCCGATCACCATGGAGTCGAGCCCTGAGGCGACGCGGAAGGCGTGCTTGACCGCCTGCTCGTTGGGGAGAGCGTAGAGGTTTCCGGCCAGAATGTTGCGGCTGAACCCGGTATGCCGCCTGAACCAGTTCAGCACCCGCTGGTCGCGGCCGGAATCCGAGCCGCAGTAGATTTCGGTGCGGTTGCAGGTGGACAAAATGGCCGCCTCGCTGACCCCGCCGCCGCCGGTCAAATCGCGCAGCGCCGGCTGCAGCGCCTCCGGGCTGAAGGCCGCCTGTTCGCGCAATTCCACGGAAGCGGTTTCGTGATTCAGGCCAAGGGCGAGGATCTTCATCGGCGGGCCGGCTGTGCCGGGCAATGCGAATTGGTGGCGGTATTATAAACAAAAAAAAAGCCCGATAAATGGCCGATACGGATGGCGGCAACAGCGCGTCAGCGATAAAGGGATTCCCGCCGACCGGGGCCGCCGCCGGTTCCGCCATCATGAGGGAAGCAATGGCTTGGCCCCGGGTTTGTGGAAAACATCGCACCGCCTCAAGTGCCCGGACAGCAAAGCCTTCATCGAAGCCTTGAGGGGCCGGGGGAACTGGCCAGGCCATGGCCGGGCAATACCCTCGCAGTCCACGGCGGCTTTTGGTCGCTGCCCCGGCCTTCTCCCGAGGGAGAGGGCGGCGGCTGCAAACACGGAGGGCGCCCCGTTTTTGGCTTTTCTGCTACACTGTAACCGCATCCGGGCACCCTCACACCGACGCGCCCGGCCATTACCCACCTTAAGAGGAGGACAACATGAAAATTGAAACCAAAGCGGTTCACTCCGGCTACAAACCGGAACCGACCACCCACGCCGTGGCCGTGCCGGTTTATCAAACCACCGCCTATGCGTTCGACAACACCCAGCACGGCGCCGACCTGTTCGACCTGAAAGTGCTCGGCAACATCTACACGCGCATCATGAACCCCACCAACGACGTGCTCGAGCAGCGGCTGGCCGACATGGAGGGCGGCGCGGCCGGGTTGGCGGTGTCTTCGGGCCAGGCGGCGACCACCTACGCGCTCCTGACCATCGCCGAAGCCGGGGACAACTTCGTGTCGATGTCCACGCTGTATGGAGGCACTTACAACCTGTTCGCGCACACCTTCCCGCAAATTGGAATCGAGGCGCGTTTTGCCGACCCGGACAATCTCGACGGGTTGCCCGGCTTAATCGACTCCAGAACCAAAGCGGTGTATTGCGAATCCATCGGCAACCCGGCGGGCAACGTCCTCGACCTGGAAAAAATCGCCGACATCGCCCACGCCCACGGCGTCCCGGTGATCGTCGATAACACGGTGCCGACGCCCTGCCTGTGCCGTCCTTTTGAATGGGGCTGCGACATCGTCGTGCACTCGGTGACCAAATACATCAGCGGCCACGGCACCATCATCGGCGGTGCGGTCATCGACTCCAACAAGTTCGACTGGGTCGCCAACAAAGAGCGCTTCAAGCGGCTCAACGAGCCTGATGTTTCCTATCACGGCGTGGTGTTCACCGAAACCGGCCTGCCGCCGTATATCCTGCGCGCCCGGGTCGTGCCGCTGCGCAACATCGGCGCCGCCATGGCCCCGCAAAACGCCTTCCTGGCCCTGCAGGGCCTCGAAACCCTGCCCCTTCGCATGGAGCGCATCTGCGACAACACGCTGACCGTCGCCAAACACCTCAAAGACCATGCGCGCGTGGGCTGGGTCAGATACGCCGGCCTGGAGGACAGCCCGTATAAGGCGTTGTTGGACAAATACACCGGCGGCCGCGCTTCGGGAATCTTGAGTTTCGGAATCAAAGGCGGTGTCGAAGCCGGCCAGAAATTCATAGACGCGCTGCAACTGATCACCCGCCTGGTCAACATCGGCGACGCCAAGTCGCTGGCCTGCCACCCCGCCACCACCACCCACCGCCAACTCTCCGAACAGGAACTGGCGCAGTCCGGGGTCTCGACCGACCTGGTGCGATTGTCCATCGGCATTGAAAATGTGGAGGATGTGATCGAGGATATCGACCAGGCTTTGAGCGCTTCGTCCTGAATCATTTCCGGGGAGCCCCGGAGCCGCGGGACCAGAAGCGCCCCGACGGCTCCGGGGTTTTTATCCGGGCGACCGGAATTGTTTGGGCGCTTTGCCGGTCATAATCCGGCCCCGGCCTCTAACCCCATACGCCTTTGGGAAACGAGCCGCAGGCCTTTACAAGCGGCGCGGCATGCGCGCATGAGGCGGCTCAGTCGCCGGGGTCCACTTTATTCGGGCCGCGCGGATTGGCCTGACCGGCTGAGACATTGGAGTCGCCGGAGTCGCGCGGGGAATCCACCCACCGGCCCGGCGGGTCGCCTGGGTCGCGCAACAACGCCTGGTCCACCACGATTTCATCCGGTTCCAAATACACCACCTCGCCGCCGCGCTCGACCGCGATGCGGTTGCCGGCCATCTTGTGGCGGTAAACCTCCCGCGCAATCGCGCGCGGGGCGACATACTCCGACACCGCGTGAAAATCGGTCGCGTCGATATGCGGCGGCAGCGTGATGCGCGGGGAAAGCCCCAACAGTTTGTCGGTTACATTCGTTGCCATGTTGTCTGGTCGCTGATGACGGTTTCACAACGGTCGCCGCGCGCGATGACGCGCAGCGCGCCGGCGGAATTATCATAAACCCGCCACTGGTCGGCAAGGGGCAGGTAGTCTTTTCCAAGGTTTTTCATACTGCGCCGGTAACGCCTTTCAACATCCCGCGCCGGAATGCCGTGGCCGCCGCAGCGTACCCGGCTGTGCACCCGTTGCAACGCCAGATTCGCCGAATGCAGATAAAGGTAGGTTAAGTGAATTCGATAACCATCGCGCCTCAGATCGCGCAGAAACCGGACCAAAATCCGCGATGACAATGTGCTCTCAAAGGCGAAATCCTCCCTTCCCGCCGCCAGTTCACGGATTTGCCGCAGCATCAAACGCCCCGCCCGCACGCGCGCGGCATCGACAACAAAAGGCGACAGCCCGGCGGCGATCTCATCGGCGTTGACAAACCGACGGCACAACGCCGCCGGCAATAACTGATACGCCAGACTGGTCTTGCCTGCGCCGTTCGGCCCGCCGATGACATGCACGGTCGGCATCAGCGGCGAATGACTTTTAGCGCGTTCACGGTCGAAACCTTTCCCCGCTTCGCGCCGCTTTTCCCGCGTCCATGCGATATTGGCATGCCTCGTCCATCGCTTGCAGCCCGGCGTTCAGGACAAACCGCGGACGCTTATCCGGCGAATGCCCCGGCTGTGCGGCCAATCGCCGAACGCGCTGCTGGAATTGTTTCGGCCCGGTGATGGTCAGCATATTCCTCTTGCGCCGGTGGAAATGCGCGATTATACGCCGTTTGGCGGCCCATTCGCCGCGCGCGCATGGGAGGGGCATCAGCCGCTCGTGTATAATTCGATTTTTCAACCGGCATACGCCGCCCAGCCTTGAGGATGATTCAATGGATGCAAAGGCCTTTTTTACCGCTTCTCTCGCCGCCGTGTTGCTGTTGACCGGCTGCCAATCCCTGCAACCGCCCGCCCACTTCACCGGGCAGACTTACTCCGGGGCGTTCGAGGTCAACACCGGCGGCACTTCCGTCCCCCTGCCGGACGGCGAGTGGGTGCTGGCGGGTTATGAACGGGAAGTCACCTCTCGATACGGCGCCATCACCCGGGCCATGTTGTTCCAACTCCAAGGGAAGTTACTGGTCCGCGCCATTTTCGTTTATGCGCAACGGGCGCGGGAAGATTACTGGGAGATAGGGAAGTGTCTCGGCGAGGCGGATGCAGATTGGGCGAAGACTTGGATGCTGCACCAGGAAACCATAGCCGACTTCAGCAGCGCCGGCGGCGCGAGCGCGCATGACTGCCGGGAAATTTTCTCGTGGTGGATGAACAGGAACCGTTCTGTGCCCGATTCCACGGTGTGGAATCAAGCCATGCTTTATGCCGAGCGGGAAAACATTCGCATGCCGAGAAAAGCCGTGGTGGTGCGGTTTATTCAATCCCTTACCAACCCGCTCCGGTTGCACATGATTGGTTACGGTTTCAACGCCGAAATAGACGGCGGTTTAACATATTTGGACAACCGCCCGGAAAACTGGAGGGATGAGAACTACGCCCGCAAAGAAAAACGCCGCAGTTACATCGAAAGCAAGAAACAATGGGCTGAGCAGTGGCGGGAGGCCGTCGGCGCCGGCATGGCCGGGGAACTGCCGTTGGGCTCGAAACAGTAATCCCGGCGCAGCCCCATGCCCCGCCCGGTCAAAACCCGCTTCGACACCCTGGCCCTGCACGCCGGCCAGCGCC
>JAPPQJ010000220.1:24570-50069 GCA_028817015.1 Gammaproteobacteria bacterium
ACCTGCGCGGTGCTGGAGGAGCGCGTGGCGGCGCTGGAGGACGGCGTCGGCGGCATCGCCACCGCCAGCGGCCAGGCGGCGCTGCATTTGGCGGTGGCCACGCTGATGGGCGCCGGTTCGCACATCGTCGCATCAAACGCGATTTACGGCGGCTCGCACAACCTCCTGCAGTACACCCTGCCGCGCTTCGGCATCGACACCACTTTCGCGCCGCCGCGCGACTTGGACGCCATCGCCGCCGCCATTCGCCCGACCACGAAGTTAATCTTCGGCGAAGTGGTCGGCAACCCCGGCGGCGATGTGCTGGATGTGCCGGCGGTGGCCGAACTGGCGCATGCGCACGGCATCCCGCTGCTCATCGACTCCACCTTCACCACGCCGTATTTGTTCCGGCCGTTTCACCACGGCGCCGACCTCATCATGCACTCGGCCACCAAGTTCCTGTGCGGCCACGGCACGGTCATCGGCGGCGTGCTGACCGAGCACGGCCGTTTCGACTGGAAGGCGAGCGGCCGCTTCGACACCCTGGCCGCACCGTATTGCGGCTTCCACGGCATGACCTTCGACGAGGAATCATCGCAGGGCGCGTTCCTGCTGCGCGCGCGGCGCGAGGGCCTGCGCGACTTCGGCGCGTGCATGAGTGCGACCACCGCGTTCTACATCTTGCAGGGGCTGGAGACGCTGTCGATTCGCATGCAGCGCCACCAGGAAAACACCCGCAAGGTGGTTCAGTTTCTGCTCGAATCGGATGCGGTCGCGGACATCAGTTACCCGGAACTGGAGCAGCATCCCGACCACCAACTCGCGCAAAAGTTGCTGCCGAAGGGCGCGGGCGCGGTGTTCTGCTTCACGCTGCGCGGCGGGCGCGAGGCCGGGCGCGCGTTCACCGAGGGCTTGGAGATTTTCTCCCACCTCGCCAATGTCGGCGACGCCAAATCCCTGGTCATTCACCCGGCCAGCACCACCCATTACCGCATGAGCGATGACGACCTCCTCGCCGCCGGAATCAATCAGGGAACGATTCGCCTGTCCATCGGTCTGGAAGACGCCGATGACTTGCTGGAAGATTTGTCGCGCGGGATTCATCAGGCCCGGAGAGTTGCGGGTTGAAGTTGCAAGTGGAGGCGGCTTAAGGCACTGAACGCCATGCGAATCAAACTGAACGACGCCGACTATTACGCCTATACCGCCGGCCACGCGCCGCGCAGGGACCGGGACACGGTGGTGTTTGTCCACGGCGCGGGGATGGAGCACAGCGTGTGGAGCCACCAGAGCCGGTATTTCGCGTACCACGGCTACAACATCGCCGCGCTGGATTTGCCCGGCCACCGCCTGAGCGGCGGCGAATTGCTGGACGACATCGCGGCGATGGCGGGCTGGTTGCGGGAAATCATCGCGCGCATCGGCGGGCGGGCGTTTCACCTGGTCGGCCACAGCATGGGCGCGCTGGTGGCGTTGCAGGCGGCGGCGGATTTTGCGCCGCCGCCTCTGCAATCGCTGACCTTAATCGGTTTCAGTTACCCGATGAGCGTGACCCCGCGCCTGCTGGAAGCGGCGCGCGACGACCCGCCGGCCGCTTACGCGATGATGACGCAGTGGAGCCACGCCTCGAAGGTCGGCGGCGAGCCGGTGCCGGGTTTCTGGTCGCCGGGCATGCAGTTCAGCATGATGCGAAACAGCGCGCCGGGCGCGATTTTCGCCGACCTGAGCGCGTGCAACGCTTATGCCGGCGGCGAGCAGGCGCTCGCCCGCATCGACTGCCCGACGCTGTTCCTGTGCGGCCGCCTCGACCGCATGGCGCCGGCCAAGTCGGCCAAAGCGCACGCCGACCGGCACGCCAACGCCGACATGGTCTTCCTGCCCGACTGCGGCCACAGCCTCCTGTCGGAAGCGCCGCACGGCGTATTGCGCGAACTGACGCGATTCATCGAGCGCAACCGCAGTGCGTGAGCGGCCACTGAAACGACCTGCCCGCAATGCAAACCGTCGACCAAATCATTAAGCCGCGCTGGCTGGCGCCCATCGACGCCGCTGCATCGGTGCTCGAAGATCATGCGGTGGCCATCGCCGGTGACCGCATCGTCGCGGTCGATTCATGCGCATCCATCACCGCCCGTTATCGCGCGCCAAGCGAGGCGGGGTTGGACGGGCATGTTCTGATGCCGGGCCTCATCAACGCCCACACCCACGCCGCCATGACCCTGCTGCGCGGCTACGCCGACGACCTGCCGCTGATGGAGTGGCTGAGCGGCCACATCTGGCCGGCCGAGGAAAAGTGGGTCGATGCCGAGTATGTCGAAATCGGCACCGACCTGGCGCTCATTGAGATGATTCGCGGCGGCACCACCTGCTTCAACGACATGTATTTCTTCCCCGGCATCGCCGCCGCGCGCGCCGAGCAAGCCGGGATGCGCGCCTGCGTCGGCATGATCGTCCTGGATGTCCCGTCGGTGTGGGCGCAGGACGCGGACGAATATATCCGCAAAGGGCTGGAGTTGCGCGATGCAACGCGCCATTCGTCGCTCATCACCACCGCCTTCGCGCCGCACGCGCCGTATACCGTTTCCGACCGGCCGCTGGAAAGAATCTGCACCCTGGCCGACGAACTGGAATGCGGCATCCACATGCATGTCCACGAAACCGCGCACGAAATCGAGCAATCCGTTGGCCGTTACGGGATACGCCCGCTGGAACGCCTGGGGCGGCTGGGGCTGCTTGGCCCGCGGCTCATCGCCGTGCACATGACTCAACTACTGCCGGGCGAAATCGACGCCGTGGCCGAGCACGGCGTCAAGGTCGTGCACTGCCCGCAGTCCAACCTGAAATTGGCCAGCGGCATGTGCCCGGCGGCCAAACTGCTGGAAAGCGGCGTGTCGGTCGCCATCGGCACCGACGGCGCCTCCAGCAACAACGATCTGGACATGCTCGGCGAACTGCAGACTGCGTCGCTGCTGGCCAAAGGCGCGAGCCAAAACCCCTCGGCGTTGCCGGCGCACGACGCGCTTACAATGGCCACTTTAGGCGGCGCCGAAGCGCTCGGCCTGGAGCGCATCACCGGCTCCATAGTCGCGGGCAAAAAAGCCGACCTCATCGCCATCGACCTGTCCGAGCCCGCCACTCAGCCGGTCTATCACCCGCTCAGTCAAATCGTATACAGCGCCGGGCGCCATCAGGTCAGCGATGTCTGGGTGGGCGGCAAACGTCTGCTGGAGAATCGGCGCTTGACCACGCTCGACGAGGAGCAAATCGTGCGCAAAGCGGCGGCATTGGGGAGGCGAATCGGCGCGGGGAAGCCATGAATAAACGCCCGTTCATTCACCGCCGCGGGGTTGCTTAACGCATTTCAGCCACGGCTGCGCTGACGGCGGCGTCGATTTCAGACTTGATTTCGCTCCGGACCATCTCGCAATACTCGGCGACATTAT
This sequence comes from Gammaproteobacteria bacterium, assembly GCA_028817015.1. Lineage (GTDB taxonomy): Bacteria > Pseudomonadota > Gammaproteobacteria > Arenicellales > Poriferihabitantaceae > JAHRAW01. The sequence continues at coordinate 27,996 of JAPPQJ010000220.1, forward strand.
CGATGCCTATCGAGTGCCTGCGCATCCGGTTGGCGGCCAGCAGCGTGGTGCCGGAGCCCATGAACGGGTCGAGCACCGTGTCGTTTTCTTTCGTGAACAGTTTAATGAACCATTCGGGCAGCGCCGAGGGGAAGGTTGCGCTGTGGTTTTTGTTGTTGCATTCGGTTGCCAGGTGCAGCACATTGGTGGGGTAGGCTTTGTCGCGGTTCACCCAGTTGGAGATGTTTTTGCCGAAACCGCTTCCCACTTTCGATGTGTCGCGCGTTTTGTCGGTCCGGGAAAGGGACTTCAGCCTCGAAGACGCCCATTCCCCCATCGGCACCATGACTTCCTCCTGATACATGTTGAATTTTTTGTTCTTGTTGAACTGCAGCAGCCGCTCCCAGGAATCCCTGAACCGGTTCGGCCATTTGCCCGGATAGCAGTTTTTCTTGTGCCAGATAAACTCCTCGGTCCACAGCCAGCCCTGCTTGCGCATTTCCAGAATCAATTCGATGACATAGGTGCTGCGCTCGCCGTTCACGGCTTTTTCCTTGATGTTCAAGACAAAGGTTCCCGACGGCTTAAGGACGCGCAGAAGTTGCTCCGAAACGGGCAAGAACCAACCGACATATTCATCCGGGTGAATGCCGCCGTAGACGTTTTTTCGCTGGTCGGCATACGGCGGCGATGTGACGATCAGGTCAACACAGTCGCCGGGAAGCGACTTTAACTTTTCCCTGCTGTCGCCGAGGCGGATGTCGGTTGTGATTTTCATTGCAAATTCATGTTCCGGCTGCCTGCGGTGCACGCTTCGGGCAACCCTTGCATATTAGCATAACCCGGCCCGGCGGCGGCGGGCGCTGGGTGATGAATCTCACCGGGTTCCGTAAATACGGTCACCGGCGTCGCCGAGGCCGGGCACGATGTAACCGTTCCGGTCAAGCCCGCGGTCCACTGCGGCGGTAAAAAGTTGCACATCGGGGTGCGCCGCATTGAAGGCGCGCACTCCTTCGGGCGCGGCTAAAAGGCAGACGAATTTAATGCGCCGCGCGCCGTCTTTTTTCAGCCGCGCAACCGCGGCGACCGCGGAGTTGGCGGTGGCCAACATGGGGTCCACGACGATCACCTGGCGCACCTCGAGTTCCTTCGGCATCTTGTAGTAATACTCCACCGCCTGCAGGGTTTCGGGGTCCCGAAACAAACCGACATGCCCGACCCGCGCCGACGGAATCAAGTCCAGCATGCCGTCCAGGAGGCCGTTGCCGGCGCGCAATATGGAAACGAAGCACAGTTTCTTCCCCGACAACATCGGCGCGCGCATGGCCGCCAGCGGCGTTTCAATATCACACAACGCCAGCGGCAAATCGCGGGTCACTTCGTAACACAGCAACAGCGCAATCTCCCGCAACAGCCGCCGAAACTCGCTGCAGTTTTCGCCCCGCCGCCGCATTAGACTTAACTTGTGCTGCACCAGCGGATGCCGCACCAGGGTGATGGCGAGGTTTTGTTCGGCGAGTTGCGATGGGGTGAGCATGGGGTTTACCGATGCGCAGCGAACAGGTTGGCGATGCGGTCAGGCCGGCCCTGATACGGATCGAACCCGCCGCCTTCAGCCATGCCCGCCTTGCGCCACTTGGCCCCGATAAAGCGGGGCCCGGGAAACAGGGGGTCAGTGCGAGACGGGGTTTTCACATCCACCCATGGAAACAACAGGGAAAGAAACGCAAACAAAGGCTTTTCACCGTATTGGATAGCGGCGGGTTGTTCTGTTTCTTCGCGCTTAAACGCAGGGAGTTTTCCGCGGCGTGTCATGGTGCTGTGATTTGCTCTATCGGGAGAATGGACTGATGATGGGTGGGCCGGTTCAACATGCCGGGAAATCGACCGCTACGGTCACATATTCGCGTAGTTCGGCCCGCCTCCGCCCTCCGGGCTGACCCAGGTGATGTTGCCGCCGGGGTCTTTGATGTCACAGGTTTTGCAATGCACGCAGTTTTGCGCGTTGATGCGGAATTCGGCCCGGCCGTCGGCGTCGGTGAGAAACTCGTAGACGCCGGCCGGGCAGAATCTCGCCTCGGGGCCGGCGTATCGGTTGTAATTGACCTCCAGCGCATCGGCCGGGCGCGCCAGATGCAGATGAACCGGCTGGTCTTCCTCGTGGTTGGTGTTGGACAGATACACCGATGAGGTCTTGTCGAAACTCAGTCGGCCGTCCGGTTTGGGGTAGTCGATGGGCCGGCACTGCGCGGCCGGCAACAGCGCCCGGTGGTCGGCGACCGGGTCGGCCAGGTTGAAAGGCAGGCGGCCGCCCGCCAGGTTCTGGTCGAGGTAGTTGTAGGCGGCCCCGGCCCACAGGCCGAAGCGGTGCAGCGCGGCGCCGAAATTCCGCGACCGGTGCAGTTCCCGGTACAGCCACGACTCGCAAAAACGCCGGGCGTGGGAGTCCAGCGCAACCGCAGCGTCGCCGGCGGCCAGCGCCTCGAACACCGTCTCGGCGGCCAGCAGGCCGGATTTCATCGCCGTGTGCGAGCCCTTAATCTTGGAGAAGTTGAGCGTGCCGGCGTCGCAGCCGATGAGCAGGCCGCCCGGCATCGTCATCTTCGGCAGCGCGCGCAAGCCGCCTTTGGTGATGGCGCGCGCGCCGTAGGCGATGCGTTTGCCGCCGTCCAAATGCGCCTTGAACAGCGGATGGAGTTTCAGGCGCTGCAGTTCGTCGAACGGGCTGAGATAGGGGTTGCGATACGACAGGTCGGTGATCAGCCCCAACGACACCAGGTTGTCGCCGAAGTGATACAGGAATGAGCCGCCGGATGCGCCGTTTTCCGACAGCGGCCAGCCGGCGCCGTGCACCACCAGACCGGGCTGGTGGCGGGCGGGGTCGATCTCCCACAATTCCTTGATGCCGATGGCGTAGTGCTGGGTCCGGCGGTCGGCGTCGAGGTCGAATTGCTCGATCAAGCGCTTGCCGAGGTGGCCGCGGCTGCCCTCGGCGAAAACCGTTACCCGGGCATGCAGCTCCATGCCCGGCTCAAAAGACGCCTTGCGCTCGCCGTCAGCGCCTCGGCCCATGTCGCCGGTGGCGACGCCCTTGATGCCGCCGTCCGGGTGATACAGCACCTCGGAGGCCGCAAACCCCGGGAAAATTTCCACGCCCAACGCTTCGGCCTGCCGCCCCAGCCAGCGGCACACTTCGCCGAGGCTGACGATGTAGTTGCCGTGGTTGCGCATCGGTTTGGGCACCGCCCAGTGCGGCACGGCAAGCGCCTTTTCCGCGCCGCGCAGCAAATACATGCGGTCCTCCGCCACCCTGGTGCCAAGCGGTGCGCCGCGTTGCTCCCAGTCGGGGAATAATTCGTCCAAAGCGCGCGGCTCGAAGACCGCGCCGGACAGGATGTGCGCGCCCACCTCCGAGCCTTTCTCCAGCACCACCACGCTCAATTCCCGTTCACGCTCTTTGGCCAACTGCATCAAGCGGCAGGCGGCCGACAGGCCGGCCGGGCCGGCGCCGACGATGACCACATCGACCGGCATGGACTCGCGTTCGGGCGGGGTTTTCAGATTCTCGTCGGGCATGTGCGGCAATCTCCTGCGGCGGGCGATCAGGGACAGAAAAATCAAGCGCTATTTTCCCGCCAATTTGGGTAAAATGCCACACCGTGACGTTTTTCGGCAACCGCAACCCCACTCAACCGCTCTGACATGGCGACCGCATCCGCCCAACCAGACCAGCCCCCCGGCGCGTCCGACCGGGCGCGCTTTGATGCGGTCATGACGCCCAACTACGCGCCGATGTCGATTGTGCCGGCGCGCGGCGAGGGCGCGCGACTCTGGGATGTGCACGGCAACGTGTATCTGGATTTTGCCGCCGGCATCGCGGTCAGCGCGCTGGGCCACGCCCACCCGGAACTGCGCCGCGTGTTGGCCGAACAGGCCGGCAAACTCTGGCATGTCAGCAATTTGCTGGTCAACCGGCCGGCCATCCGCCTGGCGCAGCGGTTGTGCGATCTGACCTTCGCCGAGCGGGTGTTCTTCGCCAACTCCGGGGCCGAGGCCAACGAAGCCGCGCTCAAATTAGCGCGCCGTTATGCGTTCGACCGTCAAGACAAAAGCGAAGCGCAGGCGCCCAAAGACCAAATCATCGCTTTCGACAACGCCTTTCACGGCCGCACCTTTTTCACCGTGTGCGTCGGCGGGCAGCGCAAATACAGCGACGGTTTTGGCCCCAAGCCCGGCGGCATCGTCCACCTGCCGTTTAATGATGTCGCGGCGCTGGAGAAAACCGTCGGCGCATCCACCTGCGCGGTGATTGTCGAGCCGGTGCAGGGCGAGGGCGGGGTCACCCCGGCGCGCGCCGAATTCGTGCGCGCCGCCCGCGCCTGTTGCGACCGCCACCGCGCGCTGCTTATCTTCGACGAAGTGCAGACCGGGGTCGGGCGTTGCGGTGCGCTGTATGCGTATCAGCAACTGGGCGTCACTCCCGACATCCTGACCACCGCCAAAGGACTGGCCGGCGGCTTTCCAATCGGCGCGATGCTGACTACCGGGGAAATCGCCCAAAGCCTGGCGGTCGGCACTCACGGCAGCACTTTCGGCGGCAATCCGATGGCCTGCGCGGTGGCCGACAAAGTGCTGGAAATCGTGGGCACGCCGCCGATGCTCGACAAGGTGCGCGCCAGGGGCGCGTTGCTGAAACAGGGGCTGGCGGCCATCAACCGCCAATTTGAAGTGTTCCTTGAGGTGCGCGGCGAGGGCCTGCTGATCGGCTGCGAAATGCGCGAGCCGTGGAGCGACCGCGCCCGCGATATCCTGAACGCCTGTGTGAAGCACGGGCTGCTGGCGTTGGTGGCCGGGCCGAATGTGCTCAGGCTGGCGCCGCCGTTGATTATCACCGAAGAGGAAATCGCCCGAGGGCTGACGCTGTTGGAAGCGGCCGTTGGCGAGGTGGCGGCGGAGACCCGGGATTGATGCCGGCAGCCGCTGATGGATAGGAACAAAAGCAAGTGCCGCAAAGCCGGGCGGCGCGAACCGGCCAACCCGGCCAACCCGGATGTCGGGGGGGGGGGGGGTAGCATCTCCATGACAGACAGGCTGACCTGGCCGCCCCATGTGCTTGTGGCGGCTTTGTTGTTGCTCACCGGGGCGCTGTTGCGGCTGCTTTATTTGGGCGAACTCCCAGCCGGGCTGAATCAGGACGAAGCCTCTATCGGCTACGAAGCCTGGGCGCTGTTGCACCACGGCATCACCCGCAATGGCTATGCCTGGCCGGTGAATTTTGTGGCCTGGGGAAGCGGGCAAAGCGTGCTGTATGCCTATCTTTCGCTGCCGATTATCGCCGCCCTCGATCTCACCGTGTTTTCCACCCGCCTGGTGATGGCCTTGACTGGCGCGGCCTCGCTGCTGTTATTCTGGCGGGTTGCGGCGCGTGCCCAACTCGCCGACACAGGTCTGGATGACGCCGGCGATGAGGCGGTATCCGGGTTGGTCACGGTGCGTGACCAACCCGACGACGCGGGTCTGGATGACACCGGCGACGGGACGGTATCCGGGCTGGTCACGGCGCGTGACCAACCCGACGACACGGGTCCGGATGACACCGGCGACGAGGCGGTATCCGGGCTGATCACGGTGCGTGACCAGCCCGACGACACGGGTCTGGATGACACCGGCGATGGGGCGGTATCCGGGCGAACCGCGGTGCGTGACCAGCCCGCCTTCGCGTTACTGGCGTTATTGCTGCTGACCTTCTGCTCATGGCACCTCATGCTCAGCAGATGGGCGCTCGACGCCAATCTCCTGCCGTTCGTGATCCTGTTCTCGGTGTATTTTTTCACCCGCCCGGATCATCACCGCCTGGGCGTTCAAGCCGCCGGCGTGTTGGTGTTGTCGCTGTCGGTCTACGCCTACACCGCGGCGTATCTTTTCGCGCCGGTGTTTCTGGCGTCGGTGTTCGGGTGGCTGCGCGTGCAGGGCAAGTTGCCGCTGCGGCATTTTTTGCTGTTATCGGCGTTGTCGCTGCTGACCGTGCTGCCCATCCTCCTGTTTTTAGCCGTCAAGTTTTTTGACTGGGAGGCGATTCGGATGGGCATCTCCGTGCCCAAATACACGGAAAAGGCGCGGTATGAGGTTCTGTCCACCGTGTTTGGCGGCCGGTTTCTCGAGTATCTCGCCGACCAACCGCTGTTCGTGGTGAAACTGCTGACCACCAGCGACCCCTTCCCCACCGAGCCCTTCAGCAAGATGCCCGGCTTCGCCGTCCTGTTTCCGTTCGCGATTGTGCCGCTGGCGGTTGGCTTCGGGGCGACGCTCTACCGCGCGGTCACCCGGCGGGACTTTGGGGTGCATCTGCTCATGGCCTTGTGGCTCATCGCCGCCTTCGCCACCGTTTCCATCGCCATCGTCAACATTTACCGGGCCAATGTGGTGTGGCTGCCGGCGGTCTATTTCACCGCCCTCGGCGTGTTTTATACGTGCCGCAGGTGGCGGGCGTTGCTGCTCGTGGCGGCGGCGGCATACCTGATCTATGGCGGCTGGTTCGTGCATACCTACTTCACCCAATTCAACAGTCATCTCAGCGTCTCAAATTACAATACTTTCCAAGACTTGGAATCGGCCATCTCCAGCGTGGCTGAGCGCGCCGGCCCCAATGACAAAATCTACATCACCCGGAACGTCCATGAGGCCTATATGCAGACGTTGTTCCACACCAAAACCCCGCCCCGGGACTATCTGAACACCAGGAACATCCACTGGGTCGATCACCCCGACGGGCCATTTACCAACATCACATCCTTTGGCAGGTTCATTTTCACCCCTGAACGGGCCGGCGAAGCCGATTACCTGGTGCTGACTTTCAGGCTCGGCCGGGGCATGATCCTGCATCCCGACGAAAACGAACAGGTGCGCGCGCTGGATGCCACGGGCCGGTGTGACGCCCAATACCACGGCAACTTCGTGGTGCTGCACTGCGGCTGAATACGCTCGCGGGCATAAAAACCTTCCCCGCCGCGCCATACCGCTTCAACGGGTCTCCCGACCCCGGAAATCTCCGGCACCTCCGCCTCATCGGGCAGTTTTGGGGCGGCGGTCAGAGAAAAAGCCCGCCCTGGCTGATGCGGTAATACAACAATCCGGTCACCGGCACATAGACGGCGATGGTGCACAAGTCAAGCGCCACGCTCTCGCGCTTTTTTGCCAGCATGAACAGGATAACCGGCACGATGAAGTAACGTTGTTCGACCAGGCCGGCCGGCAGCAGAGCGGCGGCCGCGAGCGGATACAGCCAATAAAAAGACCGGCGCTGCAGCGGGGTGACGCATAAACTGCACAGCGCCCACGCCATCGGAATGAAGGCGGCGACGCGCAGATACAGGTCTTCCCTCAGCAACTGAAGAATCCGGTTGCGCAAATTAAACGTGCCGTAATTATAGGGATGATCCACCCAGAAAGTCCCCAGATAAACGGCCAGCGACATCGCACCGATGCACAAGCAGATGGCCGGGCGGCCGCGGATCATCCGCGCGATGCGCGGCAGGTTGCGGATGTGCAGCGGCGCAAACAGAAAGAACACCGTGAAAAGCAGCAGATAGATTTGCGTCGGATATAAGCGCTCCACCCGGTGCATTTGCGCATCCCCCAGCGCAACGCCGCCATTCCAATACACAAACGCCAAAAACGCCAGGCCGGCGAACACAAACAGCCACAATCCGGCCAGGGCATGCAGCACCGGCCGAAAGTCGCGCTGCGCCAACCGCGCCCAAACGCCTTCCTGCCCCAGCGCCACCAGCGCAAAAAAGAACACCCAGACCACATTCGTCGGGCGCAACAACAGCGACGAAACGGCCACCAGCCCGGCCAGTTGGTAGCGGCGCCGCAGGGTCAGCAGCAGCACGCCCAGCAAAAACAGCAGCGAAGGGATGTCGGTATAGAGAATAAAGAAAAACGGGAAGATGATCGGCGACAGCAGGAATGCCGGGGTCAGGCTGAACCGGTTGTCCTTGCCCAATGCCCCCGCGCACAGGAAAAACAGCACCGGCGCCAGGGAGCACAGCCCCCAGTTGACAGCGCGCACCGCCGGCAGCGAAAAATTGCCGCCGACCCACGCCAGCGCAGCGATGATCGCGTGGTAGCCGGGCAGCATGGTCAGTTCGGGATGAATTTTTAATCCCCCCTCGGCAAACGCCTTGATTTGCAGATAGTGGGTGGCCTCATCCCGTGTTGCGGTGTCATCCGCGACCATCCACATGCCGAACAAATACGCCGCGACCGTCGCAAGCGCGGTCAAACCGATTTGCATGCGGGGAGAGATCTCGGAGATTGCCGCAGTCCCGGCGGATGGCTCCGCGCGCGTTTGGCGGGAAACAGCGCGTTTGCACCTGGCGCGGCTCATTTTCGATTTTCTTGACATTTTCGCCTTCTTCTGGCCGCCGCACAGGCTCGGGTCACATATGAGACGGTGCCAAGCGAGCTACGCCTGTCGGCTGGGATCGGCGCTTTGCATGGCGGTCTTATGCGCTGTGAATTTGTGAATTCAACTCACTGGTGTGCTATTATCCGCCAATCGGGATAAGAAATCACCCGCATGCGGCCACCCTGCAGCCCCCAACCGACAGATTTAACCGCAACCGGCATGGCAATCACCCTGGCAAAACCCCGGCTGACCGGGTCGAATGCGCTTGGGTTGACGCCGCCGCTGATGTCAGACGCCCGATGGCCGTGAACAAAAGCAAACGCCGCAAAGCTGAGCGCCTCAAAGCCGAACGTCTCAAAGCCGAGCGCCTCAAAGCCGAACGGCACGAAGCCGAACAGCATAAACCGGCCAACCCGGATGCCGGGCACCCGGTAAAGTCGGGCATCTTTGCGCTGGACAGGCTGACCTGGCCACCCCCTGCGGTTGTGGCGGCCCTGTTGTTGCTCACCGGGGCGGTGTTGCGGCTGCTTTATTTGGGGGAGATTCCGGGCGGGCTGAATCAGGACGAAGCCTCCTCCGGCTACGAAGCCTGGGCGCTGTTGCACCATGGCATCGACCGCAACGGCTATGCCTGGCCGGTGCATTTTGTGTCCTGGGGAAACGGGCAAAATGCGCTGTATGCCTATCTTTCGATGCCGATTATCGCCGCCCTCGATCTCACCATGTTTTCCACCCGCCTGCTGATGGCCTTGACCGGCATCGCCTCGTTGCTGTTATTCTGGCGGGTGGCGGCGCGCGACCAGCCCGCCCCCCGGTCACCCCGGGAGGTGCCGGGGGCGACCTTTGCGTTGCTGGCGTTATTGTTGCTGACCTTATGTCCGTGGCATTTCATGCTCAGCCGCTGGGCGCTCGAGTCCAATTTCCTGCCGTTCGTCATCCTGCTCTCGGTGTATTTTTTCACCCGCCCGGATAATCATCGCCCGGGCATTCAGGCCGCCGGCGTGCTGGTGTTGTCGCTGTCGGTGTACGCCTACGGCACGGCGTATTTTTTCGCGCCGTTGTTTTTAGCCCTGGTGTTTGGGTGGCTGCGCGTGCAGGGCAAGTTGCCGCTGTGGCGTTTTTTGCTGTTATCGGCGTTGTCGCTGCTGACCGTGCTGCCCCTCCTCCTGTTTTTAGCCGTCAACTTTTTTGACTGGGAGGCGATCCGGGCGGGCATCTCCATGCCCAAATACACGGGCAAGGCACGGTATGAACAAATATCCCTCTTGTTCGGCGGACGATTTCTCTCGTATTTCGCCGACCAACTGTTGTTCGTGGTGAAAATTCTGAGCATGAGCGACCCCGGCGTATTCACCGAGTTCTTCAACAAGATGCCCCGCTTTGCCATCTTGTTTCCGTTCGCGATTGTGCCGCTGGCGTTTGGCTTCGGGGCAACCATCCATCGCGCGGTCAAACTCAGGGAGTTTGGCGTGCCTGCGCTCATGGCCTTGTGGCTCGTCGCCGCCTTGGCCCTCGTTTCCGTCACCCTCGCCAACATCAACCGGGTCAATGTCTTGTGGTTGCCGGCGATCTATTTCACCGCCCTGGGCGTGTTTTATGCGTGCCGGAGGTGGCGGGCGTTGCTGCCTGTGGCGGCGGCGGCATACCTGATCTATGGCGGCTGGTTCGCGCACACCTACTTCACCCAATACAATGATCTGCGGCATAACTATCCATGGCCTTCCTATAATCTGCATTCAGCCTTCACCAGTTTGAGCGAACGCGCCGGCCCCAACGACAAAATCTACATCACCCCGTCCGTCCATGAAGCCTATATGCTGACGTTGTTCCACACCAAAACCCCGCCGCAGGATTATCTGGCCACTCGCACCTTCATCTCTCTCAATCAGTCGTTCCAGAAAGTCGCCTCGTTCGGCAATTTCATTTTCATCCCTGAGCGAATCGACGAAGCCGATCATCTGGTGCTTCTCAAGTCCGACCGAAGCATAGTCGCGAACAATGAAAAGGAACAGGCGCTGGTACAGGAAGCCCTGTCTTCAGACCGGTGTGACACCGAAGTCCACGGCGATTTCGTGGTGTTACACTGCGACTGAATACGCTCGCGCGGGCATAAAAAACATCCCGCGCCCCCGCCCGCTTTTGAAGCGGCGGTCAGAGGAAAAACCCGCCCTGGCTGATGCGGTAGTACAGCAGCCCGGTCACCGGCGCATAGACGGCGATGGTCCACAGGTCAAGCGGCGTACTCTCGCGTTTTTTTGCCAGCATGAACAGGGCAACCGGCACGATGAAGTAACGCGGCTCGACCAGGCTGACCGGCAGCAAAGCGGCGACCGTGACCGGATAAAGATAATAGAAAGACCGGCGTTGCAGCGGGGTGACGCATAAACTGCACAGCGTCCACGCCATCGGAATGAAAGCGGCGATGCGCAGATACAGGTCTTCCCTCAGCAACTGAAGGATCTGGTTGCGCAAATAAGACAGATTGGAATTCCAGGGATGATCCGCCCAGAAAGTCCACAGATAAAAAGCCAGCGACATCACACCGATGCACAAGCAGATGACCGGGCGGCGGCGGATCATCCGCGCGATGCGCGGCAGGTTGCGGATGTGCAGCGGCACAAACAGAACGAACATGGTGAAAAGCAGCAGATAGATTTGCGTCGGATATAAGCGCTCCACCCGGTGCATGCCCACACCCTCCCCCCTGGCCTGCCCGGGACCCCCAAGCGCAATGCCGCCATTCCAATACACAAACGCCAAAAACGCCAGGCCGGCGAACACAAACAGCCACAATCCGGCCAGGGCATGCAACACGGGCCGAAAGTCGCGCTGCACCAACCGCGCCCAAACGCCTTCCTGCCCCAGCGCCACCAATGCAAAAAAGAACACCCAGATCACATTCGACTGGCGCAACAGCAGCGACAAAACGGCCATCAGCCCGGCCAGTTGGTAGCGACGCCGCAGGGTCAGCAGCAGCACGCCCAGCAGAAACAGCAGCGAAGGGATGTCGGTATAGAGAATAAAGAAAAACGGAAATAGCAGCGGCGACAGCAGGAATGCCAGGCTCAGACTGAACCGGTTGTCCTTGCCCAACGCCCGCGCGCACAGGAAAAACAGCACCGGCGCCAGGGAGCACAGCCCCCAACTGATAACGCGCGCCGCCGGCAGCGAAAGCGCGCCCCCGAGCCCGCCGGCCCACGCCAGCGCGCCGATGATCGCGTGGTAGCCCGGCAGCATGGCCAGGTCGCGATTAATTTCGAATCGCCCCTCGGCGAACGCCTCGATTTGCGGATAGTGGTAGATCTCATCTTTGGTGAAACCATCCGCGGCCAACCACATGCCGAGCCAATACGCCGCGACCGCCGCAAGCGCGGTTAAACCGACCAGCATGCGGGAAGAGGATTTGGCGGAGAACTTGGAGATTACCGCAGTCCCGGCGGATGGCGGCGGCTCCGCCCGCGTTTGACGGGAAACAGCGTGTTTGCGCCTGACGCGGTTCGTTCTCGGTTTTCTTGACATTTTCGCCTTCTTCTATGTGTCATACAGGCCCGAATTACATACCAGGCGGCGCAGAAAGCAAAACCGGGGAATTATATACCTAAATCCGCACCTGGCGGTGTGGTTGTCAGTGGGGCGGTCAGAGGAAAAACCCGCCCTCGCTGATGCGGTAGTACAACAGCCCGGTCACCGGCGCATAGACGGCGATGGTCCACAGGTCAAGCGGCGTACTCTGGTGCTTCTTTGCCAGCATGAACAGGGTAACCGGCACGATGAAGTAACGTTGTTCGACGAGGCCAGCCGGCAGCAGAGCGGCGGCCGCGAGCGGATACAGCCAATAGAAAGACCGGCGCTGCAGCGGGGTGACGCATAAACTGCACAGCGCCCACGCCATCGGAATGAAAGCGGCGATGCGCAGATACAGGTCTTCCCTCAGCAACTGAAGGATCTGGTTGCGCAAATAAGACAGATTGGAATTCCAGGGATGATCCGCCCAGAAAGTCCACAGATAAAAAGCCAGCGACATCGCACCGACGAACAAGCAAATGACCGGGCGGCGGCGGAGCATCCGCGCGATGCGCGGCAGGTTGCGGATGTGCAGCGGCATAAACAGAAGGAACACCGTGAACAGCAGCAGATAGACTTGCGTCGGATATAAGCGCTCCACCCGGAGCATGTGCGCAGCCCCAAGCGCAATGCCGCCATGCCAATAAACGAATGCCAAAAACGCCAGGCCGGCGAAGACAAACAGCCACAATCTGGCCAAGGCATGCAACACAGGCCGAAAGTCGCGCTGCGCCAACCGCGTCCAGACGCCTTCCTGCCCCAGCGCGACCAATGCGAAAAAGAATATCCAAATCACATTCGTCTGGCGCAACAGCAGCGACAAAACGGCCATCAACCCGGCCAGTTGGTAGCGGCGCTGCAAGGTCAGCAGCAGTACGCCCAACAGAAACAGCAGCGAAGGGATGTCGGTATAGAGAAAAAAGAAAAACGGGAAGATGATCGGCGACAGCAGGAATGTCAGGCTCAGGCTGAACCGGTTGTCCTTGCCCAATGCCCGCGCGCACAGGAAAAACAGCACGGGCGCCAGGGCACACAGTCCCCAGCTGATAACGCGCGCCGCCGGCAGCGAAAGGGCGCCGCCGACCCCGCCGACCCACGCCAGCGCGGCAATGACCGCGTGGTAGCCCGGCAGCATGGCCAGGCCGCGTTTAATTTCGAATCGCCCCTCGGCAAACGCCTTGATTTGCGGATAGTGGGCGAGCTCATCTGCTTTGAGGCTATCCCCGGCCATCCACATGCCGAACGAATATGCCGCGATTGCCGCCAGCGCGGTCAGGCCGACCAGCATGCGGGAAGAGGATTTGGCGGAGAACTTGGAGATTACCGCAGTCCCGGCGGATGGCGGCGGCTCCGCCCGCGTTTGACGGGAAACAGCGTGTTTGCGCCTGACGCGGTTCGTTCTCGGTTTTCTTGACATTTTCGCCTTCTTCTATGTGTCATACAGGCCCGAATTACATACCAGACGGCGCAGAAAGCAAAACCGGGCAGCCTTGATATTTTTGGGAATTATATACCTAAATCCGCACCTGGCGGTGTGGTTGTCAGTGGTGGGGCGGTCAGGGGAAAAACCCGCCCTGGCTGATGCGGTAATACAGCAACCCGGTCGCCGGCGCATAGACGGCGATGGTCCACAGGTCAAGCGGCGCGCTCTGGTGCTTCTTTGCCAGCATGAACAGGGCAACCGGCACGATGAAGTAACGCGGCTCGACCAGGCTGACCGGCAGCAAAGCGGCGACCGTGACCGGATAAAGATAATAGAAAGACCGGCGTTGCAGCGGGGTGACGCATAAACTGCACAGCGTCCACGCCATCGGAATGAAAGCGGCGATGCGCAGATACAGGTCTTCCCTCAGCAACTGAAGGATCTGGTTGCGCAAATAAGACAGATTGGAATTCCAGGGATGATCCGCCCAGAAAGTCCACAGATAAAAAGCCAGCGACATCACACCGATGCACAAGCAGATGACCGGGCGGCGGCGGATCATCCGCGCGATGCGCGGCAGGTTGCGAATGTGCAGCGGCACAAACAAAAGGAACATGGTGAAAAGCAGCAGATAGATTTGCGTCGGATATAAGTGCTCCACCCGGTGCACGCCCACAACCTCCCCCCTGGCCTGCCCGGGACCCCCAAGCGCAATGCCGCCATGCCAATAAACGAATGCCAAAAACGCCAGGCCGGCGAACACAAACAGCCACAATCCGGCCAGGGCATGCAACACGGGCCGAAAGTCGCGCTGCACCAACCGCGCCCAAACGCCTTCCTGCCCCAGCGCCACCAATGCAAAAAAGAACACCCAGATCACATTCGACTGGCGCAACAGCAGCGACAAAACGGCCATCAGCCCGGCCAGTTGGTAGCGACGCCGCAGGGTCAGCAGCAGCACGCCCAGCAGAAACAGCAGCGAAGGGATGTCGGTATAGAGGAAAAAGAAAAACGGAAAAATTAGCGGCGACAGCAGGAATGCCAGGCTCAGACTGAACCGGTTGCCCTTGCCCAACGCCCGCGCGCACAGGAAAAACAGCACCGGCACCAGGGAGCACAGCCCCCAACTGATAGCGCGCGCCGCCGACGGCGAAAGCGCGCCGCCGAGCCCGCCGGCCCACGCCAGCGCACCGATGATCGCATGGTAGCCCGGCAGCATGGCCAGGTCGCGATTAATTTCGAATCGCCCCTCGGCAAACACCTCGATTTGCGGATAGTGGTAGACCTCATCCCCCGTGAGGCCATCCGCGACCAACCACATGCCGAACCAATAAGCCGCAACCGCCGCAAGCGCGGTTAAACCGACCAGCATGCGGGAAGAGGGTTTGAATATTACCGCAGCCCCGGCGGAGGGCGGCGGCTTCGCCCGCGTTTGACGGGAAACAGCGCGTTTGCCCCTGGCGCGGTTCACTTTCGGTTTTCTTGGCATTCTGGTCTTCCTCCAGGCGCCGTACAGTCTCGGGCTACATACAAGACGGCGCCAGGCGAGTTACCCCTGCTGGCCGGGAACGGCGCTTTTCATGGCATCCTTATGCGGCACAATCGGGGAGGGGGCTTAACTGGGCATGGGTAATATACTGGTCGGAGGCCATCGGCGCAACAGAAACTGGCGTGCTATTGTCCCCCAATCGGGGTAAAATGTCGAATATGTATCTGAACCTGTTCACCTATTGCATGTGTCACCGCAGTCCGCCGGCTAAACGGATTCAACCGCAACCGATATGGCAGTCACCCCGGCTGACCGGGCCGAATGCGGTCAGGCTGGCGCCGCTGCTGATGTCAGCCGCCCGATGGCCGTGAACAAAAGCAAACGCCGCAAAGCCGAACGGTGCAAAGCGGCCAACCGGGCCAGCCCGGATGTCGAGGGGGAGGGAGAGGGCATCTCCATGATAGACAGACTGACCTGGCCGCCCCATGTGCTTCTGGCGGCCTTGTTGTTGCTCACCGGGGCGGTGTTGCGGCTGCTTTATTTGGGCGAAATTCCATCCGGGCTGTACATGGACGAAGCCTCTGTGGCCTACGAAGCCTGGGCGCTGTTGCACCATGGCATCACCCGCAATGGCTATGCCTGGCCGGTGAATTTTGTCGCGTGGGGAAACGGGCAAAGTGCATTGTATTCCTATCTGTCGATGCCGATTATCGCCGCCCTCGATCTCACCGTGTTTTCCGCCCGCCTGCTGCAGGCCCTGACCGGCACGGCCTCGTTGCTGTTATTCTGGCGGGTGGCGGCGCAAACCCAGCCCGCCCCCGGGCCACCCCGGGGGGTGCCGGGGGCAACCTTTGCGCTGTTGGCGTTATTACTGCTGACTTTCTGCCCATGGCACCTCATGCTCAGCCGCTGGGCGCTCGACGCCAATCTCCTGCCGTTCATGGTGCTGTTCTCGGTGTATTTTTTCACCCGCCCGGATCATCATCGCCTGGGCGTTCAAGCCGCCGGCGTGTTGGTGTTGTCGCTGTCGGTCTACGCCTACACCGCGGCGTATCTTTTCGCGCCGGTGTTTCTGGCGTCGGTGTTCGGGTGGCTGCGCGTGCAGGGCAAGTTGCCGCTGCGGCATTTTTTGCTGTTATCGGCGTTGTCGCTGCTGACCGTGCTGCCCATCCTCCTGTCTTTGGCCGTCAACTTTTTTGACTGGGAGGCGATTCGGGCCGGCATCTCCATCCCCAAATTCCCGGGCCTGGCACGCTATGAGCAGATGTCCATCGTGTTTGGCGATGAACAGATATCCATGTCCGAATATGAACAGATGCCCAGCGTGCCCGGCTATGAACTGATGTCCCTCGTGTTTGGCGACCGGGTTCTCGCCCATGTCGCGCAATCACTGCTCTATGTGGTGAAACTGCTGACCGTGATCGACCCCCCGGCCCCCTACTCCTACTCGCCCGTCTTGCACTTCAACAAGATGTCCAACTTCGCCGTCTTGTTTCCGTTCGCGATTGCGCCGCTGGCGTTTGGCTTCGGGGTGACGCTCTACCGCGCGGTCACACGTCGGGAGTTCGGCGTGCCCCTGCTCATGGCCTTGTGGCTCATCGCCGCCTTCGTCAACGTTTCCGCCACCATCGTCAACATCAGCCGGGTCAATGTCGTATGGCTGCCGGCGGTCTATTTCACCGCCCTCGGGGTGTTTTATGCGTGCCGCAGGTGGCGGGCGTTGCTGACCGTGGCGGCGGCGGCATACCTGATCCATGGCGGCTGGTTCGCGCACACCTACTTCACGCAATACAACAACGACCGCGGCATCATAGATCACGCGACCTTCCACGATCTGCAACCGGCCATCGCCAGCGTGGTTGAAAACGCCGACCCCGGCGACAAAATCTACGTCACCGAGTGGGTCCAAGACGCTTACATGCTGGCGTTGTTCCACGCCAAAACCCCGCCTCAGGACTATCTGAACACCCGCATCATCGCCGGCCCCCGCATGGACATTCAGGACATCACCGCATTCGGTGATTTCATTTTCACCCCTGAGCGAGTCGGCGAGGCCGATTACCTGATACTGTCCTTCAAGCCCGACCATGGCGTGGTCCTGCATCCCTATGAAAAGGAACAGGTGCTCGCGCGGGAGGATGTGGTTTCAGGCCGGTGCGGCACCGAATACCACAGCGAATTCGTGGTGTTACACTGCGACTGAATACGCCCGGTGCGGGCATAAAAAACCGCCCCCGCCGCTACAACCCTCTGCCGAATTCCTCGACCACCGCCAAAAACGCCGCCCCATAGCGCTTCAACTTGTCTCTCCCGACCCCGGAAATCTCCAGCATCTCCGCCTCATCGGACGGTTTGCGGCCGGCCATATCCCGCAGCGTCGAGTCGTGGAAAATCACATAGGGCGGAACCTTTTGCTCGCGCGCCAGGGCCAGGCGCAGTTTCCGCAGTTCCTCAAACAGCAGCCGGTCGCGGTCGTCGAGCGAAGCGGCGGGGGGCGACGGGCGGGGCGCGGATTTTTTCTTCGCCGCATCCCGGCGGGGGAGTTTTCGCAACCGGATGGCTTGTTCGCCTTTCAGCACAGCCCGGGCTTCGGGGGTGAGTCTCAGGCCGCCGTGGCCGTGCGGGTCGGGCGTCAGCAGACCGGCGGCGGTCAACTGGCGGATGATGGAGCGCCACTCCACGGCCGTGTGCTCGGTGCCGATGCCATGGACGCTTAGGCTGCGGTGATTGAAGCGCCTTATGTTATCGGTGTCCTTGCCGAGCAGCACATCGCTTAAGTGCGCGGCGCCGAAGCGCTGGCCGGTGCGGTAGACGCACGACAGCGCTTTTTGCGCGGCCACGGTCGCATCCCAGGCCTCGGGCGGCGCTAAGCAGTTGTCGCAATTCCCGCACGCGCCCGGGTGGGTTTCGCCGAAATAGTTGAGAAGCATTTGCCGCCGGCACCCGGTGGCTTCGCACAACCCGAGCAACGAATTCATCTTGGCGCGCTCGATGCGCTTGTATTCCTCGCCGGCCTCGGATTTCTCCAACATCTGCAGGAGCATCACCACATCCTTCAACCCGTAACGCATCCACGCGCTGGCCGGTGCGCCGTCGCGCCCGGCGCGGCCGGTTTCCTGGTAATAGGATTCGATGTTTTTGGGCAGGTTCAAGTGGGCGACAAAGCGCACATCCGGTTTGTCGATGCCCATGCCGAAGGCGACCGTGGCGACCACGACCACCCCGTCTTCACGGGTGAACGAGTCGTGGCTGCGCTCGCGGTCGGCGTCCGCCAGGCCCGCGTGATAGGGCACCGCGCGCAGCCCCCGGTCGCACAGCCACGCCGCCGTTTCCTCGACGCCGCGGCGGGTCAGGCAATAGACGATGCCCGAATCGCCGGGGTGTTTTTCGGTGATGAATTGCAGCAGCGACTGCCTGGCGCCGCCGGCTTCGCTGATCAGGTAGCGGATATTCGGGCGGTCAAAACTGGCCACATACATCTCGGCGTCCGCCAGGCGCAACTCGGCGGCGATGTCGCGCCGGGTCATCGCATCGGCGGTGGCGGTCAAGGCCATGCGCGGCACCCCGGGGAAACGCTCCGCCAACTGCGACAACTGCCTGTATTCGGGCCGGAAATCGTGCCCCCAGCGCGACACGCAATGCGCCTCGTCGATCGCAAACAACGCCACATCGACGCCCGCCAGCAACTCGAGGCTGGCGTCGGTGAGCAGGCCTTCCGGCGCCATATACAGGATGTCCACAGCGCCGCCGGCCAGTTCGCGCTCGGTGCGCAGGCGCGCCTCGAACGACAAACTGGAATTCAGATACGCGGCGCGCACCCCATACTGGCGCAGCGCATCGACCTGATCCTTCATCAGCGCGATTAGCGGCGACACCACCACCCCGGTGCCGGCGCGCACCAGAGACGGAATCTGATAACACAGCGATTTGCCGCCGCCGGTCGGCATGATGGCAATAGCGTTGCCGCCGGCGATAACCGTGTCGATGATCTCCGCCTGCAGCGGATGGAATTCACTGAAGCCGAAGGTGTCGCGCAGAACCGTAAAAGCGCGCCCGGAATTCGGTGGTGAGGCGGCGCCGGTTGATTGGAGTTTGGATGGCGTTGGCATCTTCCGTCTCCGCCCGGCCCGTTATATGCGCGACCCGCGCGCCGGACGCGGGCGCCTCTCAATGGACTTTCCCGCATCCATCGTCATCCGGCCCACTGGTTCAAACTAAATCTGTAAGCGAAATAGAGTTGCGCCGCAAACAACACGGCGCACAAAGCATAGACCGCGGCGGAACGGGGGGCGGCTTTCAGTCCCGCCAGCACCAAAAATGGGGCTGCGATCAGCATATAACGAAGATAAGAATCCGCTCTCACGGTGCTCATGGCGGCGTGCGCATAGACGAGGGGGAAGTAAAAACACAATAGCGCCCATTCCCGGCGCAGCACAAAGATTAAGGCAGCAAGGAAGAACAGCACTATGCCGTGATCGGGCAGATGGTGGTAATCGTGAAGGTTTTCGAGGCCGGCGAACCAGTCGCCGAAAAGTCTGATGTCGGCGACCAGGTGGCCGAGAAAGATGGCCGGATTGAACAGATTGGATGCGCTGAATTGCGAAGGGAACAGATCCTGGGCGGCGAATCCGCTGAACGCATCGCCGGTGGCGAATTTCATAAACAGAAGATACGCCAGCGCGCCGGCCAAGAATGCGGCTAAACAAAGCGCGGGGTAGCGCCAGTCGAACGGTTTGACCGGCGCGATTTGCGCGGCGCGCGCCTGCGCGTATTCGAGCGCGGTGTGGAGCAACAGGCCGCCGGCGATGAATATCGCCGTCCCCCGGGTCAACGGCATTAAGAACGCATACATCAAAACGGCGTAACTTCGGGTCACCAACAGGTGATACAGGAAACCCGTGAGGAGAAACAAAAACAGCGCCTCGGTGTAGATCGCCCCGGTGAAAAACGCAGTGGGAAAAGCCAGCAGCATCAGCACAGCCAGATGCGGTTTTGGGCACTTGATATGTGCGGCGATGCGATGGAGGAACACGCAGAAGCCGGCGGTGAACAGGTAGTTCAATATGAGCCCGGACATCCACGGCGAGAACACCGCACTCAACGCGCGCATCAGCATCGGATACAGCGGGTAAAACGCCTGAGCGAAATTCCAGTGCTTGTAACCCAGGTCGGACAGTATCAGATAATGCTGGCCGTCCCAGTTGGCGAAGGCAAGATACCAGGCGGTGCGATTTTCCTGGCCGGTGTACAAGCGATTCCCCAGGTTGTGGATTTGCTCGAAATCCGAAAATTGGTAGAAGGCGAACAGCATGAACGCCGCCATCGCGATCTTGACGGCTAACGCCAGGCCGATGATCCGGGTTTCGTCGGAGGTCAGGGAGATTGCCGCGGGAATCTTCATGGGAGTGTATGTCACGCGCTAATCCGGGTGCCGAAACCGGCGTCGGTAAACAACTCGAGCAGCAGCACATGGGCAACCCGGCCGTCGATGATGAGCGCGGTGTTGGTCCCGTTCCTGACCGCGTCCAGTGCGCATTCCACCTTGGGGATCATGCCGCCCTTAATGCTTCCGCCGCGCAGCAATTCCTCAATGCCCGCCGTATCCAGTTCGCTTGCCAGTTGCCCGTGCCGGTCCAAAACCCCGGGCGTGTTGGTCAACAGCACCAGTTTTTCGGCGCCCAGGGTAATCGCCATCTTGCCGGCCACCCAATCGGCGTTGATGTTGTAGGTGCAACCGTCCTCGCCGACCCCCACCGGCGCGACCACCGGGATGAAGTCCCGGCTCTCCAGCAACTGCACCACGCGCGGGTCGATGGACTCGACCTCGCCGACATGGCCGTAATCGATGATCTCGGAGCGCTCCAGCAGCGGGTCCCCGTTGCGGACATTCAGTTTGCGGGCGCGAATCAGGTTGCCGTCCTTGCCGCTCAAGCCGACCGCGCGGCCCCCCAGGGAGTTGATTAAGTGAACGATGTTCTTGTTGACCAGCCCGCCCAGAACCATTTCCACCACATCCATGGTCTCCGAGTCGGTAACCCGCATGCCGTCGATGAAGGTGGATTGTTTGCCGATTTTTGTCAGCAATTGGCTGATTTGCGGGCCGCCGCCATGCACCACCACCGGATTCATTCCGACCAGTTTCATCATGATCACATCGCGCGCAAAACTGTTTTTCAGCGCCTCATCGACCATGGCGTGACCGCCGTATTTAATGACCATGGTGGTGCCCCGATAGCGGCGGATATAGGGGAGCGCCTCGGCCAGGATGCGGGCGGTCTCATGGGGTCTGGCGGAAGCGGGGCTCATGGCTCGGGGGGCGTCGATGCGGCGGGACGCCTATTCTAACCGAAAACGCGCCGCATCCGCGCCGGTGATTTTCAGCGAAACGCCCAAAACAAACGAAATGATGCTATCATCCGCGGTCATAACAATCCCCGAAATCTCACGCCCGTTCCCATGCCAAATTCCCTCTTGTTCACCTCGGAGTCGGTGTCCGAAGGACACCCCGACAAAGTCGCCGACCAGGTGTCGGATTCGATCCTCGACGCCCTGCTGGCGCAGGACCCGCGGTCGCGGGTCGGCTGTGAAACGCTGATCAACACCGGCATGGTGCTGGTGTCCGGCGAGATCACCTCGACCGCCACGGTGGATTTCCCGGCCGTGGTCAGGAGCACCATCGCCGACATCGGCTACACCTCGTCGGAGATGGGCTTCGATGCCAAAAGTTGCGCGGTTCTGGTGTCGATTGACAAGCAGTCGCCGGACATCGCCCGGGGGGTCAACGAAGGCGAGGGCCTGGACCTCGACCAGGGCGCCGGCGACCAGGGCCTGATGTATGGCTACGCCTGCAATGAGACCGACGTGTTGATGCCGTTCCCCATCACCACCGCGCACCGCCTGGTGGAAAAGCAGGCGCAGGTGCGCAAGGCCGGCAAACTGCCGTGGCTGCGCCCGGACGCCAAGTCGCAGGTGACGGTGCGGTATGTCGACGGCAAGGTGACCTCGGTCGACACCGTGGTGCTGTCCACCCAGCACCAGGACGGCATCGCGCACGGCGAGTTGTCGGAGGCGGTCGTCGAGGAAATCATCAAGCCGGTGCTGCCGGCCGGTTTGGTGACCAAAGACACGCGGTTTTTAGTCAACCCCACCGGGCGGTTCGTCATCGGCGGGCCGGTCGGCGACTGCGGCCTGACCGGGCGCAAAATCATC
>JAPPQJ010000078.1 GCA_028817015.1 Gammaproteobacteria bacterium
GGTCAAAACGCTCGCAACAAAAAACCGCAGGCGACCGCAAACGCCGCGGCGATGGCGGCCGCGGCCACGGTTTTATGCGCGGCCCGCCAGGTGAGAAACTCCAACGCCATGATGCGCAAGCCGCCGAACAAGTGCATCGCCAGAAGAAACACCAAGCCGAACTCGGCCGCTTTGGCCGCGGGGTGATCGGTCAAAACCAAATAACCGTCCAGCGCCTCGGCGCCGAGAATCGCGCTGCCGAGGACCCAGAAATGCAGCGGCAGAAACAGCACCAACAACAGGCCGGATACGCGGTGCAGCCAGAAGGCGAAATACAGTGCATGGCGGCGGTGGGTGTTCCCCCCCTTTATCCCCCCCGGCGGGGGGGAGATGGAAGTGCGGCCCCCAGTGAGGGGGATGGAAGTGCGACCCCCGGCGGGGGAAGTGAAAGCCCGGTGGCGCTCCCCCTCTCCCTCCGGGAGCGGGCCGGGGAGAGGGCGGGCGCGCCGCTTCATACAACCACCGCCACCACCGCGAAACCGCCCATGCACAACAGCGTCAACCCAACGCCCGTGGCGATAATGTCGAGGTGGATTTCGCGCAGCCGCCCGCGCGAGAACTCGGCGCAAATCACGCGCACGCCGATGGCGGCGTGGAATGCGGCGAGGACGACGAACAGTTGATAGAAAGCGGCCAACCACGGATTGCCACGGGTGCGCGCCAGGATTTCCGCGGCGTCGAGGCCGCCGTGCACGGCGCAGATGATGCCCGCCAGATGACCGAGAACGAACGGCGCCAGCAGCAGCGCGGTGACGCGCTGAGCGATGAAAAGGCGCGGGCTGAGCATTACAACTCGCCGCGCAACACGGCCCGGCCCACGCGCCGCTTCAAGCCGGCGATGGAGTGCGCCGGCGACAGTTGCACCGGGCAGTATTGCGCGCAGTGGTGCTGGGAATGGCAGTGCTGGCAGCCGCCGCCGGCGTCGGCGATGGCGCGCAGGCGCCGCGACTGGGCGGTGTCGCGGGCATCGTTGACCAAAGTCCATGCGCGGTTCAGCGCCGCCGGGCCGAGGTAGCCGGGATTCCACGCCACCACATCGCAGGCGGCATAGCATACCGCGCAGTTGATGCACTCGATGGCGGCGTCGGCGGCCGCCCGGTGCGGGTCGGCGGCGGTCACGGCGGATACCGCATCAAAGCGCCCGCGGCCGCCGCGGAAGCGGCCCTCGGCCTGCCGCCATTTGCGGAAAAAATCCGCCATGTCGCAGACCAAATCCTTGACCACCGGCAGGTTGCGAAGCGGCGCCAGTTCCAGTTGCCCGTCGCGTCGATTGCGCGCGACCTCCTTGACATGCGTGCGACAGGTCCATCTCGGCGCGCCGTTGACCGTCATCGCGCACGACCCGCACATCCCGACCCGGCAGGAAAAACGGTAACTTAAGTCCGGGGCCTGGTGGCGCTGAATCCAGGTGACCACATCGAGCACCGTTTGATTGGGCAACCGCGGCGCCCGGTAAGCCGCCATTTCCCCGCCGCCGGCATCGCCGCGCCAGATGCGCACGCGCAGTTCATCGGGGTGGGTCAGCATGGCGGTGGATGAAGGTTACAGACGAAACCGGGCGGGCAACTTCAATTCACAAGCGCCTCTCGCCCGCGCGCCCATTCCACCGGCCAACCTGCGGTTGATCGACTGGATGAGGTTGCGATTCTCATCCTGGCCCGGCGGGTTTCCCTATTCCTTGATCCCTCTCCCTTGATCCCTCTCTCTCCGGGAGAAGCCGGGGAGAGGGGCGCCGGGCGGCCGTCACGCCACACTGCCGAACGATTTGTCCACCGCCCCCGGCGGCACTTCCAGGCCGGCCAGCAGACAGCCCTGTGCGACCGGGCCGCCGGGGCAGATTTCATAGAGGTATTTCATGCCGCCCTTGTGGTGAAAATGTTCTTCCAGCGCGTCTTTGATCTGCCGCAACACCGGGCGCTCGGCTTTGCGGTAGTATTCCTGCAGGGCGCCGATCAAGCGCCAGTGGTCGGGGGTCAGGGTCAGCCCATTTTCCCCGGCGATACGCCGCGCCCGGGCCGGGTCCCAGCCGTCCGGTGCGTTGGGGAAGTGGAAGGGTTGTTGGTCTCGCCTGGTCATGATGACTTTTCGCCGCCGCCAGTGTAGCACCGCGAAGGCTTGATTGGCCAGGCGGATTTAAGTATCCTACTCCCACCGAACGGCGCAAGCCCAACCACCCACCACATTTTATCCACAATGACCAAACCGTTTGTAGCCGTGCTCATGGGCTCGGAATCCGATCTCCCGGTGATGAAGGCGGCCTTTGAGGTGCTCGACCATCTCGAGGTGGCGTTTGAGGCCAGAATCACCTCGGCGCACCGCACCCCCGAGGCCACCCGGCGCTATGTGGCCGATGCCGAGCAGCGCGGATGCGCGGTGTTCATCGCCGCCGCGGGGATGGCGGCGCATCTGGCCGGGGCCGTGGCCGGGCTGACCGTTAAGCCGGTTATCGGCGTGCCGCTCGACGGCGGACCGTTGAATGGCTGGGACGCGCTGTTGTCCACGGTGCAGATGCCGGGCGGCATTCCGGTCGCTTGCGTCGCCGTGGGCAAGGCCGGGGCTAAAAATGCGGCGCACCTGGCGGCGCAGATTTTAGCCCTCGCCGACCCGCAACTGAGCGCCCGGGTGCGCGCCGGCCGGGAGCAAAACGCGCGCGCGGTTATGGCTTCGGATGACGCCCTGCAAAAGTCATTGGGCGGCAGTTGAACCGCACCTCGCTCACCCGCGCTGCCGCCATCATCCGCGCCGGCGGCGTGGTGGCGTATCCCACCGAAGCGTGCTTCGGCCTCGGCTGTGACCCGCGCAACCCGGCGGCCATACGCCGCATCCTGTGCATCAAGCGGCGCCGGCGCAACAAGGGGCTGATCTTGATCGCCGACCACCGCCGCCGCTTGTTGCGGTTTGTCGATTCCCTCGAGGTCGCCTGCCGCGAGCAAATTTTCGCCTCATGGCCGGGTCGCCATACCTGGCTGCTGCCGGCCGGCCCGTATGCGTCGCGCTGGCTGCGCGGCGACCAGCCCACGTTGGCGGTGCGGGTCACCGCCCATCGCGGCGCGGCCGCACTGTGCCGCCTGGCCCGCATGCCCATCGTCTCCACCAGTGCCAACCGCAGCGGGCGGCGGATGCTGCGCAGCAGTGGGGCGGTGTTGCGGGAATTCGGCGATGAAGTGGATTTTGTGGTCGATGGGCGCATCGGCAACCAGCACGCGCCGTCGATTATCCGCCATGGCCAGACCGGCGAAGTGGTGCGGGGCTGAGGCGCTGCAGCCGGTCATGGCGGACGATGCGCCCGATGCCCGCGCGGTCAGCCGTTATTTTAAGGAAATGCAGGCGCGCCTGTGTCGGCAGCTGGAGCAATTTGAGCCCGAAGCGCGCTTTGGCGAGGATGCCTGGCGGCACGCACACGGCGGCGGCATGACCCGGGTTATCGAGCGCGGGGCGGTGTTTGAAAGGGGCGGGGTTAATTTTTCCAGGGTCAGCGGCTCCGCGCTGCCGCCTGCGGCCACCGCCAAGCGCACCCACTTAGCCGGCAAGCCCTTCCAGGCGAGCGGGGTTTCCCTGGTGATGCACCCGCGCAACCCCTATGTGCCGTGCTGCCACATGAACATGCGTTTCTTCCTGGCCGGCGCGCCGGGCGAGGAGGCGGTGTGGTGGTTCGGCGGCGGCTACGACCTGACTCCCTGCTACGCCTTCGATGAAGATTGCATCCACTGGCACCAAACCGCCAAGCGGGCGTGCGACCGCTTTGGCCCCGGCCACTACGCGCGTTTCAAGGCCTGGTGCGACCGCTATTTTCACCTCAAGCACCGCGGTGAAACGCGCGGCATCGGCGGGCTGTTTTTTGACGATTACCGGGAAGGCGGTTTCGCCCGCGCTTTTGCCTTCGTGCGGGAGGTCGGCGAAAGTTTCATCGACGCCTACGCCCCCATCGTGCGGCGGCGGTGCGCCATGCGCTACACCGAGCGGGAGCGCCTGTTCCAGTTCTACCGACGCGGGCGCTATGTGGAATTCAACCTGGTCCTGGACCGCGGCACCCTGTTCGGTTTGCAAAGCGGCGGGCGCACCGAGTCGATATTGATGTCGATGCCGCCGGTGGCGCACTGGAAATACGACTGGCGGGCCGAGCCCGGCAGCGACGAAGCGCGGCTGGTGGAGCACTATCTGAAGCCGAGAGACTGGCTGAGTGCGGCAAAACTTTGATCGTCCTTTACCGCATATTCCTGTATCTGGCGTCACCGGTGATCATGCTGCGCTTGTTGTGCCGCGCGCTGCAAGACCGCCGTTATTTCGAGCATATTGAGCAGCGCCTGGGGTTTGCCGGCCGGCATCTGCAGCCCGGCGGGGTTTGGATTCACGCGGTGTCGGTCGGCGAGGTCAACGCCGCGGCGCCGCTGGTCGAGCGCCTGCTGAACCAATATCCGCACAAGCCGGTGACCATCACCACCATGACGCCGACCGGCGCCGAGCGGGTGGCCGCGGTCTTCGCCAGGCGGGTTGGGCACTGTTATCTGCCTTATGACTACCCCGGCGCGGTGCGGCGGTTTCTGGAGCGCGCGGCTCCCTGCCTGGCGTTGGTCATGGAAACCGAAATCTGGCCCAACCTAATCGACGCCTGCCACCGCCTCGGCACCCCCATGTTCTACATCAACGTGCGCATGTCGAGGCGCTCGCACCGGGGCTACCACCGCTGGCGCAGCCTGGTTGGCCCCACCCTGCAAAAAATCGGCCATTTCGCGGTGCAAACCCCCCCTGACGCCAGGCGCCTCATCAGGTTGGGGGCGCCGGCGGCGGCGGTCACCGTCACCGGCAGCCTGAAGTTTGACATCGCCTTCAAGCCCGGCGGCGGCGAGGCCGCGCACAGGGTGCGCGGAGACTGGGGGCGGCGCCCGGTGTGGGTGGCCGGCAGCACCCACGAAGGGGAAGAGGCGCAAATCCTGGAAGTTTTCGCGCGCCTGCGCGAGCGCTTTGAGTCGCTGCTGTTGGTCATCGTGCCGCGCCACCCGCAGCGCTTCAAGCGCGTTTTCCGCTTGTGCGCGGGTGGGGGCTACCGCACCGTCTTGCGCTCCGAAAACCGCGGCCGGATAAGCCCCGACACCGACATCTATGTGGCCGACACCATGGGGGAATTGCCCATGCTTATCGCCGCCGGCGACATCGCTTTCATCGGCGGCAGCCTGGTGCCGGTCGGCGGCCACAATGTGCTGGAAGCGTCGGCGGCCGGGGTTCCGGTGGTGTTCGGCCGGCACATGTTTAATTTTTCCGAAATCGCCGACCTCCTTCTGCAGCACACCGCCGGCATCCAGGTCATGAACCCCGGCGAGTTGGCGGAAGTGGTGCTGCGCCTGCTTAACGACCCGGCTTTGCGGCGCCGATACGCCGACAAAGGCCGGGAGTTGGTCGCCAAAAAACGCGGCGCTCTGGACAAAATATGCGCCCTGGTCGATGGTGAAATGGCCCGGCAGGGGGAAGGCCGGCAATCCGGCGATTGATACGCGCCCCGCCGTTGCAACGAAAGCCGGCGGGCCGCCATCCGGCAGGCCCCGTCAACCGATGCGCCAGCAAGGCGGGGCGGCGAAAAAGGCGCCGGTCAGAAGGACAGTTTTCCGTCCAATATCAACGCATGGTGGGGGTCTTTGTGGTCCTCATCGACCCGCCTGGCCGACAAATCCAGCCCCAACCCGGCAGATGTTCGGCGTGCTCAAAAGCGCACAACCCTGTCAACCCTGCCAGC
>JAPPQJ010000075.1 GCA_028817015.1 Gammaproteobacteria bacterium
GCTGAAACTCATGAAAACCCCCTCAAAAATCCCGGGCTTCGGGCGACTCTTCCGCCATTAGCGACGGCATTAATTTGGCATTAGCGCAAGCCGGCCAGCCGGATGCGCAATCGGCGCCGCCGCGCGAAGGCGACAGTCATCCCGAACGCCGCCACCAACGCCGGGCCGCCCGCGATGTTCAACAGCGCCAGCGTCTTCCCCAGCCGGTCGATGCGCTCGCGCGCTTGCAAACGAATCGCCCTGAGGTCGCGGCGGAGCGCCACCAACTGTTTGCGCACCGACAGCGCCTGCTCGCGCAGCGGAGACGGTAGGTCGGCCACATTGTCGACACCGGCGATGCGGCGAATTTGGTCGAGGTTTTCCTCCAACCGCGCGACATTCTCCGCGGTCGTTCGCTCGCTGACCTTGACCGCTTGTTCGACGCGCTTGAACAGTTGCGCGACCCGGGTGAACCGGCGACTCAGGCGGCCGCGCGCCGGGATGCCGGCGATGTCGGCGCCCGCGCCATAGGCGATCATGTTGCCCAACAAAGCCAAATTATCGTTGGCCGGCCGGGTGATGACGCGCTCCCCGATGTGGGAGGTGTGCAACGCAAACGAATCGAACAGCCAGTCGCTGTCGGCGACTACGAACACGCGCGCATCCCCGTCATGGGAGGCGTTCAAGTGGCCGGGGTTGGCCGCCACCGAGTCGGAGTCTGAATAGGCGCTGCGAAGACGCCCCTCGACCAAGGCGGCCACAATGCGCTCCCCGCCATCAACCCGGAAATCGTCCGCCAGGTCGCGGGCCCCCGGCGGCGGCCGGCTTTGATACCTGTCACGCGCAACCATCCCCGAATCATCGGTGGTGCGCAGCAACGCGCGCGCGGCGCCGGGGGTGAACTCAAGCGCGCCGGCTTCGACCAGCAGCACTTCCTGCAAGCCGCCCACGACCGGGTGGGCGGCGCCGATATGCTGTTTGTCGAAGCGCAGCCAGTAGGGGTAACTGATTCGCGTCTCGCCGCCATCCGGCGACACCGTGGCCGCCAGTTGGGCGTCGCCGACGATGTGCTCGCCGGCATACCGCACCCCGTAGCGCAGCAGCAAATCCGACAAGTCGTCGACCGCGGTGGACGGTTGAAAGTGCATCGGGTTGGCGACCCGACCGGGGCGGGCGCGGACATGCGGGTCGAGCATGGCGATGAGCGCGCCGCCGCGCATGACATGCTGGTCGATGGCGTACAGCATCGCGCGTTTGAGCGGCGCGCCTTGCAGGACGATGAGCGCATCCGCCTCCGGCAGTTGTTCAGCGAAGAAAGGCACGAGCGCGACATCGTGGGCGCGTTTCAGTTCCTCGACGAACGACAAGCCGGGACGCGGCGCGTTCAACGCCGACGGCGGCAGCAGTGGGGAGAGCAGCGCCACACGAGTGGCGCGCGGTTGCAGCAGGCGGCTGAGCGCGGACAGCAAATCATATTCGAGAAACCGCTCGCGTTCCCGGTCGATATACGGCAATACATGCGCGCGGCCGGCGCTCCGCATGACCAGCCCCAGCGTGAAGTGGTCGCCCGAGGTCATCGGCACGATGCGCATGCCGGCCTCGATGGCGCGCAACTCCACATCGGTGTCCGGCGCCGGGTCGAATTCGCGTACCGTGACCCGGCCGCGCGAATGATGCTCGATGCGCTTGAGCATACTGCGGGCGCGGGCCGCGTGCGCGCGAATCGAGGCCGGCACACCGGACTGTTGCTCGCTCCAGAAAAAGTCGATGCGGATGTCGGCCCGCGCGCGGCGGATGGTGTCGATGGCGGCCGCGCTCAGGGTGAACTCGCGCTGCTCGGTCCAGTCCGCTTCCAGCGGCAGTTTGCCGAGCGCCGCTTGCAGTCCCGCGGCCCCGGCCAGCAGCGCGGCCGCGCCGAGCAGACATTTGAACTTGAACAGATGCCGCGCACGGCCGTGGCGGCGGGCGGTCACCGCCGCGCCGCACAAAGACAGCAGCAGGATGATAAACAACGCAAACCAACTGAATGCCGACAAGCGGAGCAGGCCCGAGGCGATGGAGTGAAAATGCCCCAACGGGCTGAGCCCGCGCAAAAACGCCGGCGCGCCGGGTAGCGCGCCTTCCAGCAGGGGGTCCAGTTCCGATTGCCCTAACAGCGCCAGCGTCAGTAGCGCCAGCACGCTGACGACGAACACCGCAATCGCGTCCCCGAGCAGCGCGGCGACGGCGATGCAAACCGCCCAATACGCCGCCAACAGCAGAAACGAAGCCAGCAGGCCGGCCGTCACCCGGCCCCAGTCGGGGTCGCCGAGATAAGCCAAGGTGGCCGGGAACGCCAGACCGCACAACAGCATGACCAGCAGCACGGCGAGGCCGGCGAGATATTTTCCGCACACCCATTCCGCGGCCGTCACCGGCAAGGTCAGCGCCAACTCCACGCTTCGGTCGCCATCGCTGCCGCCGCCCGGCCAAGCGTTCATGGCCAGCGCCGGCACAAACACCAGCCCAACCCACGGGAAGAAAAGCAGCCACAAGCGCAGTGAAACCTCGTCGGTGGCGTAAAAATCCGCCACCTGAAACACGCACAATCCGAGCGCGCCGAGAAACCCGGCTTGAAACAGATAAGTCAGGGGCGAGTGGAACAGGACGCGCAGTTCGTGCCGGGTGACGGCGGCGGCGCGCCGGGGCGCGAATGTTTCAGCGAACCGCACGCGCGCTCCCGGGGGCCGCGGTCAGCGCGTGGAACAGCGGCGCGTGGCGGCCCTTTTCATCGACCAAATCCTCGACCCGGGCGTCGGCCAGCAGGCGGCCGTGGTCGATGATGAGCGCGCGCTCGCAGACCGCCTCGGCCTCTTCCAAAATGTGGGTCGACAGCATGATGACGCGCGTGGCCGCCAGTTGTTTGATTAAGCGCCGGATGCCGCGTTTCTGGATGGGGTCGAGGCCGTCGGTCGGTTCGTCGAGAATCAGCACCCGCGGGTCATGCACCAGCGCTTGAGCCAGCCACACCCGTTGCCGCCAGCCTTTGGACAGCGCCGCCAAGCGTTTGCCTAAGACCGGCGCCAAATCAAGGTCTTCGCCCACCCGGCCGATGGCGCGGCGCGCGGCCGGACCGCGGATTCCGCGCGCATCGCAGCAGCCGGTGAGCAGTTCGAGCGCGGTCAGACGACCAAGTCCACCGGCGGTCTCAGGCAAATAGCCGGTGACCGCCTGCGCGCGTCGCCGCGCGGTCAGCAGGTCGTGGCCGGCGATGGCGGCGCGGCCCGACGAAGGGATGCGAAACCCGGCAAGTATGCGCATGACGGTCGATTTTCCCGCGCCGTTGGGGCCCAGCAAACCGACCGTGGACGGGCCGGCGATGGAAAAATTGAGGCGGTCAACCGCGGTGATCGAGCCGTAGCGCATGCACAAATCGACGACTTCCACCGCGGCATGACGGTTTCCGGCGGGGTTCATGCGGGCGGGGTGCGGCATGCCAACAAGCAATGCTAAAAGGCGGCGAGGGGCGTGAAAAAGGACGCGTTCAATCGGATGCCGGTTTTGGCGATGCGCCGCCCATCGGAGCGGTTGCTGTCAACTCCCGCGGCTGGAAATGGCTTCAATCAGGCCCGCTTGAACCGACTGTTGTTCGCTGAAACTTTTCATCGCCTCCTCGTGCAGCAACTCCAGCGCCGCGCGCTTGTATTGATACGCTTCGCGCGAGCCGAGCATGGCAAATTCGCGCGGGCGCGGCAAATCGATGTCGATGACCTCGCGCACCCGCGCCGGGCGGTTGGAGAGGATGACCAGATGGTCGGCGAGAATGATGGCTTCCTCGATTTCCGAGGTGACGAACAGGTTGGTGCGGCGGTTTTCTTCAAACAGCCTCAGGAAAAATTCCTGCATCAATTCCCGGGTCATCGCATCCAGGCCGCGGAACGGCTCGTCCATGATGAGCAGTTTGGGCCGGTTGATGATGGCGCGCGCCAGTTCGGCGCGGCGCTGCATGCCGCCGGACAGTTGAATCGGATACTTGTCCTTGAATTCGCTTAAGCCGACCTTGTCCAGCAGTTTGACGGCCTCCTCGTGCAACGCCTTCTTTGGCATGTCGCCGCGAATCCTGGGGCCGAACACGATATTCTGGTAGGTCGTCAACCACGGCATCAGCGCGGTTTCCTGAAACACCACCATGCGCTCGTGGGACGGGCCGCCGACCGGCCTGCCGTTGAGCAGAATGCGGCCCGATTCCGGGGACTCGAAACCCGCGACCAAATTCACCAGGGTCGATTTTCCGCATCCCGACGGCCCCACCACGGCGGTCAGTTTGCCCGGCGCGATTTCCAGACTGACATCGCTCACGACCTCCTGCCTCTCCCATGCTTCGCCGTATCCCTTGCTGACATGCTGCAGTTCAATGCGGCCTTTGCCGGATGCGGAGGTAGGCGCGCCGGCCGCCGTCGTTTCAGGTTTCATCGCCATATCCGTCAGAACAGCCGCCGCCACGGCATGCAACGGTCGCCGAGATAACGAATCGCGCTGCTGGACAAATAACCGGCGATGCCGATGCTGAACATGCCCACCACGATTTGCTCCAGCGAGCCGCCCATATACGAGTTCCAGATGAAAAAGCCCAGCCCGCCGCCGCCCTGTGTGCCGCCGCCCGAAATCATTTCCGCGGCCAGTACCACTTCCCAAGTGATGCCCATGCCGACCGCCGCGCCGGTGAAGATGGACGGCAACGATGCCGGCAACACGATGCGCCAGAACATGTCCCACTTGGTCGCACCCATCGACTGCGCGGCGCGCAGCAGGCGGATATCGATGCTGCGCGCGCCGCCCAATACATTGATGACGATGGTGAAAAACGCCCCCAGGAAAGTCACAAACGCAATCGACAACTCGTTGGTCGGCCAGAAAATCAACGACGCCGGCACCCAGGCCAGCGGCGGGATGGGCCGCAACACTTCGAACGGCGGGAAGAAGATTTCGCGGCAGTAGCGGCTGACCGCCAGCAGCAAGCCGAATGGTATGCCGACCACCATGGCCGACAAAAAGCCCGCCAGCACCCGCTTGAAACTGAGATACCAACTCTCCCAGTAGCCGAACTGCGGAATCACTTCAGCCCAAGCCGCCAGCACCGCGGTCGGCGGCGGGATTAAGCCGATAAACGGCAGTTGCATGCCGAGTTGCTGGCTGGCGCGCGAGCCGCATTCCCACAGCACCAAGGTGAGCGCGATGGCGGCGGCGCCACGCCACAACTTGGCGTTGCGCTTGAGCGCGCTCCAGCGCAGACGTCGCAGGCCCCCGCCGGAGGCTCCCGTGCCGGATGCCGCGACCGCCATCAGCCGACGCTCCATGCGGCCGGGAGGCCGGGGGGTTGGGTTGCGGTATTCATGCCAGTTCGCGTTCGCCGGCCGTGAACGCTTTGAGCGCTTCCTCGTGCACCGCTTCGCTGGCTTCCTCGACCAACAAGCGAAACGCTTCCGACGACAGAAGGTGGTAGTCGCGCGGGCGCGGAATGTTCACATCGACGATTTTTTTGGTGCGGCACGGGCGCGTGGTCATCACCACCACCCGGTCGCCGAGGAAAATGGCCTCCTCCAGGTCATGAGTGATGAAGAACATGGTGACCCGGGTGCGGTCATACATTTCCAGCAGCGCCTCGTGCATGATGGATTTGGTCAGTTCGTCCATGGCCCGGTAAGGCTCATCAAGCAGCAGCACCTTGGGGTCGTTAATCAGCGCGCGGACGATTTCGGCGCGGCGCGCCATGCCCGACGACACCTCGCCCGGATATTTTTCCGCAAACTCGGCCAGGCCGACATCGGCCAACATCTGCGCGGCTTTGTCGAGCGCATCGCGTTTGCTCAACTGGCCGCGCACCAGCGGACCGTAGGCGACATTGTCGCGCAGCGTTTTCCACGGAAACAACGCGCCGTTCTGAAACACCACCACGCGGTCCGCGCCCTGCTCGGCCAAGGGTTTGTCGGGGCCGCACAGCAGTTCGCCGTCCAGATGGATTTCGCCGGCGGTAATCGAGTGGAACCCGGCGATGGCGTTCAGCAGGGTGGTTTTTCCGCAGCCGCTCGGCCCGACCACCATGCACACTTCCCCGGCGGCGATTTCCATCGAGCAGTCGTCAACCGCCATCACATTGACGCCTTCCGGGTCGTAAACCTTGGTGACATTGCGAATGCTGACCGCCCCCTTGGCGGCGGCGCCCGGAGCGGTCGATTGATTCACTGCAACTGATGCGGCCATTATCGGTTCTCCATGGCCAACGCCCGGGTCCGCCACTGCATCATGCGGTCGCCGACTATCCTGACCAGCACCGAGGTGAACCAGCCGACAAAACCAAGCGTTATCATGCCGATGACCATCGGCACGGTGACATTGTTCATATAGGCGTCGACGATGAGGTAGCCGAGGCCCCAGTCGCCGGACACCATCTCCGCCGCCACCAGCGAAAACCACGCCACGCCGATGCTGATTTGCAGGCCGGTGAACATGAACGGCAACGCGCCCGGCACCACCACATGCCAGAAAATATGGTGCGGCTTTGAGCCGAGGCAGCCGGCGGCGCGAAAATACGATTCGTCGATGGAATCGACTCCCAGCAGGGTGTTGAGGGTGCTGACATACAACGACGCCAATGTGGCCAGAAAAATCACCGGCGACTCGAATCCCTTGAACATCAAAATGGCCAGCGGCACCCAAGCCAAAATGGGAATGGGGCGCAGGATTTCGAGAATGGGAAAGGTGTAGTCGCGAAATTTTCTCGACCAGCCCATGAACAGGCCAAGCGGCACGCCGACCCCGGTGGCGATGCAGAACGCAAAGAATATGCGCCGGCAACTGGCCCACATGTGCGCGTAATACTCCTCGGTAAAAACGGATACGCCGAGAAACGGCTGCGGGGAAAACAACTCGCTGAGTACCACCACCGGGCCCGGCATCTTCTCGAACCTGGGCACCGAAAAGACCTCGCACAGCAGCCACCATGTGCCGACCCACAGCACCAGCCCCAGCAATGTGAAGTAGGGGCCGGTGGCGCTGAGCCGCCGATATATGCGCGCCATAAACATCGGCATGCGGCCGGCCCGCACGCCGAGGGAAGCCCCCTGTCCGTTGTTCAGCATGGGCGCAAATTCAATGGCGGCGGGGGCAACCGGGTGAGAATCAATTCAGACGACTCGCTTGCATGGTTTGCGGCGTTCCAGGCGGCCCGTCAGCGCAAGTCCCCGCGGCGCTGCCGGCGCGGGAACTTGAGACTGAGGGCAACCTTCGCAAAGCGCTTTTTCCGGCGGCGCCTGGTCGATGCCCGATGCCGCAACGCGACGAATGCTATTTCCCGACCGCCTTGATAACCGCCAGCGGGCTGGTAAGCCCCCTTTCTTTGAGGATGTCACGCGCCACACCGTCCATCACGCCGCCTTCGCGGATGCGCGCCGCCGCGGCCGGTTTTTTCGGCAAACTGTAAAGGAAGGCGGTGGCGTTATCGAGCAGCGTCTGCACGCGCTCGGAGACCACGAAATCCAGTTGCACCTTGACCTCGCCGCCGCCCTGGTTGGCCGGCCAGTTCCCATACAGCGCGTGCCACAACACATCCTTGTCGATTTTTTCGGTCTGCGCTTCGGCCATTGCGGCCACTTCGTCGGCGTTGGCCGGGTCGGCCATGAACAACTGCGCGTCCAGTTCCGCCTCCAGCCAGCCGCGGTGGATGTCGGGGCGCTGCGCAATCAGGTCGTTCAGCATGACCATGAAGCCGCCGTCCAGGGCGTCGAAATCCTCGCCGCTGGCGGCCCGGCGGGCGATTCCGGCTTTGACGATTTTGGATGCGGTCGGCTCCCAGATGGCCGCGGCGTCCAACTTGCCGGCGCGGAAGTTGGTGGTGATGACCTCGATGTTCTGGTTGAGGTAACGGTCCGGCTTGATGCCCGCTTGCTGGAAAGCCAGTTGGGCGAAGCGGTCGGTGCAAGCGCCGTGCGGGGCCGAGGTGATTTTTCCGTCCATCCACTTGACGGCATCGCGTCCGCTGGAAAATTGCGGCGCGTCATTGCGCACCAGAAAGATGTTGCACTGCTGCTTGGAAGTGCCGAGCACCGCCACGATGCGAATGTCGGTGCCGCCGCGCTGTTTAAGATTGCGAAAGGTCGATGCGATGGCGGGCATGTCGCCCATGTAACCGATGTGTTGTTTCTCGCCGGTCATCGCGTTGACGATGACCGAGCCCTGCAAGCCGATTTGGAACTCCGCGGTGGAGCCGGCCGGCAGATACTTTTTCCACAGTTGTTTGCCGTTGTTGACCACCCCCGACCAGGATTCGGTGTAGTACGGCTGATAACCGATGACCAGGTCGACCGGCTCTCCGACTTCGCCAAAATCCACATCGGCGAAAGACGGTTTGGATACGGCCATGCTGATGAACAGCATGAACGCGATGCTCAGGGCGGATGTCATCCGCGCGTTTGTTTGTTTCATGGTCTGTTTCCTCCGCGATAACTCGGTTGGTGATGTGTGAATGGCGGTTTATGGATACCGGATGGGTGATGCGCGACACGCCGGATAACGTCATGCATTAATCGCATCGAACTTGCCGCCGATTCGCCGCTTGGCATCCGATGTTTCAGTATGGAATCACTTTCGGTGATTTGTAAAATCATTTAAGTCAATCGCATTATTGGCATCGTCTATCATTCGCTCTCGGAACTTTGTCATGCCGGTCATGCCGGCAACGACGTCGTTCCTCGCTTGTCGTGAATCAATCGTCAAGCGAATCAAGTGAACTTGTCATAGCGAATCATCCGCGGCGCAACGCGCGCTTCGGCAATCAGCGCGCCAAGGCTCGCATCCACCATCGGCGGCGGCCCGGCCACATACACCATGGTGTCGGCCGCGTCCGCGGGCAGCGCTTTCAAAGCCGCTTGGTGCACCAACCCATGCGAAGTCGAAAAGGCGCTCAAGTTTTCCGGCCGCGGCTGCGCCGGGTTCTGCTCCGAGACCGTGATATGAACCGTCAGATGGCGGCCGGCGCGTTGGCGCATGGACGCAAGGCGGTCGACAAAAAACACATCGTCCCAGGTTCTCACGCCGAAGAACAGCGCGGCTTTGTGGTCGCGCAAGTAACCGGCGCTGCATGCATGTTCAAGAATCGACAATAGTCCGGCGATGCCGGAGCCGCCGGCAATCATAAACAGGTCGCAGGACTCGTCCTGGTGAAAAGTCGCGCGCCCGAGCGGACCGAAAAGCTCGATGGACGCACCGGTTTGGTCGGCATCAAACAACCAGTTTGAGAACGCGCCGTGCGGTTTTCGTTTAATAATGAACTCCAAGCGCTCGGCGGACGCGCAGTAGTTCACCATCGAATAGGCGCGGTATCCGTTCACCGTCGGCGCGCGCAGCACGAAAAACTGTCCGGCATGAAAACGCGCGGGCGCGGACAGCGTCACATCAAAGCGCATCACATCGGCGGTCAACTTCGCGCAACCGGCAACCGTGCCGCGATAATGCGCGGGGCGCAGGTCGTCCTTGCGAAACGGTTGCATGTCGGAGGCCACGGCCAAGCGGCACGGCGACTGCGCGACCGCTTGGCACATCAGTAATTCCCCGCCTCCGGGTTTGAATCGCTTGCGCCCCGGCGCCTGCAACCAGCCGGCGTCGATTTGCCCCGATTTCAGCCTCCCCCGGCAACTGCCGCAAGTACCGGTGGCGCATTCATGCGGCAGCGGAATGCCGGCGCGCAGCCCGGCGAACAACACCTTTTCACCGGCCGGCGCATCGAAGTGAAAACGGCGGCCGCGGGCGGCGATGTCGATGCGGTTCATCGGCGGTGCAGCGGCGCTGCCGGCGGCGTTGCGCTCCGCTCTTCGCGGTCCATCATTCAATCGTCACCGTCGTCATCGTCATCATGGTCGAACGCGTATTCCAACTCTTTGTCGAGATACACCATGACTTTGCCGTCTTCCTGTTTGACTTCATACAGCAGCAGCGGCTTCTCCGCGGGCGGACGCGCTTCGCCGGTTTTCATGTCCCACTGCCACAAGTGTTTGGTGCAGGTCAAAACACCGTTGCTGCAGATGCCGGAATCTTCCAGGTATTCCTCCATGTGCGGGCAGACCGGCGGATAAGCGCGAAATCCGTCGCCGACATTGGCGACCAGAATCTCAACCCCGTCCACCTCGCAGGCTTTAATGGAGTGCGCCGGCACATCGGCCGCGGCGCAGGCCGTTTTCCAACTCATCTGTTGCGTTCCGCCTATATGGGCCAGTGTGAGCCCTTGTCCAGGCGCCGGGTGTCGAGGCGGGCGGTGCGCTCGGTGAACTTGATGTCGCCGCCGTTGATGCTGAATTTGTCGTGATAGCGGCCGACCAAAAACAGGCGCGAT
Organism: Gammaproteobacteria bacterium; assembly: GCA_028817015.1. GTDB lineage: Bacteria > Pseudomonadota > Gammaproteobacteria > Arenicellales > Poriferihabitantaceae > JAHRAW01. The sequence continues at coordinate 10,343 of JAPPQJ010000075.1, forward strand.
TCGCCCGCGTCCACATGCGAGTTAATGCCGTCCAGTTGCGTTTGGAACACCGTCACTGAACTGACCGACTCGGCCGAGCGGCCGTCTTCGGCCACCGTCACCTGATAGGCGACGCAGTGACGCCTGAGCGGCGAGTGGTCGGAGTTGTGCTTGGACAGCATGCCGGTCAGACTGCGCATATCCTCCAGGCCGCCGCTCAGGTAAATCATGTCGGCCTGGATTTCCGGGCTGTACGCGCAGATGCGGTATTGAAAATCCGCGTCGCACAACTTCAGCCAGGCATCCCAGTTCAGGTCATCCTGATACAAACACGCTTGATATATCAGGCTTTTGACCGCTTCTTTGGTCTCGGCGTAATTGACACTCATCGCTGCCTCCGCGGCGTTCTTACCCATCATGTTTCAGAGTCGCGCGCAATTGACATTGCCCGCGGCTCAGGCCTCTTCCAGCGCCAATTCGCGCTCGGCGTCACGCGCAACGGCGGCGCGTCCACCGGCGCCGTCAGCAAACGCCCGGTCGGGGTCGCTCGGTAGGCGGTTCAGCCAGCGCCCCCATTCCTCGTAGTAGTGGCGCATGCCGTTCTCATCGTGAATAGTCTGGTTCTCGTGGCGGCCATGCAGAATGCGCCGGTTTTCCGCCGCTTGATGCATGCACGCGCCCTGCGCCGTCACCGCCAGCAGGTCTTCGTGCAGGTTGCGACCGAACGGCCCCCAAATGGAATTGTGGTGGTCGATGCGCGTGCGGCGCTGCTGCGGGGTGTCGCTGGCGAGACCGAGGCCGCGAAACTCTATCATCACCTTGTCGGCCGCCAGCGGCGTCATCAAGTCGCAACGCAACGCCGAACCACGCAGGTTGAAATTAACCCCGGGGAACATGTCAATCATATACCAGTGATTGGGCGGCAAATGCGGGAACGACAGCGCTTCGCGCGATTCAAACCCTTCGTACTGGTCGTATTGCACCTCAAAACTGCCGACATTGATGTGGCCGTTTTTAAAGCCGCTGTTTTTGCGCGCGAAGTACGCGTCGTTGAAGCCGGTGATGCGGTTATGGTAGTGCAGGTAGTCGTGATAAAACTCGCAGTTGGTGTCGTGCCAGAGTTTGTAGTTGCAGGGGATGATTGCCTTGTGGTAGTGAAAAATCTCCAGCGGTTCCGCGTTCAGCGACGGACTCAGCACATCCAGCGCGCCGGCCGCCCATTGCTCGACCGTCATGTCGATGTCATCGTCCAGGCAGACCCAGACGAATCCGCCGAAATAGACTTCGCAGTTCAACTTGCGCAGGCCGACATCCTCCTTGCGCAGTCGCTTCTGGTAGCCCTCTTCGCATCGGGAGATATACGCGCACCGCCCTTTCATGTCGAACTGCCAGGCGTGAAACATGCAGGTCATGTGTTTGGGAGTGCCGGACGGCGTGCCGCGCTTGAAACTGCCGGACGGCCGGCGCTCAATCATGTTGCCGCGGTGCGGGCAGACATTCAGAAACGCGCGCACTTTCATGTCGTTGCCGCGCACCACGATGACCGGCTCGCGGGCAATCGTCATGGTGCGAAAATCGTACGCGTTTTTGAGTTCCGATTCGTGGCAGACCGGAATCCACGACCGCTTCCAGATTTTCTGCAGCTCCTCCTCGAAAATCGCCTGGTCGGAATAGATTCGGCTGTCCACCCATTCCCCCGCTTTAAGTTTGGGGGCGGCGGTCCACTGGGCATGATTTCTGGCTGACATGACGGCCTCGCTGGTTAAAAGAAGAAAAATTGGAATTGCGGAAATCGTTCGGGCGCACTCAAGCCAACTGCTCGAGTTTGCTTTCCCACTTCATCTCGGCGGCGAACTTCCGCAACTCGTCGGGTTGCATGTAGATGGTGTGCTCCGGGCCCGGATACACCCGGCTTCTGACCTCATCCCGGTATCTGACGAACACATCCTCCATAATCGGAATCAAGTCCGTGTAGATTTTGGAGTGGCGCGGCGTATGTTCCTCGTACAGATGGAACAAATCGGAGGTGATGATGTGCACGCCGTGCGCTTTGTTGCCGGCCCCCAGGCTGATGACCGGCACCGGCAGGACTTCACTTAAGTATTCGCAGACTTCCTCGCTGGTCACCTCGCACAGAATCGAGAAACAACCGGCATCGACAAACGCCCAGGCGTCGTCGACCAGTTCCTTTGCGCGCTCCGAATTTTTGCCTTGGGCGAAAAACCCGCCGAGTTGCGGCATGCGCATCGGCGTGATGCCGATATGCCCCTGCACCGGGATGCCGGCTTTGACGATGGCCTCGATGTTTTTGGCGTGGTGGATGTTGCCCTCGCACTTCATCACCTCGGCGTTGGCTTCGGCGACAAACCGGCCGGCGTTTTCGACCGCTTGCTGCGGGGAGACATGAAAACTCCAATACGGCATATCCACCATGCGCAAACCGTACCGGCTGCCGCGGTCGATGGCTTTGGCCATCATCATCACTTCATCGAAAGTCACGGTTACGGTCGATTGGTGGCCGAACAGAATCATGCCGCCGGTATCCGACACGCATAAAATGTCGATGCCCAAGCGGTCGGCGAGCACTGCGCTTCGATAATCGTAAATCGCCATCTGGACGATTTGCTCATCATCCCGCATCTTGCGCTGCAACTCTCGAATGGTCGCCTTCTTGCGCTTCTCGGAGGTTTCGGTCATGGTCTTTTCCACGGTTAAAAATGTCGGTCAAAGAAAAATTTTCTGTTGCAATCATTCGCGCGCCGGGTCGCCGGGTAAACGGCGCAACATCGACGGTGTAACAACGGCCATAGCGCGGTCGAATCATCGCTTCGATGGAAGCATAGCCAGTGTCGAGCGCGTATTCCAAATGTTTCTTTTTATGATTTGATAGACCGCGCCTTAAAAGATGCGCGCAACCGACGGCGCATTCGGCGCGCCGGCGTTTACCCGCCGGACGACAATTCGGTCAGCATAAACAACCCGGCCGCGACCAGCAGCGCGGCGACTAATTTGTGCAGCGCCTCGGCCGGCACGACATGCGCGAGTTTGGCGCCCAGCGCCGCGCCGCCGGTCAACGCCAACGCCAACCACACGCTGAGTCGCCAGTCGACCTGCCCGTGCGCGGTGTTGCCGAGGGTCGCAGTCACCGCGACCGGGATTTGAATCACTTGCGCGAGGCCGACGGCGGTACGCATCGGCAGTTGCCGCCAGACTAAAATGGGAATCAGCAACAGCGGTCCGCCGGTGCCGGTCAGCGCCGAGCCGACACCGGTGACAAAACCGATGACAGACAGAGAAGTTCGCCGCAGTGGCGGCGGCGCGCCGCTTTCCGGCGTCCCGGGCCGCGGCCGCGACAGCGCATACCAACCGCTGGCCAGCAACAGCGCCGCGATGCCGAGTTCCAGCGCCAACGCGGAAACATGCGGCAACAGAAACGCGCCGAGATAAGCGCCCGGTACGCCGCCGATGCAGAGTCCGGCCGCTCGCCGCCAGTCGACCGTACGGTGGCGGGCATAAATCAGCGCACCGACCGCGCCGGTGGCAATGAAAGCGGCCATGCACGCGGGGATGGCGGTGTGCAACGGGATGCCGCCCAAGGCGCTCAGCGCCGGCAACAGCAACACGCCGCCGATGCCGACGCCGCCGACCAGCACGCCGACCGCGAACACCGTGGCGATTAGCAGGAGCGATAACAGCATGGGCGGCGTAAATTCCGGCTACTCGAAGACCACGGTCGGCGCGCGCTCACGTACGTACATGGTTGCACGGGATGCGGTCCGGTGGCGGGCATGTGATAGATTAGCATGATAATTTCCGTCATTCACCAACTTCGGTCTATCATTAGCGGCCAGCCGCCGATGGATGCCGCGCGCGGCTGCGCGCGGTTTCAGGGGCCGAGCACCCAGCGAGACCGACCATGTTTCTACGACAGTTTCAGTATCTCATCGCCCTCGAGCAAGAGGCGCATTTTGGCAGGGCCGCGGAAAAATGCCACGTCTCCCAGCCCAGTCTGTCGAGCGCGCTGAAAAGCCTCGAACAGGAGTTGGAAATCCCGCTCATCCTGCGCCAGCAAAAATTTCAGGGATTCACCGAGGAGGGCAAACGCGTCGTCAGTTGGGCCAAGCGGCTGCTCGCCGACCGCGCGGCCATGCTGGAGGAACTGGCGATCATGCGCAAGAACTTGCACGGTCGCCTGCGCATCGGCGCCATGCCGATGAGTTCGCCGCTGTTCCCGACGGTCAGCCAACTGGTGCAAAAACGCTACCCCGAAGTGCAACTGGACATTCAGTTCATGGGGCTGGACCAACTCATCCTGGGACTCAACAATTTCGCCATTGACATCGGCGTCACCTACCTCCACGACCCGCTGCTGGAGCGGTTTGAATCGCTGCCGTTGTATGACGAGCCGTTGTATCTGCTGCTGCCCGGCAACGACTGGCCGAACGACGACGAGCCGGCGGCCGACGCCATCACCTGGGAAAAAGCGGCCACGCTGCCGCTGTGCCTCCTCTCCAAGTCGATGCGCGAGCGCCGGGTCATGGACGACGCTTTCGCCGGCGTCGGCCACCAACCGTCGCCGGTGCTGGAGTCGAATTCCATCTTCCAACTGGCTTTCCACGCCATGGCCGGCGACTTGGCAACCATCGTCCCCGAGAGATTCACCCAACTGCCCAATACCCGTCAAAAACTGCTGCAAAATCCGGTCATCAAGCAGACCTTGGGCTTGGTCTGGGTGCCCGGCGACCCGGCCATGCCGATGACCAAAGCGACCAACATGCTGTTGCAAGAAGCGCTGGCCGACGGCTTGCTGGAATCTTTCAATTTAACCGGCGGTGGGTGACGCGGACCGGCCGCGCCGCCCTTCCCCGCCATTTGCCATCGACCGGGGACCGGTCCCGCGCCATCGGT
>JAPPQJ010000097.1 GCA_028817015.1 Gammaproteobacteria bacterium
GACTTCGATGTCGATGACCAGAGGCTTGGCGTTGCCGGCGGTTTTTTGCAGCGCCGCGCGCGCCACATCAGCCAGCGAAGCGTCCACTAAAAACGCTTTGGCCTCGCCGTGCTCGAGGATGAAGGCGATGGTGGCGGCGTCCAGGCGGGTGTTGATGGTGTTCAGCACGGCGCCCGCCATCGGCACCGCGAAATGGCATTCATACGCCGCCAGTGAGTTGGGGGCAAGCACCGCCACGGTGTCGTTTTTGCGGATGCCGTGCTCTATCAACGCCGAAGCAAGGCGCCGGCAACGCAGGTCGATTTCCGACCAGGTCTTTTGCGCGCCGCCGTCGATGACGGCCGGATGATCGGGGTATACCGAAGCCGCGCGTTCAAGGAATCCGAGGGGAGTCAGCGCCGCGTGGTTGGCTTCGCATGGGTCCAGGCCGTGGGCGTAGATGTCGGTCATGGCGTTGCGCATCGGGTGATTTGTGTAAAATCAACGGTGATTTTATACCGCCAACGCCCGCCATGTCCGCAAGCGCCAGCCGCACCATCACCGAAATCAGCGACTGGCTGAGCGCGCATGTGCGCATGTTGGATGACGCCGGCGAGCGCTGCGAAGCGATTGTCGGGCGCCTGCGCGAAGCGGGTTTGCCGATTGCGCGCTTGGTGGTGGCGGTGCGAAGTCTGCACCCGCAGGCGGACGCTTTCTCGGCGGTGTGGGAGGAAGGCAGGGACATCCAATTCCGCGAACATCTGCTCGCCAATGTGGATGCGCGCGAGCGGCGCCTCAGCCCTTTGTTTCACGCCACCGAGGAGGGCAGGAGTTCGCGCCACCGCCTGGACGGGCCGCCGCAAGCGGACGAAGGCGGCATCATCCAGGATCTGCGCGACGCCGGCATGACCGATTATGTGGTCATCGCGCTGCCGTTCAGCGACGGCTCGCACCGCGCGATGACTTTCGCGACGCGCGACCCGCGGGGTTTCGGCGACCGCCATGTGGCGATTCTTTACGGTCTTACCCAGGCCCTGGCCACCACCCTTGAAATCCGCTACCTGAGGCATCTGGCCGGCACGCTGATGGACACTTATGTGGGCACGGTGGCGGGGCGCAAGGTGCTGGATGGGGCCATTAAACGCGGCTCCGGCGAGACCATTCGCGCGGTCATCTGGTTCTGCGACTTGAGGGGGTTTACCGCGCTTTCCGAGCGCCTTTCGGGAGCGCAGCTGCTGGAGACGCTGAATACCTGTTTTGATGTGATGACGCTCGCCATTGAAGCCGAAGACGGCGAGGTGCTGAAGTTCATCGGCGATGCGATCTTAGCCATATTCCAGCCCGGCGGTGATGACGGCGACCGGGAGGCGGCGGCGCGCGCGCTGGCGGCCGCGCAGGCGGCGGTTCGGAATCTAAGCGCGGTCAACCACGAGCGCGAAAGCCACGGTCAGCCGCGCATCGAATGCGGCATCGCATTGCATCTGGGGGATTTGCTGTATGGCAATGTCGGCGGGCGGCGGCGGCTCGACTTCACGGTCATCGGCCCCGAGGTCAATCTGGCCAGCCGCATCGAATCGATGACCCGCGAATTGAAGCGCCCGGTGCTGGTGTCGGCGCGTTTTGCCGAGGCGCATGGCGGCGCGTTTGAAAACCTCGGCCGGTTTGCGTTCAAGGGCGTGGCCGAACGCAAGACGGTGCTGGCGCCGGAGCGATAGCGCGCCGCCGCTGGATGCGCTATAGTCGCCCGGGCGCCCCGCACCCGCCGAACAATCATGCCCGACATCCCCACGCTGCGCCGGATCTTGCACGACTACCGCACCATCGCCATGGTCGGCCTCTCCGACAACTGGTATCGCCCCAGTTTTTTCGCCGCCAAGTATATGCGCGACCACGGCTACCGCGTCATCCCGGTCAACCCCCGCCACAGCCAAATCCTCGGCGAAAAATGCTACCCGGAACTGGCCGCCATCCCTGAGTCGGCGGGGCCGGTGGGCATCGTCGATGTGTTCCGGCGGCCGGAAAACGCCCCGGAACTGGCCCGCCAGGCGGTCGCCGTCGGCGCCAGGGTATTGTGGCTGCAACTGGGCATCGCTAATGCCGAAGCGGCGCGCATCGCCGCCGCCGGCGGGCTGGAGGTGGTCATGGACCGCTGCGTAAAAATCGAGCATGCCCGGTTGTTCGGCGGTCTGGGCTGGGTCGGGGTCAACACCGGTGTGGTGTCCGCACACCGCCATAAAGTCATCGCCAACTGATGCGGCCAATGACCCCATGAGCGACCACGATTACGGCTTTGAAACCCTGTGCCTGCACGCCGGCCAGCGGCCCGACCCGGCCACCGGTTCGCGCGCCAGCCCCATCTACCAGACCGCCGCCTACGTGTTCGACGACACCGACCACGCCGCCAGTTTGTTCAATCTGCAGACCTTCGGCAACATCTACACGCGCCTGATGAACCCGACCACGGCGATGTTCGAGGAGCGCATGGCGGCGTTGGAAGGCGGGCGGGCGGCGGTGGCCACCAGCACCGGCATGGCCGCGCAAATGGCGGCGCTTTTGACTCTGTTGAAGCAGGGCGATGAAATCGTCTCCGCCAACACCTTGTACGGCGGCACCGTGACCCAGTTCGCGGTCACCTTCAAGCGAATGGGTATCAACGCGGTGTTGGTCGACCCGGACGACCCGGACAATTTCGCCCGCGCCATCACCGGCAAAACCCGCGCGGTTTACGGCGAGACCATCGGCAACCCCAACAACAACGTGCTCGACATCGAAGCGCTGGCCGCCATCGCCCACGACGCCGGCGTGCCGTTGGTAATCGACAACACCTTCGCCTCGCCGTATCTGTGCCGGCCCATGGAATTCGGCGCCGATTTGGTGGTGCATTCGGCCACCAAATTCATCTGCGGCCACGGCACCTCGATGGGCGGCGTGGTGGTCGAGTCGGGGCGCTTCCCGTGGGACAACGGCCGCCACCCCGACATGGTGGAGCCGTCCGAGGGCTATCACGGCGTGCGGTTTTACGAGACCTTCGGCGATTTCGCCTTCACCATGAAAGCGAGATGCGAGACCATGCGCACCCTGGGCCCGGCGCTGAGCCCGTTCAACGCCTTTATGATGTTGCAGGGGCTGGAGACGCTGCCGGTGCGCATGGCGCGCCATGTGCAAAACGCGGTGGCGGTGAGCCAATTCCTGAACGGCCACCGGGCGGTGAAGTGGGTTAAATACGCCGGCGACCCCGCCAGCCCGTATTACCGCCTGGCCTGCAAATATCTGCCCAAAGGCGCCGGCTCGATTCTGACCTTCGGCATTAAGGGCGGCCAGGCGGCCGGCGCGAAATTCATCGAAAGCGTCCATTTCTTAAGCCACCTGGCCAATGTCGGCGACGCCAAAACCCTGGTCATCCACCCGGCCTCCACCACTCACCGCCAACTCGGCGAGGAAGAACTGGAGAAGGCCGGCGTCACCGCCGACATGATCCGCATCTCGGTGGGAATCGAGACCATCGACGACATCCTGTGGGACCTCGACCAGGCGCTGGCGGTATCGCAGGGTTAGCCTTCCAGCGCCGCCAACGCCTCGCGCGCTTTGTTCGATTCGGCCTTGTCCAGCGCCAGCGACTCGCGAAACAGCGCCACCGCCCTGCCGGTATTGCCTTTGCGCTGCTCGACCTTGCCCTGCAGATACAACTCGTTGGCTCGCTGCGCCTTGCTTCGGTCATTCCGGGCCAGCGACCTGGATTTTTGCAGATACGCTTCGGCGACGGGAAGGAATTTTTCGGCGTGGCTGGATTGCTGCTGCAACAGCACCGAGGCCATGCCCATCAGCGACCAGTAATGCGCCTCCGCAAGCGGCAGCACGTCTTCGATATAGCGGGTGGCCTCGGGGTGTTCCAGCACCCGCACATAGGCCAAATATTTGCCGTATTTGCGCAGCAGCGAGTTGCGTTGGCGCCGCACCGTGCCGTTGCGCGGCTCGGGCATCGCGAACAGTTTCTTGAAATACGCCTTGGCCGGGTCGTTGGGGTCAACCCGCACCTCGGTGAGCGGCACCGTGCTGTCGAACTTCTCGACAAATCCCAACACCCGGTATCCCAACTTTGGAACCAGCGGGCGCCCGCTTGACAGCAGATAGACCGGCTTCTCATCATCGCGGATGAATTGCGCCCAGGCGGCGTGCCCCTTTTCCAGATACTTGCCGATCACATACGGCGGGCCGATGCGGTCGTTCAGCAGCAGGCCGTGTGCCTCCAAGATGCGAAGATCCTTGCGCCGGCCCTCGACCCAGTGAAGGTAGGTGACCGGCATCACGAAGCCGTCGCCCTTGAGCACCAGGTTGGCGTTCGGCTCGACCAGATTGAGCATCTCCTGCGCCTGCTCCTCGGCGAAGCGGTCGTGCGGGCGGTAGTTGCTGCCCCCGTTCCAGATGCCCACGGCCGCGATCACAGCGGCGCTGCTCCCGTATAACCCCAACGCCGCCGGTGTGATGCGCTCTGAATGGGCGCCGACCCGCTGCGCCAGGGCGTGCAACCCGTAGCCCAACCACAGCGCAAAGATGCCATAGACGACCAGGGGGTAGGGGCGGAAAATATTAATCTTGCCGTACTCATAGTTGAAGCCGAGCATGGCGATCAGCACAAAACTGCTGCCGATCAGCGCCAGCGCTTCACACAGAATCCCGGGCCGCCAGCCGTTTCGCCACGATGCGTAAAGGCCCCACAGCGCGACCAGCCCGCCGACCGGGCTGAACTGCAGCATCGACTCGATTAGGATGTATTTGCTGTACAGCAGTTTGTCGGTGAAGCCGGCGTTGATGCTGGTGTCCACATCCACATAAATGCTGCGGTTGACGAAGGAGATAAAGCGCTGCCAGGATTCAATCGGGCCGTAAAAGTTGATCGGGCCCGGCTGCAGCGAGCGCCACACCATCCAGGCGTAGAGCGCCGCGGTGGTGAGCACGGCGATGGGCACCAGGTAGGGGAGCCGACTGCGCAAATCCCGCCCGGCGCCGATGGCAAAGGCAAGCAGCACCGGGCTGCCTAAAATCATAAGCGGGTAGTGGTTGGCGAAACCCAGACCATACACCACTGCACAGGCCACCCAGAGCCGGGTGTCGCGCCGCACCGCCGCCTCCTGCACCAGCGCCAGGGTCAGGAACAGAAGCGCGGCGTTGGTGGTATACACATCGGCGAGGATGGCCTGCGACCAGAAGTGCTCGGAGAGGCCGAGCGCGATGGCGGCCAGGTAGGCGGCGGCCCGGTTGCCGGTGCGGCGGATGATGATCCAGGCGATGCACAGGCAGGCCAGGGCGCCCATCAGCCCGCTCAGAGTGTGCACGCGCCACGCCACACTGCCGAACGGCAGCACATGCGAGAGGACCCAGCCAAGCAGGATATACAGCGGATAACCCGGCGGATGCGCGACCCCGGCGAACCAGGCGGCGGAGATGAACGAGCCGTCGTCCTCCAACATCACGGTGCGCGGCGTGGACAGCGCATACAGCAGCAGCAGGCCGGCAAACAGCATGGCCAGGCCGATAGCGTCGGTGCGCCCGCCCAGCGGTTGCAGCGCGGGCAGGGCCGCCGAAGGCGGTGAAGATTTGCGCCGCTTGCGGGTTTGTTTTGACGGCTTAATTTTTTGCTTTCTGGCCATGCGGCAACGACTCGATGGACAGCGCGGATTTTAGCGCATTTCGGGCGAGGCCGAAGCGCCCGCGCGTGTTTGGCGGGCATGCGGTGCGCTGGAAGTATGGCATGCACGCC
>JAPPQJ010000214.1:0-3595 GCA_028817015.1 Gammaproteobacteria bacterium
GCGCCGTAGGCGTCGGCGGTGTCAATCATCATGTTCCGGTCGATCACATGGGCCAGGGTTTCCACCGCCGCGCTGTCTTCGCTTGGGCCATACAAACCTTCCAGCACCATGGCCCATGTGATCGACCGGAACATGATGATTGACACCGCCGACGCCTACGGCGCGGGTCACAACGAGGGTTTGATTGGGCAAGCGATAAAGAAATCGGGCCGGAAGCCTTTCGTGGCGACCAAGTTCGGCATCGTGTTCGAGGAAGGGCAAACCGGCGGCCAACTGGACACCGGCTGGGGATTCCCGCTGACCATCAACGGCACGCGAAGTTATGTCGCGCGCGCCGTCGACAACAGTCTGGCGCGCCTCGGCGTCGAGCAAATCGATTTGTTGTATGCGCATTTCCCCGACCCCGGCACGCCGCTTGAAGAAACCGTCTCGGCCATGGCCGAGGCCGTCAAGGCCGGCAAGGTGGCGGCCATCGGCCTTTCCAATGCCACGCCCGAGCAAATCATTCGGGCCCATGAAGTGCACGCCATTGCGGCGGTTCAATACGAGTATTCATTATTTCGCCGCGAGGCCGAAACCGGTATTCTGCCGGCCGTGAAGCGCATCAACGCCGCGATGGTGTGCTGGTCGCCGCTCGGTGCGGGGGTCTTAACCGGTACGGTCAAGGCGCTGAACAAGGACGATTTCCGCAACAACAACCCCAAGATGCAGGGCCAAAATTTCAAGGACAACCTGCGGCGTGTTGAGGAGATTAAGAACATCGCGTCGGATTTGAACATCACCCCGGCCCAACTGGCGCTGGCCTGGCTGCTCGCCCGCGGCGACCACCTGATGGCTATTCCGGGCAGCCGCCAAATTTCCCGCATCGATGAAAACCTCGCCGCGCTTGACATCGCGTTAAGCGCCGACACGCTGCAAAAACTGGATTCGATAGCGCCGCTCGGCGCGTTCAAGGGTGCAACCCTGATTTAACCGCCGCGCCGACCGGGAAACACCGCGATGACCGGCACCGACAAAGCCTCTCCGGACGAAATCGCGTTGTTCCGCGAGGCGGTGCGCAGCGTCAACCGCCGCCACCGCAACTATCGCCAGGACCGCCATGTGCCCGAGCCGGCCGCGCGCGCCGTGCCCTGCGCGCCCGAGGCGCCGCCCGGGCGCGGCGAGTTGCGCTTTGAGCGGGCGCCATCCCAACCCGGGGTCATGCTCGACACCACCGACGGCAGTCAGGGCGAGACCGTGGCCTTCGCCCGCGGCGGGGTGCGCAAGAACATCGTGCGCAAACTAAAGCGCGGCGAATACCGGCCGGCCGCGACCCTCGACCTGCACGGCCACTCCGCCTCTCAAGCCGAGCGCGCGCTCAGCCGCTTTCTGCCGCGTGCGTTCGCCGCCGGGCAAATCGCGCTGCTGGTCGTCCACGGAAAGGGCCTGCGCAGCGGCCAATCCGGCGGTGTGCTGAAAACCGTGACTCACCGCTACCTGAAACAGCAACCCGCGGTGCAGGCGTTTTGCTCGGCGCTGCCCAGGGACGGCGGCAGCGGCGCGGTTTATGTGCTGCTGCGCGGCGCCCGGCGCAGACCGTAACGCGCACGCGCGGCGGCGCATCGCCGCCCCCGCTCAATTTCTCTCCACGCTGCCCGGCGTCGATTCGGAATCGATATGCGCGGCGATTAATTCCATAAACGCGCCGGTCACCCGCAGCGCCTTCGCCTGTTTGCGGCATACCGCGAACTCGGCGTGGGTCAGGTCGGCGTTGCTGGCTTTGAGGGTGCGAAAGCGCAGGTCGCCGCCCAACTCGCTTTCCGAGACCACGCCGACGCCGAATCCGGCGGCCACCGCCTCGCGCACACCTTCGCGGCTGCCGATTTCCATTGTGTCGGTCAGTTCCACCCCGCACTCCGACAGCGCCCGCTGAAAAATGGCCCGGGTGCGCGAGCCCGGTTCGCGCAGGATGACGCGCTGGCCGGCCAGTTCTTCCAGGGCCACGCTGCGCCGCGCGCACCACGGATGCTCGCCGCAGACGAACAGCACCAATTGGTCGGCGGCCAATTTCAAGGTGTGCAGGCGCGCGTCATCAAACGGCACATTCGGCACCACCGCGATGTCGCAGGCCCCGGAGCGCAACCACTGCATGACCTGCTCGGAGTTGCCGTATTGAATGGAAATCTCGATGCCGGGATAGCGCCGCCGAAAGCGAGCCAGCAGCGGGGTGATGATATACGGCGAGTCGGCGCCGACGCGCAGGTGGCCGGTGGTCAGCCCGCGCGCCGACAGCAGGAGTTGCTCGACCTGCTCGGCGTAGTCGAACAGGCGGCGGGTGATGGCTAACACCGAGCGCCCCAGGTCGGTCAGTTCGATGTGGCGGCCGTGGCGGTGGAACAGTTTCACGCCGTAGCGTTGTTCCAGCGCCTTGACCTGGCCGGACAGGGTCGGCTGGGTGATGTGCAGCGCTTGCGCCGCTTTGGTGAAACTGCCCTCGGTGGCGACCGCATGGAAGGAGCGCAGTTGGGCGTGGGAAAGTGGCATAATCTGTGCCTATGCGGTGGACGGTTAATAACGATTTGATAAATGATAGGCCGCCGGCGTATTAATAGCAAAGTCGCAAACCGTCACTCCACCGCCCATGCAAACCAAATCCCCGACGCAACCCGAGCCCGCCGCCTCGCCCAGCGGCGACCCGTATCTTCTCACGCCGGGCCCGCTGACCACTTCGCTCACGGTCAAGCGGGCCATGCTGCGCGACTACGGCTCGCGCGACCGCGGCTTCATCGACCTGACCGCGCGCGTGCTGCAGCGCCTGGCCGGCATCATCGGCGGGGCCGGCTATGTTGCGGTGCCGATGCAGGGCAGCGGCACTTTCGCGGTTGAGGCCATGCTTGGCTGTTTCGTGCCGCCCGGCGGCAAGTTGCTGGTTTGCGTGAACGGCGCCTACGGGCGGCGCATGGCGCAAATTTGCGAGTACCACGGGCGCGATTATGCGGCGCTGGAATGCGCCGAAGACACGCCCGTCGACCCCGGCCAACTCGACCGCGTCTTAAGCGAGGATGCGGCGGTGACGCATGTCGCGGTGGTGCATTGCGAGACCACCTCGGGGATTCTCAATCCGCTTGCCCGTATCGCCGAAACGGTGGCCGCGCGCGGGCGGCGTTTGCTGGTTGACGCCATGAGCGCGTTCGGCGCATTGCCGCTGGACGCTTCGGCGATTCCATTCGACGCGGTGGCGGCGTCGGCGAACAAATGCCTGGAAGGCGTGCCGGGCGTGGGTTTTTGCATCGCGCCCGAGCCCGCATTGGCCGCCACCGAGGGCAACGCGCCGTCGCTGGCGCTGGATTTGCACGACCAGTGGCGCGCGCTGCAGGGCAACGGCCAGTGGCGTTTCACTCCGCCCACCCATGTGCTGTCAGCGCTCGACCGGGCGCTGGATGAATTCGATGAAGAAGGCGGCGTGGAAGGGCGCGGGCGGCGCTACCGCCGCAACTGCGGCATCCTCATCGACGGCATGCGCGCACTGGGTTTCGAGACGCTGCTGCCGGATGAATTGCAGGCGCCGATTATCGTCACCTTTCGCATGCCGGCGCATCCGCGGTTTCAGTTCGAT
>JAPPQJ010000214.1:3605-5694 GCA_028817015.1 Gammaproteobacteria bacterium
CAAACTGACCGTGGCCGACAGTTTTCGCATCGGCTGCATCGGCCGCTTGGGCGATGCGGAAATGAACGGTGCGCTGGCGGCGGTTCGAAGCGCGCTGGATTCGCTCGGCATCGATGGGCGGGTTGATTCACGGACTTAAATTAACGGTTCGCGCGGCGCGGCGTTCGCGTCTCGACTACGCGGCGCGCCCGCGCATCACCGCCGCCTGACGCCCTCTCCCATGGACGCGCACATCATCGCCTTAGTGCTGCTGGCGGCGTTTTTCCACGCGGTGTGGAACGCCTCGGTCAAGCGCGGCGACGACAAGTTGCGCGTCATCACCGGCATTCAGGCGGCGTCGATTCTCCTCGTGCTGCCGCTTGTGCCGTTTGTCGGCCTGCCGCACGCCGACAGTTGGCCGTATATTGCGCTGTCGGCGGCGCTGCATTTCGGCTATTACTTAAGTCTGGCGGCCGCCTACCGCTACGGCGATTTCGCCCAGGCCTATCCGGTCGCCCGCGGCAGCGCGCCGATTATGGTCGCGTTGTGGGGCGTGCTGGTGCTGCGCGAGGCGTTGAGCGGCGGGCAGTGGCTGTCGCTGGCGCTTGTCATCGGCGGCATCATGATTTTCGCCACCCGGCGGTTAGGCGGCGTGCTGCAGCACCGCAAGGCGTTGTGGTGCGCGCTGCTGACCGCCGCTTTCATCGCCGCCTACACCGTGACCGACGGCGTCGGCGGGCGGTTGTCCGGCAATGTGGCGGCGTATATGGTGTATCTCACTTTGACCGACAGCGCATTGGTGGTGCTGTATGCGGCGCATCGTGAGCGCGCCGCCGCGTGGCGCGAGATGGCCGCCGAGTGGCGTCTGAGTTTGGCTGGCGGCGCGCTGGCGCTGTCCGCCTACTGGCTGGTGGTGTGGTCGATGTCGCAGACTTCGATTGCGTTAGTGTCGGCGTTGCGCGAGACTTCGGTGATTATCGCCGCGCTGATTGGCGCGTATTATTTCAAGGAGCCGGCCGGCAAACGCCGCATCGTCGCCTCCATCGTCATCTTCGCCGGCATCGCGCTGCTCGGCTGGTCGGAATCTTAATGCCGGCGATGCCGGTTTATACTTCGCGGCGGTCAACCCCACTTTTTTTTTACCGAGGTTAAACGCATGCCAACGGAAATCCCCAAACACGCCGGCGCGGTAGTCATCGGCGGCGGCGTCATCGGCTGCAGCGTCGCCTACCACCTCGCCAAACTGGGCTGGAGCGATGTCGTGCTGCTGGAGCGCCGCCAGTTCAGTTGCGGCACCACCTGGCACGCAGCCGGCCTGGTCGGCACCATGCGCGCCAACGAGAGTCAGGCGCGGCTGTGCGAATACTCGATGTCGGTGCTGAAAGAGTTGGAAGCGGAGACCGGCCAGTCGACCGGTTTCAAGCAGGTCGGCTCGCTGTCCATCGCCCACAGTGCGGCACGCTTCGAGGAGTTGAGGCGCGTGGCGGCGATGAACAACGCATTCGGCGTCACCCAAGTCGACATCGTCACCGCGGCCGACATCAAAGCCATGTATCCGCTGGTCGAGACCGGCGATTTGCTCGGCGGCAGTTGGGTCGCGCAGGACGGCTACGCCAGCCCGGTGGATGTCACCAATGCGTTCGTCAAGGGCGCGCGCGCGCACGGCGCGAAGTGCATCGAGGGCGTGGAAGTCACCGCCATCAGCCAGGCCGACGGCAAAGTGACCGGTGTCACCGCCGGAGTTGACGAAGATACGGTCGAAATCAAAGCCGAATATGTCGTCAACTGCGCCGGCATGTGGGCGCACGCCGTCGGCCGCCTGGCCCGCGTCAATGTGCCGTTGCACGCCTGCGAGCACTACTACGCGGTCACCGAAAAACTGAGCCATTTGCCGGCCAACTTGCCGGTCATGCGCGACCATGACCGATGCGCGTATTACAAACCGGAAGCCGGCGGGTTGTTGGTCGGCGCGTTTGAGCCGGACGCGCGGCCGTGGGGCCGGGACGGCATCCCGGCCGACTTCTGCTTCGACGAAATCGAAGGACACATGGAAGAACAACTGATGCCGGTGCTGGAAGACGCGATGCGGCGCGTGCCGATGCTGCAGAGC
>JAPPQJ010000067.1:0-5132 GCA_028817015.1 Gammaproteobacteria bacterium
TTTGGTCGATGGGCAGGTGCTGAAACGGCGTGGCGCCGTTGGTCGCGCTGCCGATTTTCACGCCGTCAATCAGCACCAGCACATTGTTGGACGCGGTGCCGCGCAGAAACAACGAAGTGTTTTTGCCGACGCCGCCGTTATTGTTGAGTACCACGCCCGGCACCGTGCGCAGCACTTCCTCCAGCGTGGCGGCTTGCTTTTCCTCGATCTCCTCGCGCGTAATCACCGTCACCGGCGCCAGCGTCTCATCCGCGGTCTCCGCGAAGCGCGAGGCGGTGATCAGGATGGTGAGAATATCATCCTCTTCATCGGTGCGATCTTGCGCTTGCGCGCCGCCGGAAGAGAGCAAGGAAAGCAGGGTAACAACGACAACGAAAACGCCGGCCCGCGCCGGCAGGATTGGCTTTTGCATGGGATAACTCCATCACGCGCACCCGCGCTTAAAGAGTTGGACACCCCTTCCCGAGAGGCGCATGAATATTCGGGCCGGTCTCCGGACTCATGAGCCGTTGCCCGGGTTGTTGGCGACACCACCGGACCACTTCGCCGTTTGCGCCTTCCCATATCCGCCAGGATACAGTGGCATCCGCAAACCGCGCCTCATTCACCGTTGCGGGGGCAGTGCCGGATTTGCCGCCTGGCGGACTGGTCAGGGATGATCCATCACAACCAAAGGCGGCGCACCGGCTTCCCGTTTCACTCCCGGCGGCGAGCCGCGGGAGCACCCGAAAATCAGTGTAACCCGCGCCGTTCACCACCGCGCGGGGCGGGGAACATTATCGCCATACATCGCCGGTGTCAAGCGCTTTTTTGCGGCCGCCTTGCTGTGAAAACCGGGGGCATTGGCCGGCCGTGGTGCGGCGCGCAAAGGGGGCTATGTTTGCATCATCATGCCAACTTTTCCACGCCGGCGCCCGCCGATGGTGTAACCTTAGCCCCGTGAAAACCCTCATCCTCGGCGGCGTGCGCAGCGGCAAGAGTGCACTGGCGGAGCAGTTAGCCGCCGGGGGCGCGTTGCCGGTGGTGGTGGTGGCCACGGCGCGCATGCCGACGGACGCCGATGACGAAATGGCGCGGCGCATCGCCCATCACCGCGCGCGGCGGCCGGCGGCGTGGGTCACGGTCGAGGAGCCGTTAGCGGTGGCGGCGGCGCTGGCGCAGCACGCGCGGCCCGATGTCTGCGTGGTGGTGGAATGCCTGACCCTGTGGCTTAGCAATGTCCTGCTGGAACGCCCCCTTGACGCGCGCCGTGAAATTGAAAACCTCGCCGCGCAGGTCGCCCAAACGCCCGGCGAATTGCTGTTGGTCAGCAACGAAGTCGGACAGGGCATCATGCCCGACAACGCGCTGGCGCGCCGCTTCGCCGACCTCAGCGGCCACCTTCACCGGGAACTGGCGGCGCGTTGCGAGCGGGTGCTGTTGTGCGTCGCCGGCCTGCCCCAGGTGCTGAAAGGAAACCGCGATGCCGCATTGGCTTGACTCGGCCGCCAAGCCCGCCTCCCACCGGCACCGCGAGGCCGCATTGCGACGCCAGGCGGCGCTTACCAAGCCGGCCGGCGCGTTGGGCGATTTGGAATCGGCCGCGGTGCAATTAGCCGCGCTGCAACATCGCCACCGGCCGCGCGCCGGGCGCGTCCACATTTGCGTGTTCGCCGCCGACCACGGCGTGGCCGCGCGCGGCGTGTCGGCCTGGCCGCAGTCGGTCACGCTGGAAATGCTGCGCAACTTCGCCGCCGGCGGCGCGGCGGTGAGCGTGCTCGCCGATGCGCTCGGCGCCACGCTGGAAATCATCAACGCCGGCACCGTCGCCGACGACCCCATCAGCGGCGTCACCGACGCCCGCATCGCCGCCGGCACCCGCGACTTCACCGTTGCCGAGGCCATGACCGCGGCCCAACTGGAGCGCGCTTTGGCGCTTGGCCGCGACGCCGTCACGCGCGCCGGTGCGGTTGACATTTTCATCGGCGGCGACATGGGCATCGCCAACACCACCGCCGCGGCCGCCGTGGCCTGCGCCATTCTCGACCGCTCCGCCGCCGACCTCAGCGGCCCCGGCGCCGGTCTGGACGCGGCCGGCGTGGCCCGCAAGAGCGCGGTCATCGCCGCCGCCATCGACCGCCACCGCCGCCATATCAAAAACGCCCACGATGCGCTGCGCTGCTTGGGCGGTTTGGAAATCGCCGCTTTGTCCGGCGCCTTCACCGCCGCCGCGCAAAACGGCATCGCCGTGGTGGTGGACGGCTTC
The DNA here is from genome assembly GCA_028817015.1 of Gammaproteobacteria bacterium. Lineage (GTDB taxonomy): Bacteria > Pseudomonadota > Gammaproteobacteria > Arenicellales > Poriferihabitantaceae > JAHRAW01. The sequence goes on from JAPPQJ010000067.1 coordinate 2,246, forward strand.
ATCGCCTCAGCCGCCGCCCTGGCCGCCACGCGCATCAACCCCACGGTGCGGCCGTATCTGCTGTTCGGCCACCGCGCGGCGGAGCCCGGCCACGGTTGTATTTTGGACGCGCTCAGCGCGCGCCCGCTGCTCGACCTCGGCATGCGGCTCGGTGAAGGCAGCGGCGCGGCGGCGGCGGTCAGCGTGCTGCGCCTGGCTTGCGCGCTGCACAACAATATGGCGACTTTCGTTGATGCCGGGGTGTCGGGAAAAAACCGTGGATGAAAGCAAGACAGTGCTGGACTTAATCCGCCACGGCGAGCCGGTCGGCGGCAGAAAATTTCGCGGCAGCACCGACGACCCGCTGAGTGAAGACGGCTGGCGGGCGATGCACCGCACGCTCGGCGACTGCCGCGACTGGAACCACATCGCCACCTCGCCGCTGTCCAGATGCGCCGCTTTTGCCGCCCGCCTGCATGAGCAAACCGGCATCCCGCTGAGCGTGCACGCCGATTTGCGCGAGATCGCCTTCGGCGAGTGGGAGGGCATGACCGCCGCGCAAATCACCCAAGCCCACGGCGATGCGTTAGTGCGCTACTGGGACGAGGCCAACCACTACACGCCGCCCGGCGCCGAGCCGGTGGCCGCTTTCATCCGCCGCGTCGCTGATGCCGTGCAACACCTCGCGCAGGCGCACTGCGGCAGCCGCGTGTTGGTGGTCGCGCACGGCGGCACCATACGCGCCATACTCGCCGCGCTGCTGGGCGTGCCGTTGAAAACCACGATGTGTTTTGACATTCCCTACGCCTGCCTGTCGCGCGTGGTTGTCTACAGCGCCGGCGACCCGGGGCAAAACAGCGTGCTGCACGGCCACGGTTTGCGGTTGGGCGGTTGACCGTGGCCGCTTTCTTGAGCGCCGTGCAATTTCTCACCATAGTGCCGGTGAGGCTGAAGGTGAAGCCCGGCAACGCGCAACTGGGCCGCTCGCTTTTGTTTTACCCGCTGGTCGGTGCGTTGCTCGGCGCATGGCTGGCGCTCATCGCCGCGCTTTGCGCAAACCTGCCGCCGCTGGTGACGGCCGCACTGCTGCTGGCGGCGCTCAGCATCGCCAGCGGCGGGCTTCACCTCGACGGACTCGCCGACAGTTGCGATGCGCTGGCCGGCGGCGGCGACCGCGCGCGCGCCCTTGCCATCATGCGCGACCCGCGATGCGGCGCGCTCGGCGCCGCCGCTGTGGTGGTGATTCTCATCGCCAAGTTCGCCGCCTTCACCGCGCTCGCCTCGGCCCCCGTTAGCGGCGCCGCCATCGCCTTCGCCGCCGCCACCGCCGCCTCCCGCGCCACGGTCATCGCGCTTTACGCCACCACCGACTATGTGCGCACCGCCGGCGCCGGCAGCGCGCTCGCCGCTCACCTGCCGCGCGCCGCCGGCATGGCCGTGCTGGCCGCCACCGCCACCGCCATCGCCGCCGCCGGCGCCATGAGTCGACTCGGACTCGGCGGCGGCGCCATCCTGCTCGCCACCGCCGCTGTCGCCTTCACCGTGTGCAGGCGGCTGATGGTGGCGCGCATCGGCGGCGCCACCGGCGACACCACCGGCGCCACCGTGGAGATGGTGGAAACCGCGATGCTGTTGGCGGCGGCGGTTGTTTGGCGGTGAACAACGCTTTGCTCCTGCAGTCCACCGCCACCCTCGCCGCCGCCGTGGTCTTGGACATGGCACTCGGCGAGCCGCGCCGTTTTCATCCGCTGGTCGGCTTCGGGCGCTGCGCGCAGGCGGTGGAGCGCCGCGCCAATCGCGGCGGCCAGGGCGCGCGGATTTGGCTCGGCGCCATGGCGTTGCTAATCGTGACTGCGCCGCCGGTGGGCGCCGTGGTCGCGCTGCGCCACGCACCACTGCACTTCACCGTAGCGCTGGCGGCGGAAGCCGTGGTGCTCTACTTCGCTCTCGGCCTGCAAAGTCTGGGCCGCCATGCGCGCGATGTCACCGCCGCCCTCAATGCCGGCGACCTGGCGCGCGCCAGAAACGCGGTTGCCCGGATGGTCAGCCGCGACGCCGGCGTGCTGGATGAGCCCGGCGTCGCCGCCGCCGCCACCGAGTCGGTTTTAGAAAACGGCAACGACGCGGTGTTCGGCGTGGTGTTCTGGTATTTGGTTTTGGGGTTGCCGGGCGCCCTGGCCTACCGGCTGGTCAACACGCTGGACGCGATGTGGGGCTACCGCAACGCGCGCTTTTGCCGCTTCGGCCGCTGCGCGGCGCGCATCGACGATGCGGTGAATTTTTTCCCAGCCAGAGTCACGGCCTTTTTCTACGCTCTCGGCGGCGATTTTTTTTGCGCGCTGCGCTGCTGGCGCGCACAGGGGAGCCAATGGAAAAGCGGCAACGCCGGCGCGGTGATGTCGGCCGGCGCCGGCGCGCTGAGAGTCCGCCTGGGCGGCGCGGCGGTTTACCAAAGCAAACCGCAACCCCGCCCAACCCTCGGCGCCGGCGCCCCCGCCGCCGCTGCCGACATCGCCCGCGCCATCAACCTGGTTTGGCGTGGGCTGGTTTTCTGGCTGCTATTAGCGGCGGCGGTGGAGTGGGGTTTGGCGATAGGCTCGGATAGCGCCGGATTTCACGACTGATCTTGCTTTTTTGTAAGAAAAAAAATGCCGACGGCGGAGTTATAGAGAGGCGGGCACGGTGAAAGCGGGGCGGGGCCAAAAACCACCGGACGCAACCTTAAAGATAATCCGCCAGATTTACCTTGCCCCAGTTTTTCGGCCAGGCGCGGTCGTAGTCGGCGGGTTTGCGGTCCGGTTTGCGCGTGGCGTCGATGCCGATTTTGCCGACCGTGCGGTGCGGGTAGGCGTCGTCCACCGGCGCGCCGGACGGGTCGCCGAAGTTGCACCGGGTGTTCGGCACGATG
>JAPPQJ010000067.1:5247-5677 GCA_028817015.1 Gammaproteobacteria bacterium
CGCGTCGTTGACGAAACCGCGGCGCGGGTATTCGATTTGAATGATGCACGACACCGCCGCGCCCCAAGTGGGGAAGCGCACATCGTGCACCCGCAGCCCCATTTCGCTGAGCCGGTTATACAGCACCGCCTCGTGGCACAAGCGCGGCAGCACCTGGTGGTCGGTGTCCGGCACCACTTGGTGGTTGCGGTAGATGGGCCGCTCGGCGCGCATGGTGATGGCGGTGACGATGAGTTCCGGCAGTTTCTGCTTCTTCGGCAACGCGTACATGGTCGGCGCGATGATTTCCTCCTCGTCAAACACATCCTCGAGGTTCACCTCGGCCTCCACGATGATTTCGGCATGCGCCGGCACCGCTAGGTCGATAGTCTCGCAGGCTACCATTTCCACATCCATGTCCATGATGGTGCCGACCATTTCCATCTCGCCC
>JAPPQJ010000048.1 GCA_028817015.1 Gammaproteobacteria bacterium
GCGGCGCGCCCGACCGCCACTAAAATGGAATCGAACTCGATATCGACCGGGGCGCCGTCTGTGTCGCCATCGCCGTCATCGTGCCGGCGGCAGCGCAGGGTTTGTACCCCGTTTTCGACCATCACCTTTTCGGCGCGATGCCCGACCCGCAGGTCGATGCCCTCGGCGGCCAGGGTGGCGGCGATTTCGGCGGCGATTTCGCGGTCTTCGCGGATCATGATCTGCGGCAGCATTTCCACCAGGGTGACCCGGCTGCCGAACCTTGCGAAACACTGCGCCAGTTCGCAGCCAATCGGCCCGCCGCCCAGCACCAGCAGGCGCGCCGGCAACGCGGTCAAACCCCAAATCGTGTCCGAGGTCAGCGCATTCACCCGGTCGATGCCGTCGATCGGCGGGATGAACGGGCGCCCGCCGGTGGCCACGATGATCGCGCGGGCGCGCAGTTCGCGGCCGTTGACCGACACGCTGTGAGGCGAGGTGATGCGCGCGCTGCCGGCGATCACCTCCACGCCCAGCGAAGCGTAGCGCTCGGCGGAATCATGCGGGGCGATGGTGTCGATGACCGATTGGACGCGCCGCATGAGGTCGGCGAAGTCAAAGTCGGCGGACGCCGATTTAATCCCATACTCGGGGGCGCGTTTAATCTGGTGCAGGAATTTGGCCGATGCGATCAGCGACTTGGAGGGCACGCAGCCGCGGTTCAGGCAGTCGCCGCCCATCTCCGCCTCCTCGATCAGGATCACTTTGGCCTTGACCGCGGCGCCGATATACGCGCTGACCAGCCCGGCGCTGCCGGCGCCGATGACGATCAGGTTGGCGTCGTATTTGCCCGCCATGGCGTGTCAGGCGCGCCTTTTGCTCAGTTGTTTGAGGAAATATTTGGCCGCGTAGGGGAATGCCGCCAGCAGCAGGAACGAGGCGATGATCGGCGGCGACAGCAGGCCGGACACCGACTCCAGGCGCGCCAACTGGGTGCCGGCATTGACGAACACCATGCTCGGCACGATCATGCCGAGAAAAGTCGCGATTATATAGGGCAGGGTTTTGATCGAAGTGAGCCCCATGACCAGGTTGACCACGAAAAACGGGAATGCCGGAACCAGGCGAATGGAAAACAGGTAGAAAGCGCCGTCGGCGCGAAATTTCTCGCGGATTTTCGCCAGGCGGTCGCCCATGTGGCTTTGCACCCAGTCGTCGAACAAGTATCTGGCCACCCAGAAAGCGACGGTGGCGCCGATGGTGGCGGAGAACAGCACGATCAACGAGCCCATCATGAAGCCGAAGATGGCGCCGCTGGCGAGCGACAAAACGCCCGCGCCCGGAATCGATGCGGAGATGACCACCACATACAAGGCGGCATACAGCAACGCCGCCGACACCGGGTGGTCGTGCCGGTAAGCGCTGGCGCGCCCCAGTTGCGACTTAAGCCAGTCGAGGTCGAGGTAGGTGTCCTGCCCGAAATAGGCGAGCGCGCCCGCCAGCACAACAAACGCGGCGATGAGAAGGATTTTTACGGCGGACATGGGGTTCGAGCGAGCGGTGGCGCGATGATCGTTATGCTATCACAGGAAAACCGCAAAAACGGTTGCCGGACAAAGGGATGAGCCGCCGCCAGGCGCGGCAATGGCCCGGGGTCCCGGTCGTTCTCTTGCCTGCGCCGTTGACGACACTCAACATCGGCGCCGACTTCCGGGCTTTGCCATCGGCGCTATTGTCCGGCATGCGGCACGGCGTGAAAACCGCAGCGGCAGGCGGGGGCTGCAGGTATTCTGCGCAACGGTCGCGGTTCGGGGTGGTGCGCTGGGTCTGACTCGGGCGCAATGCGCGAGCGCTCAGCCGCCGGCGTTGATTTTGTCGACCAGCGCGTCGGCGAAGCCGCTGGTGGAGACGGTGGTCGCGTTCGGCATCAGGCGGGCGAAATCGTAGGTGACGGTTTTGTCGGCCAGCGCCGCCACGAACGCATCGTTGATCAATTCCGACGCTTCCCGCCAGCCGATATAGTCCAACATCATGACGCCGGAAAACAGCAGCGAAGACGGGTTGACCTTGTTCTGGTTGGCGTATTTGGGCGCGGTGCCGTGGGTCGCTTCAAACACCGCGATATGGTCGGCGATGTTGGCGCCGGGGGCGATGCCGATGCCGCCCACTTCGGCGGCCGCCGCATCGGACAGGTAGTCGCCGTTCAGGTTGGAGGTGGCGATCACATCGAATTCCGCCGGGCGCAGCAGCAGCAGTTGAAACATGATGTCGGCGATGCGGTCTTTAATGAGGACTTTGCCGTCCGGCATTTGGCCGCCGTGTTCGTCCCACAATTCGTCTTCGGTGACCACATGCTCACGGAATTCCTCGGTGGCCACCTCGTAGCCCCAGTTGCGAAACGCGCCTTCGGTGAATTTCATGATGTTGCCCTTGTGCACCAGGGTGACGCTGGCGCGGCCGCGCTCAATGGCGTATTCGATGGCCTTGCGAATCAGCCGCTTGCTGGCGAACGAACTCACCGGCTTGACCCCCAGCCCGGCGTCCTCAAAAAACTCGGCGTGCAACTCCTCGCGCAGAAAGCGCGCCAGTTTTTGATTGTCCTCGCTGCCGCTTGGGTATTCGATGCCGGCATAGACATCCTCGGTGTTCTCGCGGAAGATGACCACATCCACTTCCTCGGGCCGGCGCAGCGGCGACGGCACGCCCGGGAAATACCGCACCGGGCGCACGCACGCATACAAATCCATTTCCTGGCGCAGCGACACATTGAGCGAACGGAAGCCGCCGCCGACCGGGGTGGTCAGCGGCCCTTTGATCGACACCACCAGGTCCTTGAGCGCCGCCAGGGTCTCGGCGGGGAAATAATCGCCCTGATAAATCCCGGCGGCTTTCTCGCCCATGTAGAGTTCACACCAGTGCACCTTGCGCGCGCCGCCGTAAGCCCTGGCCACCGCCGCATCCCACACCCGAAGCGATGCCGAGGTAATGTCGGCGCCGATGCCGTCGCCCTCGACAAATCCCAGGATTGGATGGTCGGGGACGGCCAACTTGCCGTCTTTAATGGAAACTTTCTCGCCGTGTTGCGGCAGGCGGATATGCTGGTAACTCATGGTTCGCGCTCCGGTGACTTTAGTGTTGGACGGGCGGTGCGTTATTCTACTCGACCGCATGCGCCATTTCACCCGGTTTGTATCGGGCTGTGAATTCAACCTGTCCGCCGAGCACGCCACCGGCCTTTGCCGTCCTCGCCGGTCGCTGATGAAAGGGGCAGCCTGCTGCGCCGCTTTTGCCAAAGGTTGCGACCCGGCCGTCACCGCCGCACAACCGGGCCGAGCCCAACCCCCGGCTACGGTTCAAGGCGGAGTGGGCAGGCGGATGCCCGCAAGTGGGGACTCCCCCGGCGCCACAGGTTGTCATAGAATACGCCCTCCCGGGGAGCGGTCGATGAAATCCAGGCCATGAACAGAATTTGCGTGTATTGCGGGTCCAGTCCGGGCCGGCGCGCCGGTTATCTGCAGGCTGCGAGCGCGCTTGGCCATGAACTGGTAAAGCGCGGAATCGGCCTGGTCTATGGCGGCGGGAGCATCGGCATGATGGGGCGGGTCGCCGACACCGTGCTCGACGGCGGCGGCGAAGTGGTCGGCGTCATCCCGCGCCGGTTGTTTCGCGAAGAGGTGGTGCACACCGGCTTGAGCGAGTTGAAGGTGGTGCGCAATATGCATGAGCGCAAGGCGCTTATGATGGACCTTGCCGACGGCTTCATCGCCATGCCGGGCGGGTTGGGCACCTTGGAGGAGTTGTTCGAAATCCTCGCCTGGGCGAAACTGCGCATCCACCGAAAGCCGTGCGCGATTTTGAATGCATGCGGCTATTACGACGGCCTCGCCGCGTTGCTCAACCAGGTGGTGGCGGAAGGCTTCGCCAAGCCGCTTCACCGCGACTTGTTGATCATCGAGGAGCAACCGGCGCGGTTGATGCGGCGGATGAGTGATGCGTCGGCTGGGGAATCTTCGACCCCCGGTGCGGGCGTGCCGCAACCCCGGGAGGATGGAAAATCATGATTCTGCATATCGAAAATTTCTTTAGGCTGCCGCGGGACCGATCAAAAAAAGGGTTGCGATTCGGATAAAAGTCGTATATTTTCCCGCCTGCATATCGGGCGCTAGGGTCGAGAGAAACTGGCCAATCAAATTTAATGCTGGAGTTAGTTGACTTACGCGAGGAGTAGGCAAATGTTAATTCTTACCCGCCGAATCGGCGAATCTGTTTACATTGGAGATGAAGTTCGTCTTACCGTGCTGGGGGTGCGCGGCACCCAGGTGCGAATAGGGATTAACGCACCCAAAGATGTCCCCGTCCACCGCGAGGAAATCTACTACAAGATCAAACACGAGCAAAACAGCAGAACGCCGCAGCACGGCAACGACTATGATCAGGCGGGAAATATCGGCGGCCAGGAGCGATACGACGATGAGTGGCACCCCTCCGCCGAGGAATCCGACCCGCACAATGCGTGATAAACACCAGCGAACCGTCGGCGCCGGGGTGTTCAGCGGCGCCCGGGGATGACTCCGGAGAGATGGCTGAGTGGTTGAAAGCGCTCCCCTGCTAAGGGAGTATGGGGTTTGTAGCCTCATCGAGGGTTCGAATCTTCAGTCGCCAATTCGGGCGCTTATGCGCCTCATTCGGGCCGGTCGGGTGCGCCGTATTGATCGCGGTAGGACTTAAGGGCGGCGGTGAATTGGCCGAAGCGGTTGATCGCGCGACCGTGATTCTCCAGGTAGTCGATCAGATCGTGCAGGTCGATGATCGAGTAAACCGGGATGCCGTATTGGCGTTGCATGTGCTGGGCTGCGGATAAATTCCGCCGGCCGGCGGTTTCCCGGCGGTCGAGCGCGATGATGAGCGCATGGGGAGTTGCGCCGGCGGCCTTAATCGTTGCAACCGACTGGCTGACCGAGGTTCCCGCGGTGATGACATCATCGATGATCACCACGTTACCGCTCAAGGGGGCGCCGATTAAACCGCCGCCTTCGCCGTGGTCTTTCACTTCCTTGCGGTTAAAGGCGCAGCCGACCTCGAGGCCGTGATCTTCGGACAGTTTAATCGCCGTTGCGGCCGCCAGCGGAATGCCCTTGTAGGCCGGACCGTAGAGCATGAAGCGCCGTTTGATCCGCTCGGCCAGCACGCCGGCATAGTGGCCCGCCAGTTGGCCGAGTGAACGGCCGTGGTTGAACCGGCCGGCGTCAAAAAAATAGGGGCTGACCCGGCCTGACTTAAGCGTGAACCGGCCAAAACGAAGGACTTCGTTGGCGAGGCACAACTCGACAAACGCCGATTTGTCGGGCTTCATTGGCGGATAGGCGGGGCTGACCGGTGTTGCGGGCATTATAAGGCGGTTGCAGCGGTCATCTCCAAGGGCAACAGGCGCTTTGGCATGAAAAAGATAGCCGAAATATACCTCGACCGGCGCATGCGGTTTATCTTCATCAACGGCATCGCCAGCGGTTTTCCGTGGGTGGTCATCGGCTCGGCGATGTCGGCGTGGCTGAAAGATCTGGGGTTGTCGCGCACCGCCATCGGCTTTTTCGGCCTGGTGTTCGCGGTGTATGCGGTCAACTGGATGTGGGCGCCGCTGGTTGACCGTGTGCGTTTGCCGCTGCTGTCAAAGTTCGGGCAGCGCCGCGCGTGGTTGCTGTTGACCCAACTGGCGTTGTTGGTGTTGATTGCAGCGATGGCGTGGCTCGGCCCGGGCGCGAATCTCGTGTTGTTCAGCCTCCTCGCGCTCGGCGTGGCAACGGCGTCGGCGACCCAGGACATCGTCATCGACGCCTATCGCATCGATGTGTTCCAACAACAAGAGCGCGACAAAATGCCGGCCGCGGCCGCGCTGGCCACTTGCGGCTGGTGGGCCGGCTTCGGCTACTTCGGCGCCGCGCCGTTCTTTCTCGCCGACACCGCGCTGTCGTGGGACGGCGCATACTGGTCGCTGGCCGGCTGTATGTTCATCTTCATCGCCAACACCTTAATGCTGCACGAGCCGGACAGCGCGCGCTTTGAAGCGCAGGCCGCGGCGCAGCGCCAATATGAATCCATGCTCGGCGGCGGCGATGCTGTGCGCCGCGCCGCGGCCTGGCTGTTGACTTCGGTGGTCGAGCCGCTGAAGGATTTTTTCGCGCGCTTCGGCTACATCGCCGTGCTGATTTTTCTGTTCATCGTATTATTCAAAGTCGGCGAGGCGTTTCTTGGCCGCATGTCCGTCGTCTTCTACAAAGAAATCGGCTTTAGCAACGCCCAAATCGGCGCTTACTCGAAACTCGCCGGCACCACCGCGACCATCATTTTCTCGCTCATCGCCAGCGTCATCGGCATTCACTACGGCCTGCTGCGCGGGTTGATGATCGGCGGCGTCGCCATGGCCGCGAGCAACCTGATTTTCGCGTATATGGCGCATGTCGGGCCGGACACCGCGGTGTTTGCGGCCGCCATTTTGGTGGACAACTTCACCTCGGCGTTTTCCACCGTGGCCTTCGTGGCTTTCATTTCGCACTTGACGAATCGCGCGTACTCCGCCACCCAATACGCGCTGATGGCCTCGGCCGGCAATTTCGGGCGCACCGTGTTCGCCGGCGGCAGCGGCCTGTTGGTCGATTGGCTGCACGGCGACTGGCTGGTGTTCTTCGTCATCACCGCGCTGATGGTGGCCCCCAGTCTCTTGATGCTCCACTGGATTGGCGGGAAACTGCGTTACCTGTTTGATTAATCCCCGCAAACAGAGAAATCACAGCAGGCGAAAGCCAAAATCCGCCAGCGGCGCAATCAGCCACTTCTGCATTAAATTCAGCCCGAACAGCGCCGCTAACGGCGAGAAGTCGAGGCCGCCGAGCGTCGGCAGGATGCGCTGAAACGGCGCCAGCACCGGCGCGCTTAATTGATAAACCAGGCGCACCGCCGGATGCATGGAAGTCGGCGCCACCCAACTAAGCACCACGCGCGCCAGCACCGCAATCAGAAACACCCACACCACCTGGTCCAGGGCGTCCGCCAAGCCGACGACCAGCGCCCCGCCCCACCGGAAATCAGCGTCGGCGAGGAGGTGCGGCACGGCCACATTGACCAGCGCCAGCAGCCAGATGAACACCGCCGTCGCCGGGTCGATGCCGCGCCATCGGGTAACTGGAATCAACCGCCGCAACAGCCGCAGCGGCGGGTCGGTGGCGGCTAATGTCAGCCGCACCAGCGGGTTGTGGAATTCCACCCGCAGCAGTTGAAACAACAACCGCAGGATGACCACGGCCATATACAGCCCCACCACGCTGTCGACCAGCGCGCCGGCGGCGGTTGGCGGGTAAGGCATCAGGCGGCCCCGAACTGGTCGGCGATTTGCACCGAGCGCCGAATGGCCGCGTCGATGCCGCGCCGCACCGCGTCATCCAGCCCCAGCGCTTCCATTTGCTCGAGCGCCGCCTCGGTGGTGCCGCCGCGGGATGTGACCTGGCGGCGCAACTCGTCCGGCGCCTGGCCGCCGTGTTTGGCCAACAGCGCCGCACCCAGCGCGGTCTGCACCACCAGCGCATTGGCGGCGTCCCGGTCCAGTCCGTGGGCCTCGGCGCCGGCCGCCAACAACTCCATCCACTTAAACAGATAGGCCGGGCCGCTGCCGGAGATGCCGGTCACCGTGTCGAGCAGCGCTTCCTCCCCGACCCACAGCGTTTCCCCGACCGCGCGCAGGATGGCCTCGGCCAAATCGCGCTCACGGGCGCCGGCCAGCGGGTTGGCAAACAGCCCGGAAACCCCGGCGTTGACCAGCGCCGGGGTGTTGGGCATGGCGCGCACCAGCGCCATCTCCCCGCCGGCCCAGCGCAGCACATCGGCGCAGCGGATGCCGGCGGCGATGGAAATGAGGAGCGGTTTGTTGCGCTGCAAAGCCGCGGCCGCGGACTGCACGGCCGCGCGCAGGACTTGCGGTTTGACCGCTAATACCACCACCTCGGCGGCGGCGGCGCAACCGGCGTTGTCATCGACGCAGGTCACGCCCAGGCGGCCAAAGCGCCGCTGCAGCGCCTCGCGCGCCTCGGCCGCCGGCTCCGACACCGACAGACCGGCGGCCGCCCAGTTCGATTTGAGCAGCCCGCCGATTAAACTGCGGGCCATGTTGCCGCCGCCGATAAAGGCGATTCGGGTCGGGGATGTCATGGTTGGGGCTTAATCAATGGCGGAGTGCGGCGGCCGGGCGCGGGCCGAACACCGCGGTGCCGATTCTAACCATGGTCGCGCCTTCGGCGATGGCCGCCTCCATGTCGCCGCTCATGCCCATGGACAGGTGGTCGAGTTTAAGGCCGCGCGCATTCAGCGCCTCGCACAGTTGCCGGCAGCGGCGAAACACATCCCTTTGCCGGGCCGGCGATTGCTCCAGTTTGGGCACGATCATCAGGCCGCGCAGGCGCAGATGGGGCAGCGCCGCCGTGGCCTCGGCGAGCGCCGGCAACTCCGCCTCGGACACGCCGTGTTTCGACTCCTCGCCCTGAAGATTCAATTGAATCAGCACATTCAACGGCTTCCCGCCGGCCCGCGACCGGCTTAGCCGCTGCGCGACTTTGGCGCTGTCAACGCTGTGCACCCAGTCGAAATGCTCCGCCACCAGACCGCATTTGCGGCTTTGAATGTGGCCAATGAAGTGCCAGCACAGGGCGGCCCCGGGCAGTTGTTGCGCGCTTTGTTGGATTTTTCCCAGACCTTCCTGCACATAGTTTTCGGCGAAGTCGCGCTGCCCCAGGCCGGCCAATGCCGCCACCCGGTCAGCCCCCTGCTGCTTGCTCACAGCGATGAGTCTAACCGAACCCGCCGGGCGGCGGTAAAGCGCGGTCAACCGCTCGATGTCGCCCGTGACGCGCTTAAACCTTGAAGCAAGCCGGCCCATGTCAGCGCGTTTCGGTACCCGCAGTCCACCTATTGCGGCCGCGGGCATTATAATATGGGTGCAAATGGCGATACACTCTTTCTTTGGCTGTGATGGCACCGTGTTGGCGGCGTTGGAGCAGGGCGGGCGCCCGCCCGGTTTTACCGCATACTTTGCGGCACTTTGCCGCGGATTGGGGCGGCTGACCCGGCATATCCGGCGTATTGTAACAGGGCATCACCCGGCGATGGACGGCAATATACCGGCGGCATTCGGGGCCACGCGGCAACCGGCCGCCACGACATGAGCGATATGAAACCGATTAAAGCGGGAATCATCGGCGGTAGCGGCTACACCGGCATGGAATTGCTGCGGTTGCTGGTGTGCCATCCCGGCGCGGTGCCGGCCTGCGTCACCTCCACCACCCACGCCGGGCGCCCGGTCACGGAATTGCTCCCGGGGTTGCGCGGCGAGACCGACCTGGCCTTCAGCGGCGTTGATTTGTCCGAGTTGGCGCAGTGCCAGGTGGTGTTCAGCGCCACCCCCAACGGCGCGGCCATGACTTATGCCGGGCCATTGCTCGACGCCGGGGTCAAACTAATCGACTTGTCGGCCGATTTCCGCCTCCGCGACGCGCGCCTGTGGCAGCAGTGGTATGGCCGGCCGCACGCCTGCCCGGGGTTGCTGGAGGAGGCGGTTTACGGCCTCCCGGAAGTCAACCGGGAGCGCATTCGCACAGCCCGCCTGGTGGCCAATCCCGGCTGCTACCCGACCGCGGTATGCCTTGGTTATCTGCCGTTGATTGAAAGCCGGTCGTTCGACCTCGAGCACCTGATCGCCGATGTTAAATCCGGCGTCTCGGGCGCGGGCAGGAAGGCCAGCCTGACCACCGCGCTGGGGGAAGCGGCCGATTCGTTCAAAGCCTATTCGGTGGACGGGCACCGCCACTGGCCGGAAATCACCCAGGAGTTGAATCAACTGGCCGGCCAGCCGGTTGACCTGCTGTTCATTCCGCACCTCCTGCCGATCATCCGCGGTATTCACGCCACCCTTTATGGCCGGTTGAAGCCGGGGCAAAACCCGCACGACATCGACCTGCAGGCGCTATACGAGCGGCGTTTCGCCGCCGAGCCGTTCGTCGATGTGCTGCCCGCCGGCGCGCATCCCGACACCCGCAGCGTGCGCGGCACCAACGTCTGCCGGGTCGCGGTTCACCGCCCGCGCGGCGGCGGCACCGCGGTTGTGCTGACGGTGGTGGACAACCTGGTCAAGGGCGCGGCCGGGCAGGCGGTGCAGAACATGAACCTGATGTTCGGCCTGCCCGAAATCGCCGGGCTTAAATACCCGGCCTTCGTGCCTTGATGTCCGGCTTGGCATCCGCAACCCGCGCCACCAAAGGCGCATGCTCGCGCGGCTTGCCGCCTGCGCGCGCTCCGCAAACGGCCGCATGAAACCCCGCTACAAAGGGCTGCTGGCCGGGGTCGTGCTGCTCTTGATGATCCCGGCCGTGCCGGTGTTGCTGGCCTTGATGCTCGACCAGGAATACTACAAGCGGCAGATCAGCGACGAGGTTGAAGCCAAGACCGGCAGGCCGCTTTTAATCGAAGGCGACTTGAGTCTGGCCTTCGGTTTCAAACCCAGGATTGGAGCGGAAATGATCCGCTATCCCAACGCATCCTGGGGGTCGCAGCCCTGGGCGGCGGAGGTCGGCAGGGCCGAGTTCACCTTCGACCTGTGGGCCCTGCTGCGAGGCAAACTGCTGCTCGCCGATGTTGTTTTGCAAGGGGCCAAGTTGCATGTCGAGAAAAATGGAGCGGGCGCTTATAACCTGATGAGCGACCGCCCCCGCGCCCCGCGGGTCAAAAACGCGGCCATGCCCTTCTGGCTGAGTGTCGCCGGGGTGGACGTTATCGACAGCCAAATTACCGTCATCACGCGCAACCGCCACTGGGATATTGTCATTGACCGGGGACAGGCGCGAAGCGACGGGCATGACCGGCCCGTTTTCGTCGATGCGCGCGGGGCATTGGAGGAAACTCCGATCAGCGCCTCCGCCACGTTGGGAAGCCTGGAAACCCTGTTCGCATTGCAATCGTCCGCCATCAGCATCGATGGCTGGGTCGGCGCCGACACAAACCGGCTCAGCGCCACCGGCCGCGTGGCCAATTTGCCGAGGTGGCGCGGGGTCGATTTGCAACTGCAATATCAGGTCGCGCAACTGGCCGAGTTGTCCAAGTTATTCAAGGTGGATCTGCCCGGCATCCAGCCGTTCACCGGCCGCGCCACGCTGCGTCAGCCGGCTCATATCCGCACCATGCAACTGCATGCGGTCGAGGCGGAATCGACCCAATTCGGCCTGCTCAGCACGCTCACCGGGAGCATCGCCGACCTGTACCGCCTGGCGGGTATTGATTTGCACCTGACGGGCGCGGGGAGCCTCGATCCCTGGCTCGCCGAGCAGGCCGGGGTCCTCGCCTCAAGCGATCTGGACACCCGCGTGGCGGCCACCGTGAGCGGCTCGAAGAGCAACCTGGACTTAATCATCGAAACCGCAACCTCGGAAAACGGGCAAATAGCGCTTGAGGCAAGCGGCACTTTCAACCGCAGCGAGCGCGCCTGGCGGGGCTTGTTGCCCGTTTCGCTGACTGTGAAGCATTTCGATGTGCTCAGCGATCTCAGCGATCTCGGCGATTTCAGCGAGCGGATTAGCCCGTTGCTGGCGGAGCTCCAGCCGGTGACCGCCACGGCCCAGTTGCGCCGGGAGCCGGGGTTGTGGCATTTGCGCGACATCAAATTGCGCCTGGCGCGCCAGGCATGGGCGCTCAATGTGGCGGGCGCCATCGACGATTTGAACGGCGCCACCACCGGGCGCTTGTCGATCAACGCCGCCGCCGCCGACCATCGCCATGTGCAACCGTTGTTTGCGAACCCGCTGCCGCCACTGACGGCCCTCGAACTGGGCGCCGAGGTGGCTTTTGAGCAAGACGCCTGGCACGCCACCGTGGAGCGGCTTAAGGGCCGGTTGTATGGCGTTTCGCTGTCGGTTAGCGGCACGGTCGGAGACTTGAGGCGGTGGCGCGAAATCGACCTGGCGGTCAGCGCCCGGGCCGACGACTTGACGCAGTTGCCGCCACTGGCGGCCCGCCCGTTGCCCCGCATGGGGCCGGTGCATGCGCAAGCCCGGCTGACCGATGATCAGTCCGGGGGACTCCACCTCACCGACCTCACCGCCTCCAGCGCCGATTCGCCGCTCAGGGTCAAGGCCAAAGGGGAAATCCGCGATCTCGGGGCGTCGATGCGCGCCGACATCGACCTGGATTTGGGGCTGGACTCGCTTGAGCCGCTGCATTCGTGGCTGCCCGATTCAGAGGCCGCGGAGTTGCTGGGGATGGCGGTGCCGTTGCAGGTTTCGGGGAAACTGTATTCCCTCGGGCAGTCTGACTGGGGCATTCGGGATATCGAAGCGGCGGCGGCGCCGGTGCAAGCCGCACTGGCGGGGGAGATCACCGCGGTGCAGCCGCTGGCGGCACGGCTGCACCTGACGCTTGGCCGCTTCGCGCTGGCCCAGTTGCCGGAGGCTTGGAAAATCCCGCGGCCGCGCGGTGGTGAACTGGATATGGCGCTCGACCTGGTGGCCGAGCAAAGCCGCTGGCGTATCGAAAACCTCCGCGCCGAAGTCCATAACGCGGCCGGTGTGGCCCTGGCGGCGCGCGGCGATATCGAGCGCTTGAGGCCGTTTGAAACCCGCGCGATGAAACTGCAATTCAAGGCCCCCAGCCTGGCTGCGCTGGCGTTGCCGGGCACCGGGTTGCTGGACCCCGCTCTCCCGGCTTCCGGCGACCTCATCGTCTCGGCCGGTGCATCCGGCAACCGCGCCGAGGTCGATGTCGCAATCGGTTCAAGCGATGCGCGCGGTACGCTTGAGTGGCGCCTGTCTGGCGATCCGCAAACGCCCCACTGGGTGGATGCGAAACTCACTTCCGAGCGGTTCGATGCCGGCGAAATGCTGGGCAGGCGCGCTAAAAAATCGCAATTTCGCGGTTTTTCGACCACGCCGCTCCGCACCGGCTGGCTTCACCGGGTCAACGGGCGCATCGACTTAAGCGCTGCGCAGGCCGTCATCGCTGGCATCCAGGTGCGGGATGTTTCCACGCAGATGGCGCTGCACCGGGGCACCCTGCGGCAGGCCTTCTCCGCCAGGATGGGGCAGGGGGGCTTGACCGGAAGCCTCGCTGTTGACGCCAATGCCCGGCCGTTCCTGGCCGACTTGAAAATAGACGGGAAACAACTGGACACCGCCGGGCTGGCGGCGTTTCGCAGGGATGATTTTCTCGATCAGGGGGCGTTTGACCTGGAGGTTGATGTGTTGTCGGAAGGGGTTTCCCAGGCCAGCCTGATGGCCAACGCCTCCGGAAGCGTGTCGTTTGCGCTGAATCAGGCGAAAATGAAGAATCAAAGTTTGGACATCCTCGGCGGCGATATTTTTTCCAATCTGGTTACGGCCATCAACCCGTTTCGCTCGGTCGGAGAGTATGTGGACATCGAGTGCGCCGTCATGCGCTTCGATATCGACCGGGGCGTAGCCACGATCCGCGATAATCTGGCGGTAAAGACCGACCGGGTGACGCTGTCCGGCGCCGGATTCGTGGATTTGAGCGATCAATCGTTGAAGATCGTCATCCTGCCCAAAGCGCGCAAGGGGTTTGGGATTAATTCCTCTTCGCTGGCCAAAATGGTGCGCATCGGCGGCACGCTGGCGGAGCCGAAAATCGAGGCCGACGCCAGCCGACTGCTGGAAACCGGCACCGCGTTCATCGCCGCATTTTATTCGGCCGGATGGTCATTGATCGCCAAAGGGCTGTTCGACCGCATCCAGGCCAACACCGATGTGTGC
The DNA here is from genome assembly GCA_028817015.1 of Gammaproteobacteria bacterium. GTDB lineage: Bacteria > Pseudomonadota > Gammaproteobacteria > Arenicellales > Poriferihabitantaceae > JAHRAW01. The sequence continues at coordinate 13,773 of JAPPQJ010000048.1, forward strand.
GACCTGAACGGCCGTGCCGGGGCGGAAGCGCCGGAGGGCGATCAAACCGTGGAGGGAAAATAACGCCATCAGCGGCGGCGGTTGAGGGGATTTTCCGATAGGTGATGGCGGCGACACTTCGGGCTGGCCGGGGCAACATCCAGAGAGGCCAGCGGCTTTTCCGTGCCCCCTCTCCCCGGCCCTTTCCCAGAGGGAGAGGAGGATGGGGCACCACCGCCATCGGCGGAATGGACATGACGATAAACGGGTTGGCATCATCGGACAATTGACCCCGGTTTCGGTATGGTAGTAAAATGGCCTGCACGGAACGGTGCTCCGATTGGACGGTTAACGGGTTGATTTTTCCGGTCAGCATTGTTTCATCGTTTTTGCCGCAAACAACCCCATATTACCGCCTGTTTTTACATCGAAAAGACACCCACGGGATCCTGTTTCACTCGCCAAAAACCTCCCGGTCTGCGCGCATGCCGGGGATATCTCCAAGCCGACTTCCAACCCTGAACCCCACATAAGAGAACCGTCATGTCCGTATCAGATGCCCTGAAACTTATACAAGATAGCGAAGCCAAGTTTGTGGATTTTCGTTTCACCGACACCCGCGGCAAAGAGCAGCACGTTTCGGTGCCGGCCTCGGCCGTGAATGAAAACACCTTCGAGGAGGGCAAGATGTTCGACGGCTCCTCCATCGCCGGCTGGAAAGGAATCAACGAATCCGACATGATCCTGATGCCCAACCCCGAAACCGCCGTGCTCGACCCGTTCTACCAGGAGGTGACGGTCAATCTGCGCTGCGACATCATCGAGCCGGCGACCCTGCAGGGGTATGCGCGCGACCCCCGCTCCATTGCCAGGCGCGCCGAAGCCTATTTAGCCTCCACCGGCATCGGCGACCACGCCTACTTCGGCCCGGAAAACGAATTCTTCCTGTTTGACTCGGTGTGCTGGGGCAACGAAATGGGCGGCGCCTTTTATGAAATCGACTCCACCGAAGCGGCTTGGAACAGCGGCAAGGAATACGAGGAAGGCAACACCGGCCACCGCCCGGGCGTCAAGGGGGGGTATTTCCCGGTGCCGCCGGTGGACAGCCAGGCCGATGTGCGCTCGCTGATGTGCCTGGTGTTGGCCGACATGGGGGTAACCGCGGAAGTGCATCACCACGAAGTCGGCACCGCCGGCCAGGGGGAAATCGGCGTGCGCTTCAACACCCTGGTGAAAAAGGCCGATGAAGTGCAGATCCTTAAATATGTCGTGCATAACGTCGCCGAC
>JAPPQJ010000117.1:0-22467 GCA_028817015.1 Gammaproteobacteria bacterium
ATTGGTGGTCACCGCCAACTCCACCGGCCCGATGTTGGCGAGGATGACGGCGTAGAACGCGGCGTCCGCCAGGCCCATCATAATGGGTCCGGCCACGCTGCCGCCGGGCCGCAAAAAGTCGTCTCGGTGAGCCGCGCGCATCACCGCCTGTTCGGCGGACAGCGACTGGATTTGGAAACCGAGCATCTCGGCGAACGGCATGCGCTCGGCGGAGATGCGCTTGAATTCGGCGACGCTCAACTGGGTCCTGGCTGTGTTCACGGCGGCCATTATAGCCGGTTGCCCCGGCGCTTGCATAAAATAGTAGAATGGCCCGCAGTTGAGGCGGCGCGAACCCCACAATCCACAACCCACGATGCTGATCCTGACCCTGATGGGCTTCTACCTGCTGGCCGGCGGCGTGTTCGGCATCGCGTTTTTCGCGCGCGGCTACGCGGCGATAGCCCCGCAAGCGCGCGGTGCGTCGCCGGCCACGCGGCTGCTGTGGACGCCGGCGGCGGTCGCGCTGTGGCCGCTGTTGGCCGGGAAATGGCTGCGGCGGCGGGCCGGGAAAACCGCGCCGGCGGGCGGGTGAACATGCTGACCCCGCAGCGCAAAACCCACCGCCTGACCTGGCTGTTGCTGACGCCGCTGCTGCTGGTCTTAATGGTGTTCGCCGCCCGCCCCGGCGCCGACCCCTGCCCCGCCAACGCCGCCTTGCCCGGCGCGCCCAGTGCAATCCTGCCATGAGCCACGGCTATGTCGCGGTCAACTGGAACCGCCGCAAATGGGTTTATGACGCCTGCGTGTGGGCCGGCATCGCCGTGTTCGTGGGCGGGTTTGTCGCCGCCGGCGGCGCCCAGGCCCTCTCGCCGCTGACCTTGTGGATGCGGGCGTTAGCCGGCTGCGGCTTCTTAATGCTGACCCTGATTTTGTGCATCGGCCCGCTGGCGCGCATCGACCGCCGCTTCCTGCCGCTGCTGTATAACCGCCGGCATTTCGGCGTGTCGCTGTTCGTGGTCGCGCTGCTGCACGGCGCGCTGGCGGTGTACTGGTATCACAGTTTTGGCGTCGTCAACCCCATCGTCTCGGTGTTCACCTCGGGCGGCGCCCTGCCCTTTCAGGCGCTCGGTGCGGCCGCCCTGGTGCTGCTGTTCCTGCTCGCCGCCACCAGCCACGACTACTGGAACGCCACCCTCGGCGCGCCGCTGTGGAAGGCGCTGCATATGCTGATTTACCCCGCCTACGCGCTGGTCATCGCCCACGCCGCCTTCGGCGCGCTGCAAGACGGCGGCAGCGGCCTGCCGCCGGCCATGGTCGCCGCCAGCGTGTTGGCGGTCGGCGGTCTTCACCTTATCGCCGGGTTTTCGAGGCTCAAAGGCGCCGCCATCGACAACCCGCATCCAGACGGCGCCGAATGGGTTGACGCCGGGCGCTGGCGCGACATTCCCAACAACCGCGCCCGCATCCTCTCGGTGGGCGGCGCCGAGCGCATCGCCGTGTTTCGCTACGACCACACCAAATTGGCCGCACTCTCCAATGTTTGCCGCCACCAGAGCGGGCCGCTGGGCGAAGGCCGGGTCATCGACGGCCTTGTCACCTGCCCGTGGCATGGCTATCAATACCGCCCCGAAGACGGCTGTTCGCCGCCGCCGTTCGCTGAAAAAATCGCCACCTACCACCTGAAAGTGGCCGGCGAGCGCCTGCTCATCAACCCGGCCCCGCTGCCGCCCGGCGCGCCCCGGCCGGTGGTGGAAATCGCCGAATCCACCTCGCTGTCGCCTGCATCGGCCGATGACGGATAACCCCAACAAAGGCGCCGCGTTTTTTGTCGGCTACCGACCAATGCCGGCGGCGTTGACCCGCTGGTATCGGTCATTGGCGGTGTTGCTGATTGCCGCCAGCGGCCTCGGCGGCTACTGGTTGGGCGCGCAGCAGGCCGGCGCCGGGCCGGGCGACTGGGACACCACCGCCACGGTCACCGCGCAAGGCGTCTTGATGCTGCGCCCGTATCCGGCGCTGCACCGCCTCAATCCGGCGCATCCCGGCGGTGTGGAATCGCTGCTGCTGGTGCGCCAGGGCAAGCATTCGGCGGATTCGTGGGCGCGGGATTTCGACCGCCAGTGGGTCTCGGTGCGCGGCTATCCGGTGACGCGCGGGCGCTGGACGATGTTGGAAATCCCCGGCGAGGATGCCATCTCCGCCGCCCCGGACAGCGGTACAGAAAACCTCAGCGGCCACCGCCGGCAACTGCGCGAGTTGCTGGAGATCGCGCCGTTGGGGGCGGCCGAGTTGGCCGGGGAAATTGTCGATTCCAAGTGCTTTCTCGGCGTGATGAAGCCCGGCGCCGGCCCGCTTCACAAGGCCTGCGCCGAACTGTGCCTGCGCGGCGGCATCCCGCCGATATTAGTGGCCAAAGACGCGCAGGGGCAGCAATTGGGCTATCTGCTGGCGCATGCCGACGGCGCCTCCGCATCCGTGGCATTGGCACAATTCGCAGCCGACCCGGTGCGGGTGACCGGGCAACTGCAGCGGCAGGGCGGCCTGCTGCTGCTTCGCGTCGATGAGGATGGGGTGCGACGCCGGTAGCCGGCCGCCGATGACGCCCACCGCCCATGCCCAACCTGCTGATTGTCGCCAACTGCCCGTCTGAGAACACCCGCAAACTGCATCAGGCGGTTCACGCCGGCGCCTGCCACCGGGAAATCAGCGGCGTGGAAACGCGCTTGCGCGAGCCGCTCGAGGCCGGGCCCGGCGATGTGCTGTGGGCCGACGGCGTGATTCTCGGCACCACCGAAAACTTCGGCGCCATCAGCGGCCTGGTCAAGGATTTTCTGGAAAGAATCTACTACCCGTGTCTGGAAAAAACCGAGGGACTGCCGGCGGCGGTGTATGTCAAGGGCGGGCTGGACGGCCAGGGCGCCAGGACCGGCGTGGAGCGCATCCTGACCGGATTGAAGTGGAAATTAGTGCGCCCGACGCTGGTGTTCAAGGGTGCATACCGCGAAGAATTCCGCGCCCAATGTGAGGAATTAGGCCAGTTGATGGCGGCGGGGCTGGAAGCGCGGATTTTCTAATCACCAACCGTCGGCGCCGCTGTGCGCGCTGCCCGGCTGCTCGCCTGCCACCCTAATCCCCGCCGCTCCCGCTTTTGACCCGCCGCAGCGCATCGTTCCAGCCGGCGATGGACGCTTGCGCGGCCTGCCGGTCGGCGGCCGGCTGGAAGTCCCGGTCTTTGCGCCATTGCCGGCTGATGTCATCCAACGAGTTGAACACCCCGCAGTGCAAGCCGGCCAGGCCGGCCGCGCCCCACGCGGTCGCCTCCAGCGCCGCCGGACGCTGCACTTTCACGCCGGCGACATCGGCCAAAAACTGCAGCAACCAGTCGTTGACCACCATGCCGCCGTCCACCCGCAGCACGGAAATATCGGCGCCGCTGTCGGCGCGCATCGCCTGGAGCAAATCGCGCGTCTGATAGCACACCGCCTCCAGCGCGGCGCGCACCAGTTGGCCCTTGGAGGTGTCGCGGGTCAGCCCGAGAATAGCGGCGCGCGCGTGCGCATCCCAGTGGGGCGCGCCCAGGCCGGTGAACGCCGGCACCATATACACGCCCTGATTGCCGTGCGTCGATGCGACTAACGCATCGATGTCATGGTGGTCGGCGAACAACCCGAGGCTGTCTCGCAGCCACTGAATGGCGGTGCCGGCGTTGAAGATGGAGCCTTCCAGCGCGTAGGTGGCGCGCCCGCCGAGGCGGCAACCGAGGGTGGTGAGAAGGCGGTTTTTCGACACCGCCGGGCGCACGCCGCTGTTCATCATGACGAAGCAACCGGTGCCGTAGGTGCTTTTCAACATGCCCGGCTCAAAACACGCCTGGCCGAACAGCGCCGCCTGCTGGTCGCCGGCCACGCCGCCGATGGGCAGGGCACGCCCTAACCATTGCCTGCCGGCGGCGCCGTAGTGGTCCGCGCAGTCCAGCACCTCCGGCAACAGCGCCGCCGGCACATCAAAAATCTCCAATAAATCATCATCCCAGCGCTGTTCGTGAATGTTAAACAGCAGAGTGCGGCTGGCGTTGGTGGCGTCGGTCAGGTGGCGGCCTCCGCTCAGCCGCCAAATCAGAAAACTGTCGACCGTTCCGAAGGCCAGCTCCCCGGCCTCGGCGCGCCGCCGCGCGCCGTCCACCTGGTCCAGAATCCAGGCGATCTTGGTCGCGGAAAAATAGGCATCCAGCACCAGCCCGGTTTTCTCATAAATGCGCGCATCCCGCCCGGCCTGCTGCAACGCCTCGCAGCGCGCCGCGGTGCGCCGGTCCTGCCACACGATGGCCGGATAAATCGGCGCCCCGCTGCCCCGCTCCCACACGATGGTGGTTTCCCGCTGATTGGCGATGCCGATGGCGGCGACCGTCCCCGCCGCCGCGCCCTGCCCCAGCGCCTCGCGGCACGCCGCCAGTGTGGTCTGCCAGATTTCTTCGGGGTCATGCTCAACCCAGCCATCACGCGGATAATGCTGGGCAAATTCCCGCTTTGAGACCGCCAACGGCCGCCCGGCGCGGTCAAACACCAGCGCCCGGGAACTGGTGGTGCCCTGGTCAATGGCCAACAACAAGGGTTGACGGGTCATCCGAAGAGGTGGTCGGCAGTGGCGGAGAGGTTGCTGATTATACTCGCTTATACGCGGCTCACTGGGAGTTCAACCCGGCTTTCGATTTGTTTTCATAATATTTCGCTATTTTCTGTTTTTGATCATTATCTGAGCATTTTCCCTTTGACGATGAAAAAAAATTGCGCTAATATCCATCCGGCAAGCCAAACGGAGGCAGATCAATGAAATCACAACACACCCTGAACACCTTAACCACCGCAACCGCCATGGCGCTGATGCTGGGCCTCGCGCCCGCAGCGCAAGCCGACATGGCCGCCGCCGAGCGCTGGATTGACGATGAATTCTCGCCTTCCACCCTGAGCAAAGCCGAGCAGATGGCCGAGATGCAGTGGTTCATCGACGCCGCCGCCCCGTTCAGGGGCATGGAAATCAACGTGCTGTCCGAGACCATCCCCACCCACGAATACGAATCCAAGGTGCTGGCCAAAGCCTTCGAGGAGATCACCGGCATTCGCGTCAACCACCAACTGTTGGGCGAGGGTGAAGTGGTGCAGGCCGTGCAGACTCAAATGCAGACCAAGCGCAACCTCTACGACGCCTACATCAACGACTCCGACCTCATCGGCACGCATTCGCGCCTGCAACTGGCGGTGCCGCTGAGCGACTGGATGGCCGGCGACGGCAGCGATGTCACCAACCCCGGCCTCGACATCGACGACTTCATGGGCAAGTCGTTCACCACCGGCGCCGACGGCAAGTTATACCAACTGCCGGACCAGCAGTTTGCCAACCTTTACTGGTTTCGCTACGACTGGTTCGCGCGCGAGGACTTGAAGGCCCGGTTCAAGGCGCGCTACGGCTACGACCTCGGCGTGCCGGTCAACTGGTCGGCGTATGAAGACATCGCTGAATTCTTCTCGGTGCATGTCAAGGAAATCGACGGCGTGCGTGTATACGGGCATATGGATTACGGCAAGCGGGCCCCGGACCTGGGCTGGCGCATGACCGACGCCTGGCTGTCCATGGCCGGCGCCGGCAGCAAGGGCCTGCCCAACGGCAAACCCGTGGACGAATGGGGCATCCGCGTGGACGGCTGCAATCCGGTCGGCGCCTCGGTCAGCCGGGGCGGCGCCGCCAACGGCCCGGCCGCGGTTTACGCGATCCGCAAATGGGATGAATGGCTGCGCAAATACGCCCCCCCGGGCGCCGCCAGTTACGACTTCTACCAGTCGTTGCCGGCCCTGTCCCAGGGCAATGTCGCCCAGCAGATTTTCTGGTATACCGCGTTTACCTCGGCCATGGTCGCGCCCAAAAGCGAAGGCAACAACACCGTCGATGACCAAGGCTTCCCGCTGTGGCGGATGGCGCCCTCCCCGCACGGTCCGTATTGGGAAGAGGGGCAGAAATTAGGCTACCAGGACGCCGGCTCATGGACGCTGTTTAAGTCGACCCCGGTGGAGCGCCGCAAGGCCGCCTGGCTGTATGCCCAGTTCAGCGTCTCAAAAACCGTGTCCCTGAAGAAAACCCATGTCGGACTGACGCCGATTCGCGACAGCGATATCCGCCATCAGTCATTCACCGAGCGCGCGCCCAAATTAGGCGGGCTGGTGGAGTTCTACCGCTCCCCCGACCGGGTGCGCTGGACGCCGACCGGCACCAATGTGCCCGACTACCCGAAACTGGCGCAGATCTGGTGGCAGCAGATCGGCGATGTCAATTCCGGCGTATTCACCCCGCAGCAGGCCATGGACCGGCTGGCCGAGGAAATGGACACCACCATGGAGCGCATGCAGGCCGCCGACGAGCGAGCATCGACTTATGGCGGCTGCGGCCCGAGGCTTAACGCAAAGAAAAGCGCGGCCGAATGGCTCAACATGCCCGGCTCTCCCAAAGCCAAGCTTGACAACGAAAAGCCGCGCGGTGAAACGGTCGATTATGATGAACTGGTCAAACGCTGGTCATCCAACTAAACCGGCCGGCATTTTTCCGCGCTTGTGCGCATCGGCGGCGCCCGCCATCCGGGCATCGCCGAGCGCATGACCGGGTACACCCACCCGCCGCTGCCCGCCTTCTCCGACTCTCCCGAATTGAGTGTCAGGCAGCGGCGCATCCTGGCCCATGCCAGGGAGCGCGGCAGCGTGCAGGTCGATTCCCTGGCCAGGCGGTTCACCGTCACCCCGCAGACCATTCGGCGGGATTTGAACCGCCTGTGCAACCGGCATCATCTGCAGCGCATCCACGGCGGCGCCGCCGTCTTTGACGGCGTCGCCAATCTTGGCTATGCGGAGCGCCGGGCGCTGTGTTCCCCGGAGAAACAGCGCATCGGCCGCACCGCGGCCGCTCTCATTCCCGGCGACTGCTCGCTGCTCATCAACATTGGCACCACCACCGAACAGGTCGCCAACCACCTGGCCGGGCGCAGCGGCTTGCTGGTGATCAGCAACAACCTCAATGTCATCAACACGCTGCTGCCGAATCAACACATCAGGGTACTGGCCGCCGGCGGTTTGGTTCGCCCCGAAGATGGCGGCATTGTCGGCCAATCGGCGGCCGATTTCGTGGCCCGTTTCAAGGTGGATTTTGCCGTCATCGGCGTCTCGGCCCTTGACCTCGACGGTACGCTGCTGGATTTTGACGCCCGCGAAGTGCAGGTTACCCAGTCGATCATCGCCAATGCGAGGAGCGTGATTTTAGTCGCCGACCGGGTCAAGTTTGAGCGCAGCGCGCCGCACCGCGTATGCCACATCGGCGCGCTCGACTACTGGGTCACCGACACCCCGCCCCCGGCCGCCTTCCTGGAGCACTGCCGCAAGCATCAAGTGACGGTCAAAATTGCCGAACCAGCGGGTGACTGAAGACGGCGGCAGCCCGGTGTATGACATCGCCGTCATCGGCGGCGGCATCAATGGCTGCGGCATCGCCCGGGACGCCGCCGGGCGCGGGCTGAAGGTGTTTTTGTGCGAGCAGGCCGACCTCGGCGGCGCCACCTCCTCGGCCAGTTCCAAATTGATTCACGGCGGGCTGCGCTACCTCGAACAGTATCAGTTCAGACTGGTGAGTAAATCGCTGCGCGAGCGCGAAACGCTGCTGAAAAACTCGCCGCACCTGATCACGCCGCTGCGTTTTTTGCTGCCCCACCACCCGGGATTGCGTCCGGCGTGGCTGCTTCGCGCAGGATTGCTGCTGTATGATGTGCTCGGTGGCAAACGCAGTTTGTCGCGCAGCCGGCAGGTTAACCTGGCCACCCACCCCGGCGGCGCGGCCTTGAAAGCCGAATTTTCCGTGGGCTTTGAATACGCCGATTGCTGGGTTGACGATGCGCGGCTGGTGATCGCCGCCGCCGCCGACGCGCGCCGCCTCGGCGCCGTGGTCGAGACGCGCACCCATGGCCAATCGGCGGCCCGCGTCGACGGCCTGTGGGACATTGCGTTGAACGATGCGCGCGGAGGCCGGGCGTCGGTGCGCGCCAAAGCGCTGGTGAATGCGACCGGGCCGTGGGTGGATAAAGGGTTTACCGCCCCTGCCGGCGTGCAGTCAGCGGCGGCGGCGGGGCGGCGCGGCACCGGCGTCAAATTGGTGCAGGGCAGCCACATCGTGGTCAAAAAGTGGTTCGCCGGCGAGCACGCCTATATCCTGCAAAACCGCGACCGCCGCGTGGTGTTCGTGATTCCGTTTGAGCGCGATTGGGCGCTGGTCGGCACCACCGAAGCCGAATATCACGGCGACCCGGCCAAAACGCGCATCACGCCCGCCGAAACCGATTATCTGTGCGCGACCGTGGCGCGATATTTCACCGTCGCCCTCACCCCCGAAGATGTGGTCTGGTCATACAGCGGCGTGCGCCCGCTGTATGACGACGGCAGCGACGACAGTTTGCGCGAAGCCACACGCGACTACAGCATCCGCCTCGACCCCGGGCAACCGCCGATGGTGACCGTCTACGGCGGCAAACTGACCACTTTCCGGCGTTTGGCCGAAGCCGTGCTGGCTGAATTGACGCCGTATTTTCCCGCCATCAAACCGCCGTGGACGGCCGCTGCGCCGCTGCCCGGGGGTGATCGAATGGCCGCCGATGAAATCGTCGAAGCATTGAGCAAAACCTACCCCTTCCTGCCTCCATCGTTGCGCGAGCGGTATCTGTCCGCCTATGCGGACCAGGCATTCAAGATGCTTGGCGACGCCGCCGCCATCGGCGATTTGGGCCGGCATTTCGGCCACGGGTTATACGAGACTGAAGCCGCCTACCTGGTCGAACACGAATGGGCCGGCAGCGCCGAGGACATTCTGTGGCGGCGCACCAAGCTGGGGCTGCGCTTCGAGGCGCGCGAGGTGGCGGGGCTGCAGGAGTGGTTGGATGCGCGCTTCAACCACCCCAACGTCAGCCGCAAGTCGCCGGCATTGGGCCGCGTCAACCGGGGATGCTGAGGCACCGAGGCAGCCGGCATGCAAATCGAGCTCATCGATGTCAGCAAACAGGAAGGCCGCGAAACCTGGATTCATCCGACCTCGCTGAAACTCCGGTCCGGCGCCTTCAACATCCTGTTAGGCAAGACTTTAGCCGGCAAAACCACCCTGCTGCGGCTGATGGCGGGCCTGGAAAAACCCAGTTCCGGCCGGATATGGTTTGAGCGCAAGGACGTCACCGGTCTGCCGGTGCGGCAGCGCGATATCGCCATGGTGTATCAGCAGTTTATCAACTACCCCAACTGGCGCGTCTATGACAACATCGCTTCGCCGCTGAAAATCGCCGGCCATTGCGATGCGCGCATTAAGCGGCGCGTCAGCGAAGTCTGCGAGTTGCTGCAACTAACCCCGCTGCTGCGGCGTTACCCGCACGAATTGTCCGGCGGCCAGCAGCAGCGCCTGGCGTTGGCGCGCGCGCTGGTTAAGCGGGCGCGCCTGATTTTGCTGGATGAGCCGCTGGCCAATTTAGACTACAAACTGCGCGAGGAATTGCGCGAGGAGTTGCCCGGGCTGTTCGCCGGCAGCGGCACCACCGTGGTTTATGCCACCACCGAGCCGGGCGAGGCGCTGCTGCTCGGCGGGCATACCGCGGCGTTGCACGAGGGCCGGGTATGCCAATACGGCGCGACCCACCAAGTCTTCAAGGAGCCGGCCAACCGGGTTTCGGCGGCGACCTTTTCCGACCCGCCGCTGAACTGCGCCGAGGTGGAAAAATCAGACGGCCGCTTTAGCATCGATGCGGACATCCACTGGCCGGTGGACGCGCGCTACCGGCATCTGGCGAACGGCCGCTACCTGTTGGGTTTGCGCCCGCACCAGTTGCTGCTGCATCGCGCCGCACCGCACAGCGTGCGCTTGAAGGGGCGCGTCGACATCAGCGAAATCAACGGCTCGGAAAGCCTGCTGCATGTCAGCATTAAAGGATACCAGTGGGTTTCCCAACTGCACGGCGTGCACACCCTGGAGGCAGGCAGCGACACGCCCCTGTATTTTGACCCGCTGCGCTGTTTCCTGTTTGACGCCGAGGGCAACCGGGTGGCCGCGGGGGGGCCGGCGTGATGGCGCAAATCGTGCTGGAAAACCTGACCCACAGTTATGTGCCGAACCCGCAGGCCGATGAGGACTGGGCGCTCAAGGGCATCGATCTGGTGTGGGAGGATGGCGGCTCGTATGCGCTGCTCGGGCCCTCGGGATGCGGCAAATCAACCCTGCTCAACATCATCTCCGGGTTGCTGTCGCCGACCGGCGGCAGGATTTTGTTCGACGGCGAGGATGTTTCCGCGCTCAGTCCGGTGGGGCGCAACATCGCCCAGATTTTTCAGTTCCCGGTGGTCTACGACACCATGACGGTTTTTCAGAATCTGGCCTTTCCGCTGCGCAACCGCGGCCTGGATGAAAGCGCGGTCGAAGCGCGGGTGCGCGAAGTGGCGGACATGCTCGAACTCGGCCCGACCCTGGAGCGCCGCGCGCACCGGCTGGGCGCGGACGGCAAACAGAAAATCTCGCTGGGGCGCGGCCTGGTTCGCTCGGATGTCAATGTCATCATGCTCGACGAGCCGCTGACGGTCATCGATCCGCATCTTAAGTGGCAGTTGCGCTCGAAACTAAAGCAATTGCATCAGCGCTTCGGCTTCACCATGATCTATGTAACCCACGATCAAACCGAGGCCCTGACCCTGGCCGACCGGATCGTCTTGCTGCACCAGGGCCGGGTGGTGCAAAGCGGCTCGCCGGAGGCGCTGTTCGAGCGCCCGGAGCACACTTTTGTCGGGCATTTCATCGGCTCCCCGGGCATGAACCGCTTCCCGGCGGCCATCCGCGACAACGCGCTGCACATCGGCCGGCAGCAGATTCCGGTCGATGCCGATCTCTCCGCCATCATCCCCGCGGTGGAGCGCGGCGCCACCCTGGAAGTCGGCGTGCGCCCCGAGCACATCCGTTTGTGCGCCGACGGTTTCCCGGTGGAGGTGCGCAAGGTCAGCGATGTCGGGCGTTACCGCATCGTGGAAGCGCAACTGCACGGCATTGCGTTCAAAATCTACCTGCCCGAAAGCGCCCGGTTGCCCGCCCCCGTTGCGGGCGCGCGCGCGGCCTTTGAGCGCGCCCGCACGCATGTCTATGTGGACGGCTGGTTGCACCCGCCGGCGGCCTCATGAACCACCGCGTGACTCATCAAAAGGCCTGGTGGATGGTGCTGCCGGTGGTGGCGCTGGTGGCTTTCAACGCGGTCATCCCGCTGATGACGGTGGTTAATTATTCCTTCCAGGAGACCTTCGGCGACAATGTGTTTTTCTGGGAGGGAACGAGGTGGTATCTGCAAATCCTGCAATCCGACAGATTTCACGCCGCGCTCTACCGCCAGTTGATTTTCACCGGCATCGTGCTGGCGGTCGAGATTCCGCTGGGCATCGCCATCGCCCTTTGCATGCCGCGCAAGGGCATCGGCGTGTCGGTCTGCCTGGTGCTGATGGCGCTGCCGCTGCTGATCCCGTGGAATGTGGTCGGCGCCATGTGGAACATTTTTGCGCTGCCCGACATCGGCCTGTTAGGGCGCGGCATCAACGCTTTGGGAATCGATTACAACTTCACCCGCCAGCCGCTGTCGGCCTGGTTTACCGTCATCCTGATGGACATCTGGCACTGGACCTCGCTGGTGGTGCTGCTGTGCTACGCCGGCCTGTGCGCGATCCCGAACGCCTATTATCAGGCGGGTAAAATCGACGGCGCCGGCAACTGGCAGATTTTCCGCCACATTCAACTGCCCAAACTCAAGCGCGTATTGACCATCGCCATCCTGCTGAGGTTCATGGACAGTTTCATGATCTACACCGAGCCGTTCGTGCTGACCGGCGGCGGGCCCGGCAACGCCACCACCTTCTTGTCCATCGACCTGGTGAAAATCGCCCTCGGCCAGTTCGACCTGGGCCCGGCGGCCGCCATGTCGCTCATCTATTTCATCATCATCCTGCTGCTGTGCTGGGTTTTCCACACCCTGATGATGCGGGGCGAGGAGCGCTCATGAGCCGCATTAAATATCTGGCGCCGGCCCTGTATATCCTGTTTCTGCTGTTGCCGATTTACTGGCTGGTCAACATGTCTTTCAAGACCACCAACGAAATCCTCGGCTCGTTCAGCCTGTGGCCGGCCGAGTTCACGCTGGACAACTACCGCACCATTTTCACCGACCCGACCTGGTATAACGGCTACATCAACTCGCTCAGTTATGTACTGCTCAACACCGTCATCTCGGTCAGTTTCGCGCTGCCGGCCGCCTATGCGTTTTCCAGATACCGCTTCCTCGGCGACAAGCACCTGTTTTTCTGGCTGCTGACCAACCGCATGGCGCCGCCGGCGGTGTTCGCCCTGCCCTTCTTTCAGTTGTATTCGTCGATTGGCCTGTTCGACACGCCGGTCGCCGTGGCCCTCGCCCACTGCCTGTTCAACATTCCGCTGGCGGTGTGGATTTTGGAAGGCTTCATGGCCGGCGTGCCCAGGGAACTGGACGAGACCGCATTCATCGACGGCTACTCGTTCCCCAAATTCTTCGTTCGCATTTTCATCCCCACCATCACCGCCGGCATCGGCGTCGCCGCCTTCTTCTGCTTCATGTTTTCGTGGGTGGAACTGCTGCTGGCCAAGACCCTCACCTCGGTGGCCGCCAAACCCATCGCCGCCACCATGACGCGCACCGCCAGCACCTCCGGCTATGAATTGGGCCTGCTGGCCGCCGCCGGCGCCCTGACCATCATTCCCGGCGCCATCGTCATCTGGTTCGTGCGCCATCACATCGCCAGGGGCTTCGCCCTGGGCCGGGTATGAAACGCGCCACCGGGAAACCCTGATGCCCGACCTGTCGTGGATGGCGTGGACCTGGCCGACCGCCGCGTTCTTCGCGCTGCTGGCGCTGGCCCTGGTGGCCATGACGCTGTGGGAAAAATTCGCCCCCGGCGGCGGCCCGCGCAGGGGCATCCTCGGCCTCGACACCACCCGCGGCGACCGGTTGTTCATCTCGGTCCTCGGCGGCGTCATCATTCACCTGGCGTGGCTCGGACTGTTCGGCCCGCCGCTGCTGGCCCCGCTGGGGGTTTCCATCCTGTTTGCCGTCGGCGTTTTTCGCTGGGTGTAAGCCGGTCCAGGCGCGCGGTTACTTCGCGCTCTGGTCGAAACAGCGCAGTTTGATCGCCATCGACAGGTGCTCCGGGGTGATGGGCCCCTGCCCGCCCAAGTCGGCCAGGGTGCGCGCGATTTTGAGGATGCGGTGATAGGCGCGGGCCGACAGGCCGAGGCGGTTCATCGCCTGTTCCAGCAGCTGATGCCCGGGCGCGTCGATTTCGCAGATGCGGTCGATTTCCCGGCCCTGCAGCAGGTTGTTGGTTTTGCCCTGGCGCCGGCGCTGGCGTTTGCGGGCCGCCACCACGCGCCGGCGAATCGCTTCGCTCATCTCTTCGGCGGCGCCGGGCTGCGCCCGGCTAAGCGCCCGGTAACGCACCGGCGGGACCTCGACCTGGATGTCGATGCGGTCCAGCAACGGACCCGACAAGCGCATGCGGTAGCGCTGCACCTGCTCCGGCGTGCAGCGGCACCTGCCGGACGCATCGCCCAAGTAGCCGCACGGACACGGATTGGAGGTGGCCACCAGCAGGAAATCAGCCAGGTAGCGGGTCTGCCGGGCCACCCGGGAGATGTTGATTTCGCCCGACTCCAACGGCTCGCGCAGCGCCTCCAGGGTCTTGCGGTCGAACTCCGGCAACTCGTCTAAAAACAAAACGCCGTTGTGGGCCAGCGAAATTTCGCCCGGGCGCGGCACGCTGCCGCCGCCGATGAGCGCGGCGCTCGAGGCGCTGTGATGCGGCGCGCGGAACGGCCGGCGCATCCAGTCGGCGGGGTTGAAGCCGCCCTGGCCCAGCGACTGCATGGCGGCCGCCTCCAGCGCCTCGGCCTCGCTCAGGGGCGGCAGGATGCCGGGCAGGCGGTTGGCTAACATGGTTTTGCCGGTGCCCGGCGGCCCGGTCATGAGCACGCTGTGGGCGCCGGCGGCGGCCACCTCCAGCGCGCGCTTGGCGAACGGCTGGCCGATGACTTCGGCCATCTCGGCCACCGCGGCCGGGTCGGCGCGGGGGTCGGGCGCGACCGCCGGCAGCGTGTCCTGTCGGTTGAGCGCCGCGCAAATTTGCAGCAGCGAATGCGCGCCGTATACCTCCACGCCGCTGACTAACGCGGCCTGCGCGGCGCTGCCCGCCGGCAGCACCAGTTTGGCGCCGGTGCGGCGCAGCGACAAGGCGGCGATCAGCGCGCCGCGGATGTCGCGCAGCGCGCCGCTTAGCGCCAGTTCGCCCAGAAACACATGGCAGGCGATGTCGTCTCCGCGCACCTGGCGGCTGGCGGCCAACAGGCCGATGGCGATGGGCAGGTCGAATCTGCCGCCTTCCTTGGGCAGGTCGGCCGGCGCCAGGTTGACGATGATGCGCTGCAGCGGAAACTCGAAGTTGGAGTTCAAAATCGCGCCGCGCACCCGGTCGCGGCTTTCCTTGACCGCGGTTTCCGGCAGGCCGACGATGGAAAACTGCGGCAGACCGCGCGCTAAATGAACCTCGACCGTAACTTCGGGGGCATCGGCGCCGGATTCGGCGCGGCTGTATACGATGGCGAGTGACATGGCTGGCCTCCCTGGCGCCTGAGGTTGTCGGGTTGACTGGGGTTTCGTTAACGCGGCGGCGCTCCCCGCCGCCTGTTGCCGCATTATATGCGCCCGGCGGGGATCATGCCAAATCGACTCGACGATTTTATTCCCCGCCACGCCCGCAGTCTGTTAAGCGGGCGCCCGGCGACTGTTGTTTCCTGCGCCCTCTCCCCGGCCCTCCCGGAGGCAGAGGGGAATGAGGTAGCCGCAGCGTTTCCCTGTCCCTTTGGGAGGGGGATCAAGGGAGAGGGAAATCAACCCGCCGGGCGGACCGGTTAATCCCCCCTACTCTTCCGCCGCATCCGCTGCGGGGTTTTGCGCGCGATGTGCGGTTGGTTGCGTTGGCGTTTCATCGCTCCCGGCCGCCGCTTGCAGGCGTTGTTCCAGTTCGGCGACCCGTGTCTCCAGTTCCCGCACCCGCGCCCGGGTTCGCTGCAGCACCTTTTCCTGCACCTCGAAACGCTCGCGCGTGACCAGGTTCAAGTTCTCGGCATTGCTGCGGATGACCGCCTCGATGTTGTCGCGCAGCGCCTGGCCCGCTTCCGCGGGCAGCAGCGCGGCGACGGCTTCTCTCAGTTTCTGTTGATCGATCATGCAGACCTCGGCCCGGGAGTCTAACCGGGATTGACCGCGATGTACTCAATATACGCCGAATCGCGCAGGGCGCCATACCAGTTATCGTAGAATTCCCCGGCTTTGCGCTGGAAAATCATCTGCCGCGCCCGCCGCGCCGCCAACTCCGCGCTGATGTCGCTGTCGCGGCGCTCGAGCACTTCGATCAGGTGATAACCGGCCGAGGTGCGCACCGGCTCGCTGACCTGGTTAAGCGGCAACTCGCGCGCGGCGCGCTCAAAGGCCGGCGAAAAATCACCGGGATTGACCCAGCCGAGCATTCCGCCCTCGGCGCCGCTGGCCTGGTCAGCCGAGCGCACTCTGGCGATCTTTTCAAAAGACTCCCCGGCGGCGATTTGCGCGCGCAGTTGGCCGGCCAGTTGGCCGGCGTCTTCGATGTCCAAACCCGGGTCGGGGCGAATCAGGATGTGGCGGATGCGCTGCTGTTGGACGATTTTCTCTTCTTTCTTGCGCGCGTGCAATTTCAGCAGGTGCAGGCCGTTGTTGCTGCGAATGATGGGGCTGATGCCGTCCACCTCGGTCCGGCGCAGCGCCGCCACAAACGAGTCCGGAAGTTGGCTGACTTTGCGCCAGCCGAGGTATCCGCCTTGCCGCTTGTCCGGGTTGTCGGAGTAATCTTCCACGAATTTCTCGAAAGGCCGCCCTTCCAGCAGCCCCTGCCGGAGGTGTTCCAGATTTTCATACTCGGACTGCGCTTCGGCGTCGGTTTTACCGCTCACGGAAACCAGCAGATGCGACACCTCGAACAGGTCGTCGGAAGCGGTCAATTCCTGGTGGCTTGCCAGATAGTTTTCCACTTCCCGGTCACTGACCACAACCCGGGCATTGACCACGGCCCAGAACAGCCGGCGGATCAACTCCTGCTCCCTGATGCTGGCCTGGAACTGGCTGCGGGTAATATCCTCCCGCGCCAACTGCCGGAACAATTGATCTGCGGAGGTGTTATTGCGGCTGGCGATCTGCGCGACCGCCTGCTCGACTTCGGCGGGCGACACGGTGATGCCGCGGCGAGTCGCGACCTGCGCCTGGATGCGGTCGTCGATCATGCGCTCCAGGATGCGCTCGTCGATGCGGCCGTCGAAAGGCGCGATGCGCGCGGATTGCTCGAGCATTTCGCGCTGGTGGCGGGCCTGATACTCGCTCAAGGTGATGGCTTCCTCGTTGACCACCACCAGCACCTTGTCGATGGAGGACGCCGCCGCCGGCGAAGACAGCCCCGGCAAAGCGCATGTCAGCAGAAACCAGAATCGCAAATACATAAAGTGTGCCGTCATTACATCCGGGAATTGCCCAGAGCGTTCAGTTCCAGGGTCAGCACCAGGCGGTTTTTATGGTCGCCGTCGCCGTCCAGGTAGCGCTGCGCGACGGCCCGGATGGCCCAGCAGCACCCGTTAAAATCAACGCCGATTGCCGCCGCGCGAATTTCATCCTCGCGCAGCGAATAAGCGCCGCTCGCCTTAAGTCGCCAACGCCGGCCCGGGGGCGTTGCAAACGCGGCGTTGACCTGCTCGCCGGCGGCATCCTTGAAAGTATAAGCCAAAGTGGCGCTGCGCCGCTCACGGGACCGGTAATCGGCCGCCAGGCGGAACCAGTCGAAACCATTTCCCCGCTCATTGCGGCGCGCGAAGCCGTTTGCATGCCAGCGCCCGGAAAGTGCGGCGTCGAACTCGGCAAACCAGCCCGAGACGTCCTCGGTGGCGGGCTTGGCGTCGGCGCTTGCCCCCAGCACCCGGTCCTGCAGATAGATGATCTGTCCGAGGCCGAATTTCAAGCGCTGGCGGCCGCTGTGGTCGATGATGCGGCCGCTTAGGCCGACCGTCAAATGCTCGGTGTCGCCGACCCGGTCGCCGCCGAAAAAACGGTTTTCCCGGAAAAAGTGCTCGAAACTGCTGGCGCTGCCCTCATCGGTGTCAAAGTTCGGGAAGGTGCGCTGCGCGCGTTTCTCCGGGATGTTGACATAAAACAACCGCGGCTCCAGGGTCTGTCTATACGCCGCCCCGCCGCGCTCCAGTTTCCGCTCGAACAACAGGCCGCTGTCGATGCTGAAAACAGGCACATCCACCGACGGCGACGCGCGGCTCAGCGGGTCGCGCCGGTGCAGCGAATAGCGGATCGTCTGAAGCGACATCTTAGGCTCAATATAACCGTAGCGCCGCCTGACCGGCGCGCTCAGCGACGGCTTGACCCGCAGGCGCGTGCCGCAGGGCTTGACCCGCGGCGGCGTGCCGCCGACGGCCCCGCAATAGTCATGCCGGAAATCGGTGTATTCCGCCTCCAGCCTGGCCTGCACCACGCCCGATCCGCGGGGCGCCCAATCCAGATTAAGTTGCGGCAGACGCGAATAGGGGCGGTCGTTTCTGAGGATGCGCCGGTCAGCGGGATCATGGGCGGCCATCCGCGCGCTGAAGCGCAACGTCTCACTGATATGCTCGAGGCGCGCGGTGCGCGCGGTGTAACTCGAGGCGACAGTTTCGATTTCACTTGAAAAGTCGCTTACATAATCGCGGTCCGAAACGGTTTGCAAGTTCACATCGGCGCTCCAGTTGCGGCCAAACCGATGATGGTGCTGATACCCGAGCGCATGGCGGTCCTGGTCGTCGAAGGCGTTGTCCGAGGGCAGCCATTCGCCGTGTACGCGGCCGCGGCCGTTCGCGCTCAAGTAGCGAAAACGGCCGGCTATCTGTGCGCCGCGCCGGCTTAAGATGCGCGGGGTCACGGTCGCGTCATAGTGCGGGGCGAGGTTGATGTAATACGGCGCTGCAACCATCCAGCCGGATTTGCCGGTATAACCGGCGGACGGGAACAGGAAGCCGGTTTTGCGCTTGTCGCTGATCGGGAAGGTGAGCGTGGGGAAGTAAAAGATCGGCACGCCTTTCAAGCGCACGGTCACCGACTTGGCGGTGCCGAAGCCCCTGGCGTGGTCGAACACCATCTCTCTGGCGTTCAACACAACCGCCCGGTTGCCCGGCTCGCAAGTGGTCATGCTGACCCCGGTCAGGCGCTGGGTATCGGCGCCTTCCAGGCGCATGCTTTGTGCGCGCCCGCGCGCCCGCGCGAGCAGCGGTGCGCCGCCGCCGGCCCGGAGGGATTCGGTCGCCTCCCGGTCGGCGATCTTGACCGCCACTGCGGCGGCCTCGCCGGTCCAGGTGTTGACTTCCAAGTCCAGCGCGTCGGCTCTCACTTCATCCCCGCGGGCGGTATAAAACACCACATTTCCCCGCGCCCGGGCACGGGATGCGTCGCGGTCATATTCGATGCGCTCGGCATACAGACCGCGGCGGCCCCGCATGACCCGCGCGTTGCCGTGCAAAATGACCGTGTTCCCGTCTTCGACTTCGATGCGGTCAGCCTCGATGCGGATGGGCAAACTGGCGGATTGGCCGGCGGGCGGCGCCGAGCGGAGTTCAGACGGAATCTCAATAAGGTCCGGCATACAGGCCCCCGCCCCCTGTGCGGACGCGGTGGAACAAGGCAATGCCACGGCGCAACACAGGCCCAATATGCGGAGAAACCAACCGGGCGTTTTGCGAGAGGCCATTTTGATTGAAGCGGCTGGCGGGCGGATGAGGTGAATTGTAACAATCTCGCCCTTCGCGCGGGTGTTTGATGTCACCGCATTTTAGATCATGGGATGCCGCCCGGCGGGGCTTTGGCGGCCAGGCAAGCGGTGTAATCCGCGGCGGGCATTGGCCGGCGACACTCTCAACTGCCCATAATGATTTGCTATATTAGGCCCCGCGATGAACGCCCCACCCCTCCCCTCCCACGCCCGCGTCGTCATCATCGGCGGCGGCGTGGTTGGTTGCAGCATCCTGTTTCACCTGGCCAGGATGGGCTGGAAGGACGCGGTGCTGCTGGAGCGCGCCGAGTTGACCTCGGGCTCGTCGTGGCACGCCGCCGGGCAGATTCACACCATTAGTTCCGACCCCAACATCTCCAAACTGCAAGGCTACACCATCAACCTCTACCCGGAACTGGAGAAACTCTCCGGGCAGTCGGTCGGCCACCACCAGACCGGCGGTTTCTACCTGGCCTCCAGCCCCGAGCGCCTGGACTACCTGAAACAGGAGCGCTCCAAGGCCAGATACATGGGCCTCGACCAGGAATTCGTCTCGCTCGAGGAAGTGGCGCGCATGCACCCGCTGGTCGAGCCGAAGCACTATTTAGGCGCGTTGTATGACCCGCTGGACGGCCACATCGACCCGTCCGGCGTCACCTACGCTTATGCCAAAGCGGCCAGGGCCTTAGGCGCCGCCTGGCGCACGCAAACCCCGGTGCTGGAGACCCGCCGGCGCCCCGACCGCCGCTGGGATGTGGTCACGGAAGCCGGCACCATCAACGCCGAATTGCTGGTCAACGCCGCCGGGCTGTGGGCGCGCGAAGTCGGGCGGTTGGCCGGCGTGGAATTGCCGGTGCAGCCGATGGAGCACCATTACCTGATCACCGAGCCCATCGCCGAAATCGAAGCCGCCGGGCGCGAACTGCCGTGCGGCATCGACTACGAGGCCAACCTGTATTTTCGCCAGGAGCAGCACGGCCTGCTGCTCGGCACTTATGAGCCGCAGGCCACGCCGTGGAAGGTGGATGGCACGCCGGATGACTTCGGCCACGAATTGCTGGAGCCCGATCTGGAGCGGGTGTCGGCGCGCCTGGACCTGGCCTTTAAGCGCATCCCGGCGTTGGCGCGCGCCGGCATCAAGAATGTGGTCAACGGCCCGTTCACCTTCGGCCCCGACGGCAATCCGATGATCGGCCCGCTGCCGGGGCTGGCCAACTACTGGGTGGCGGTGGGCGTGATGGCGGGTTTCTGCCAGGCCGGCGGGGTGGGGCTGTGCCTGGCCGAATGGATGGTCGAGGGTGAGCCGTCGGTGGATGTGTGGGCGATGGACATCGCCCGCTTCGGCGAATTCGCCACCCCCGAATACGGCACCATCAAATCCGCCGAAAACTACACGCGGCGCTTCCAAATCAGTTATCCCAACGAGGAATTGCCGCTGGGCCGCCGCCAGAAAACCACCGCCCTGTATGACCGTTTGCTCGGCAAGGGCGCGGTCATGGGCGCCGGTTTCGGGCTGGAGCACGCGCTGTGGTTCGCCGATTCACCGGCCAACGCGCAGGAGACGCCAACCCTGCGGCGCTCCAACGCTTTCCAGTTCGTGGCCGCGGAGGTGGCCGCGGTGCGCGAAGCGGTCGGCGCGTTGGAGATCGCCAACTTCGCTCAGCACGAGGTCACCGGGCCGGGCGCGGAGGCGTTTTTGGACCGCATGTTGGCCGCTAAACTGCCGGCGCGCGGCCGCCTGGCGCTGACCCCGCTGCTGACGCCGAGGGGCCGCTTATACGGCGACTTGTCGGTGGCGCGGCTGGCCGACGACCATTTCATGCTGTTCGGCTCCGGCGCCGTCCAGGAAATGCACCGGCGGTGGTTTGAGGCGCATTTGCCCGGCGCCGGCGTTCACTACCGCAACGCCTCGGACGCCTGGCACGGCATGGCCATCGCCGGCCCCCGCGCCCGCCAATTGCTGTCGCGGATGACCCGCGAGCAAGTTTCCGGCGACGCGCTGCGCTTCCGCGACATCCGGCGCGCCGCGGTTGGCGGCATTCCGGCGCTGTTGGCGCGGGTGTCGTTTTCCGGCGAACTCGGCTACGAGATTTACTGCGCACCGCCCTATCAGTTGAAATTGTTCGAGGCTATCGAAGCGGCCGGCGAAGGATTGGGGCTGCGGTTATACGGCGCGCGCGCGCTGATGTCGCTGCGCCTGGAAAAAAACTGGGGCGTGTGGACCCTGGACTACCGCCCGGATTTCAACGCCATCGAGGCCGGCCTCGACCGCTTCATCGATTTCGACAAAGGGGTTGATTTCATCGGCCGCGCCGCCGCGCTTAAGCAGCAACAGGACGGGGCCGGCAAGCGGCTGGTCACCCTGGTGGTGGACACCGACGACCTGGACGCCTCACACGACGAAGCCATTTTTCACAACGGCGAATGCGTCGGCTATGTCACCTCCGGCGGCTACGCCCACCACTGCAAAAAAAGCGTGGCGCTTGGCTATGTGCCGGCGCAATTAGCCGCGCACGGACAGGCGTTTGAAGTTGAACTGCTCGGCGAACGGCGCCCGGCGCGGATGACCGCGCAGGCGTTATACGACCCGTCGGGCGGAAAAATGCGCGCCTGACCGCCCTCGCCCGATGCCGCCGCGCCCCCCCGCCACGCACATCCTGTTTGACATGGACGGGTTGCTGCTGAACACCGAGATCATCTACACCGCCGTGACCCGCGAAATCGTGGGGAGATTCGGCAAAACCTACGACTGGGACTTGAAGGCGCAAATGATCGGCCGCCCGGCGCTCGACTCGGCGCGTTTCCTGGTGGA
This sequence comes from Gammaproteobacteria bacterium, assembly GCA_028817015.1. Taxonomy (GTDB): domain Bacteria; phylum Pseudomonadota; class Gammaproteobacteria; order Arenicellales; family Poriferihabitantaceae; genus JAHRAW01. The sequence continues at coordinate 21,736 of JAPPQJ010000117.1, forward strand.
GCAACTGCAACTGCCGATTAGCGCCGGGCAATATTTGGCCGAGCGCTGCAAACTGTCGCAGCGCGCCTTCGCCGCCTGCGACGCCCTGCCCGGCGCCGAGCGCCTGGTGCGCCACCTGCACCGCCACCGCGTGCCGATGGCGGTGGCGACCAGTTCCGGGCGCGATTTGTTCAACCTCAAAACCGCCCGCCACCGCGCCTGGTTCGACCTGATGGACACCGTGGTGTGCGGAGACGACCCGCAAGTCGCGCGCGGCAAACCGGCGCCCGATATCTTCATCGCCGCCGCCGCCCGGCTCGGCGCCGACCCTGAGTCGACGCTGGTGTTTGAAGACTCCCCCCAGGGCCTGGCGGCCGGCCTCGCCGCGCGCATGCGAGTCATCGCCGTGCCCGACCCGAACATGGAAAAATCCCGCTACGCCGGGGCTGACTTGATTATCGACTCGCTGCCGGAGTTTGCGCCGGAGGCTTACGGGCTGCCGGGCATCAGCGGAGGGTGAGCCGGCAATTGGGGCGCCGGACCGCCGCCGGCGCGTCACCAGCCCGGCTTAATCCGGGTGCGGCGTTTGGCCACATAAGCCTCGAGATGCTCGCGCACGCCGGGGTCGAGGGGCGGGGGCGTGTAGTTTTCCAGAACCTCCTGATACAACGCATGGGCGCGCCGGGCGGCGGTTTTCCGGCCGTTTTCCTGCCAGGTTTCGAAGTTGCTCCAGTCCGAGACGATGGGCGCGTA